>DASRJI010000205.1:0-4910 GCA_035649535.1 Acidimicrobiales bacterium | reverse complement strand
CGGCAGCCTCGTCGTGACAGCCTTGGGCCGCAAGGATTTCCGCCCGCACGGCGCGCCAGGCGATCGCCGTCTTCAGGTTGCGGCCCGCGAGGCGCTCACTCTCCGTGGCGTAGCGATCGGCTTCGTCGACCCGGCCTTGGGCGAGCACCGACCGTGCCAACAGTGCGGCGGCTTGACCCGCGTCCGCGCCGGCCCCCAGCGCGTCCAACCCTTCCAGGGCGGTTCGGAAGTGCGGCTCGGCGGCGACCAGGTCGCCATCCATCGATTCGATGATTCCCGCGAACAGTTCGGTCTCCATCAGGCCGTGCCGCAGGCCGAGATCGGCGACGACCTGGCGGGCGTCGGCGAGCATCGTGCGGGCCTTATCCGGCCGGCCCCGAAGCAGTTCCAGTACGGCAAGCGAGCGCAACGATGTCGCCTCGAGCGAGGGTGCGGCCGTCGTCATCCGCTGCATCCGGACCACGTCGAGACAACGCCCGCCGGCCTTCGGCACAGGACTCGGTCCCCACAGCGCAGCGCCCGGCGCTGCACTCAGCGCCGCGGTGATCTGTCGGTGGTCCCCGCTCTGTCGCGCCGCGATGAGCGCCTCGAAGAGGTCGGATTCGCAATCGCCGATCCGGCCGAGACGGGCTCGCGCACTCGCCCGCACCCTGTGCGCCTTGGACAGTCCCGCCGCATCTTCGCGCTTGCCGAATTCGTCGATGGCACCTTGGAGTCGGCCGTCGACCTCTAGCAACCGCTCCGGGTCGGTGTAGACAACGAACTGACATCGGTAGCAGGTGGCCCAGGGCGCCAACGCGTCGCCCGCAACACGTTCGAGGTCGTCGACGAGCGGTGCGCCGGCCGTCACGTCGCCCGCAGACAGGAAGGCCTCGCAGCCGATGAGCAGAAGGTCGGCGTGGACGACGTCGTCGGCGGTCGCCAGGGCGGCACCCCGGGCCGCCTGGGTTCCCGCGGAGACGAGCTCGTCGCGGTCGAGGGCGCGGCGGCCCGATGCGGCATAGCGGCGGGCGGCACGCAGGGCAAGCTCGCCGGTGTGCTTATCGAGGGTGCCGAGCTCGAGTCGATAGGTATGGGCGGCTTCCAGATGTCGGGCGATCGTCTCGTCGTGGTCGACCGCAGCGCCGGCCCCGCCCGCTGCCACCCAGTCGGCCAGTCGCTCGTGCAGGTCGGCGCGGTCAGACTTCAGCAGCCGGCGGTAGGCGGCGTCGCGAATCAGCACATGGTGGAAGCGCCAGACCGGCTCGTCGCCCGCGTAGGACCCGCTCGGGTGGGCGAGCTCTAGACGGCGAAGCCGGTTGAGGGACAACGCGATTCCTGCTCTGTCGACGTCTGTGAGCGCACGCACGGCGCCCAGCGAGAAGTCGCTGCCGGCCACCGACGCGATCTCGACGATCCGCCGATCGGCGGCGCCGAGTCGTTCCAGCCTCGACGACAAGAGCGCATGGATCGTCGGCGGGACGGCGATGGCGTCGACGTCGATCGTCAGGCGCCAGCCCTTCGGTTCCTGAACCAGGACGCCGTCGTACGCGAGCATCCCGATCAGTTCCCGCACGAATAGGGGATTACCTCCGGTCGACGACGGGAGGCGGCGCAGGAGTTCGTCGGGCAGTGCACTGGCGCCGAGCACCTTGGCGGCGAGTTCCGCGGTGTCGTCGGCGTCGAGGCCATCCAGGTGGACCGCCTCGGATACCCACCGGCTGACGGTCGCGAGGTCGGGCCGGATGTCGCGCAGCTCTGGCCGGGCGAGGGCCAGGACCATGACCGGCACCTCCTGCACCCACTCGGCCAGGTGCTCGATGAAGTCCAGTAGCAGAGTGTCCGCCCATTGGATGTCGTCGATGACGAGCAGGACGGGCCGGTCGGCTACCACCTCGATGAACCGGCGCAGCGCCCAAAAGCTCTCCTCCACCGACCCGGCGACACCGGCCACCAATCCGTTGACGTCGCGCAGGAGGCGCTCTCGCTCGGAAATGCTTGCGGGAATATCGGTTTCGAGATTCCGCGCCCGCAAGACCTCGACCATCGGCGCGAGTGCGACAGCACCCTCGACATCGCACCGAGCCTCGATGACGCAGACGTTGTCATGGGCGCGGGCGAACTCGGCGGCCAACCGGCTCTTGCCAACGCCTGGGTCGCCGATGACCGTCACCAACCGAGCCGCCCGCGCGGAGATCGCTTCATCAAGGACGCCTTGGAGCCGTCGCACTTCGTCGGCGCGGCCGACGAACGGAGCGTCAGCGGTCTCCGACTGGCGGCCACCGCACTGGTACACCGCGACGGGCGCGGTTCGACCCTTCACCTGAACCTGGCCGAGGGATTCGTAGTCGTACCGGCCGCGCGTCGATCGCCACGTCTCCTCGCCGACAACGACGCGGCCGAGCGGGCACTCGGCCTCGAGCCGGGCTCCGACGTTCAGCGCGTCGCCGACGAGGTCGGCATCGCCGGGCCCCACCACGACCTCACCGGTGTTCACCGCGACTCGCAACGCGAGCTCAACCCCGTGAGCGTCGCCGACCCGGCCGGCGAGGTCGACGAATTGCGCCTGCATCTCGACCGCAGCTTCGACAGCATGAGCGGCGTCGTCGGGTCCGATTTCGGGAACGCCCCAGACGGCCATGAAGCCGTCGCCGATGTACTTCGTGACCCCCACCCGGTGACGATCGACGGTCGACCGCAGGAGGTCGTGGTAGCGGCCCATGACATCCCGCGCCGTTTCGGCGTCCACTCGCTCTTCGAAGCTGGTTGAACCCGCCAGGTCGGCGAACAGCACGGTCACCGTCTTGCGTGCGGCCGCGATCGGAACATTCTCGGCCGGATCGTCTAGCAAACCGCCGCACCCGCGGCAGAATCGCGCGGTGGCGCTCGCCTCGACGCCGCAGGTTGCACACACGCGGGCGAGCGATGCGCCGCAGCCCTCACAGAAGCGGGCGTCTTCCTCATTCGAGGTACCACAGGAGGCGCAGTTGCGGCGGCTCTCCGCCATCGTCAGTCGGGCCTCAGTGACATGACGTCGTGGTCCTCGATCGCCGTCGCGGCGGCGTTCAGAATCGCGCGGATCAGTTCCAATTGGTGGTCGTTGGCGATGTCGACCCGGCCGGCGGCGATGACGGGGTAGATGAAGCACCATGCCGTGGTGAGCCGGTAGTCGCGGGTCAGTTGGTCTGGGGGATAGATGATTCCGTGTTCCGCGAGCCGTTCGCTGTACCGCTTCAACAGCTGGTCCTCACAGCTGCGCCGGGTATCGGTGGTGAGGCTCTGACTCAGGAAATAGCCGACGTCGTAAGCGGCTCGGCCTTTCCCGGTGATCTGCCAGTCCAGCGCCGTCACCGGTGGGTCGTCGGGGGCCACGCCGAAGAACAATTGGTCAAGCCGCAAGTCTCCGTGCAAGAACGTGAGCGGCGGGCGCGAGAGTTCCTCCAAGAACCATGGCATCAGCGACCGAAACCGGTCGCCGAAGTCGCGGAGCTCAGGGGATACATCGGACCCCAGGCGCTCAAGGAAGACCGGCCAGGCCGCCTCGTAATTGCTGATGACCACCGCGGAGAAAGGCGGGACGTCGTACGTCTTCAGCCACGGCAGCGACGTGAGATGGTCACTGTCCCACCAGTGGGCGTGGTGGCGGGCGATGGCGTCGATCACCGCCTCGGCGTCCTCCGCGCTGCAGCCGAATCGCTGGTCGGCGAGCCGAAGCCGCGCCAGGTCTTCGAGCACAAGGACGAAGTCGTGTGTCGCTTCGTCGAAGGCGACAAAGTACGGGCGTGCTGGCGGCAGGGGATTGGCAAGCCCGATTTCTTCGTAGAAACGGACTTCCTTTTGGTAGAAGTTGGCGGCCTCACAGATGGCCGCACGGACTTGAGTGTCGAGCGTCGGAAGCTTGATGACCACCGATGCGGGTACGTCCGGTCCTCCGTCGAGGTGGACTCGGAACAGCGTGCCGAGCAGCCCGACGCCCACCGCGATCTGCTCGAGCTCGCAGCCGTAGACATCGGCCCCGAGAACCTCGCTGAGCCACGCCGGCGTAACGGACAGCGAATCCGTAGGGATTCTTGGCATGTGCGTGGCCTCCCTGTGACCTCCCCGCGAGCGAATCAACTCGGTCGAGATCAGGGGGCCGTCAGGACTGATCCTGCGCCGGTGCTCGACGTGACCGTGTCGATTTAGCAAAAATGGCGCAAACGTCAGTTTGCCCTGCAGAGATGCCCGCCGCTCTTCGTGCAGGCGCAAAGAACTCAGTCTCGCCGACCGACGTGCACTTATGCCGGCGTCGGCGCAGTGTCCTTTTCCTTGATCCACGGCGGGTCGATGCCGTCGTCCAGTCGGCCTTCGGCCTTGGCGTCGAGATAGCGGAAGTAGAGCACGCAGAACACCACCACGAGCATCAGACACCAGCCGTAGGTGAACTTCATGTACTCCAGGAACCGTCCTGTTGTCGGCCAGTGCCCGAGCAGCCACCGGTCGGCGCTCATGAACCCGTAGATCGCCAGCCACGCCGGCCAATTACGGATCACCGAGTTCGGCAGCACGACCGTCATCAGGAAGGGGAACAGCATCATCGAGTAGTAGCCCTGGCCAAGCGACAGCACCAGGAATGACGCGATCAGCAGCACACCCGACGACGTCGCCATCCAGAACAGCGGATCGCGGGTGCGGTAATAGCGATACAAGAGCCACAAGCTGCCGACCGCCAACGCCAGAAACGCGATGCGCAGCAACAGGATCAGCCACATCGGCAGGCCGTAGTACACGCCGTTGCCCTGGATCGAGCTGTTGAAGTAGTCGCGGATGGAGAAGATGTAGGGCAGCGTTCGGGTGACCCAGTTCATCGGATCGCTCACCCGGAACCGCGCCACCGGGCTGAATACTGCGGCCAAGTTGAACACCATCGGCACGGCGACGGCAGTGATCAG
>DASRJI010000204.1:0-2079 GCA_035649535.1 Acidimicrobiales bacterium | reverse complement strand
TACGGCGAGCCGTCTGCATTTCCTCCCGCCGGATTTGCCCAAGGTCTCGGTCGAGGTGGCCGCGACGGGACCGCGCGTTCTCGCCGTCGCCGCCCGTCACGCCGACCGGGTGCTGCTGGCGCTGGGTGCCGATCCCGACCGCGTGCGCTGGGGCATCGAGACCGTACGTGCCGCCGGCGGGACTTCGATCGGATCGTTCGTCAACGTGGTCGCCCACCCGGACGTCGACGTGGCGCGCGAGCTGGCCAGCGGCGGTGTGGCCACCTTCGCCCGATTCTCGGTGATGCACGGCTCCGTGAACGGCCCGGTCGAACCTGACGAGCGCGACATCTTTGATGCGGTCCACGACGCGTACGACATGACCCGCCACACCCAGGTCGGCTCGCCGCAGGCGGGCAAGCTCACGCCCGAGTTCATCGAGCGCTTCGGCGTCGTCGGCACCCCGGAGACGTGTGCGCAGCGGCTCGGCGAGCTCGTCGACCTGGGTCTCGACAAGCTCATCGTTACCGGCCCCACTCTCGGTGCCGACCCGAACGAGGCCCGCGCTGCCCTCGAACGATTCGCCACCGAGGTGCTGCCGGCGATCCGCTGATCCGGCGCCGACGCAGCTCCGTGAGCGCGCGCGATCGACGCGGCGTACGATCGACGTCGTGGACTTTCCCGTGATCTCCGCCGATTCGCACATCACCGAGCCGCCCGACACCTACGTCGACCGCATCGACCCGAAGTGGCGCGATCAGGCGCCGCACCTGGAGTTCATGGGCGAGGACGTCGGCGACCTGTTCGTGATCCCGGGCATGAAGACACCGGTCCCGATGGGGCTGGTGGCGGCGGCCGGCAAGCCGGCGGAGGAGATCCGGATCACCGGCGTGCGGTTCGAGAGCCTGCACCGCGGCGGATGGGACCCCGAGGCCCGCCTCGCCGATCAGCTTCGCGACGGCGTGGCGGCCGAAGTGCTGTACCCCACCGTCGGCATGCAGCTCTGCAACCACAAGGACTTCGACTACAAGCGGGCGTGCTTCGAGGCGTACAACCGCTGGATCGCCGAATACTCCGCGCGCCATCCCGACCGGCTCCTCGGCTGCGGGCAGACCGCGATGCGCTCCCCCGAGGAAGGCATCCAGGATCTCAAGTCGATCGCCGCGCTGGGCCTACGCGGCGTGATGATGCCCGGGAACCCCGCGGTGGAGGATTACGACTCACCGGTGTACGACGCGTTCTGGGAGACGGCCGTCGAGCTCGGGCTACCGCTGTCGTTCCACATCCTGACCACACGCGACACGACACCGACGCGTGGCCCGCGCATGAACATGTTTCTCTCGGTCGTGCGTGGTTGCCAGGACATCATGGGCACACTCGTCCTCGGCGGAGTCTTCGAGCGTCACTCCGGCCTCAAAGTGGTGTGCGTAGAGGCCGACGCCGGGTGGGTGCCGCACTACATGTACCGGCTCGACCACGCGTACAAGCGCCATCGGTACTGGCTGCCCGCGGGACAGGAGCTCTCGCGCCTGCCGTCCGAATACTTCGCCGAGCACATCTATGTGACGTTCCAGGACGACTGGGTCGCGTTCAAGACCGCCGACCTGTTGAACTGGCACCGGCTCATGTGGGCAAACGACTTCCCCCACAGCGACTCGACCTGGCCGTGGTCACAGGAGATGCTCGAGGAGCACGCCGGCGACCTGTCGGACGAGCAACGCCGGGCGATCCTCTCCGAGAACGCCGCCGCGCTGTACGGGATCGACGTCGACGCGTTGGCGGTCGCCTCCTAGCCTCCCGCGTAGGGGTCAGGGCGTCGTGGTGCTCGGCGTCGTCGTGGGCGGGATCGGCGGCGGCGCGGGCGCAGTCGTGGAAGGCGCCTGGGGTCCTGCGTTCTCGGTGCGCGACATCGCCGGCGGGGACGATTGCGGTGCGAGCGATGGATCGTTCCCTACCTCGGAGGCGAGCACGCTCGAGGGTGGCGCGGAAACGGGAGCCTTCGGGGTCGACGCCGGCACGGCCGGCGTGACGGTGGGCGCGCTCGGGTGCGTGGCCTTCGGGCGCGGGCTCGACGCGTCGCCGGTCCCGTTCGTGGCGTGC
>DASRJI010000203.1:0-21606 GCA_035649535.1 Acidimicrobiales bacterium | reverse complement strand
CCACGCCGGCCGCCCCCGCGCTCAAGGGTGCGTTGCCCGTCGGGAAGGGCATGTGGATGTACCAGCCGGCCGCGGTCGAGGGCGGCAACCCCGAGGCCATCGTGGCCCGCGCCCACGCCATCGGGCTGACGCACATCTTCGTCCGCACCGGCTCCTCGAAGACCGGCTTCTACGCCGGCGACTTCCTGGCCCGCCTGCTACCGGTGGCCCACGCCAACGGGATCCGCGTCTACGGCTGGGACTTCCCGTACTTAAACAACGTGGCTGACGACGTCAACCGGGCGATCGCGGCCATCAGCTTCACGACCACCGACGGCCACCGCATCGACGGGTTCTCGGCGGACATCGAGTTCCCGAGCATGGGCGTCAAGGTGACGCCCGCCAACGCCACGGCCTACGGCGCCGGGCTGCGCCACGCAGTAGGCGACGGATATCCACTCATCGCGACGGTGCCGCGGCCGTCGCGCGCCGCCGTCAAGGTCTACCCGTACGCGCAGGTCGTCTCCAGCTTCGACGCCATCGCGCCGATGGTCTATTGGCTCAACCGCGAGCCGGTGAGCGACGTCGTCCACGCGATGTACGACCTCGGCAAGTTCGGGAAGCCCATCATCCCGATCGGCCAGGCGTATGACGGCGCCGCCGACCACGGTCCGCCCGGCGTCCCCGGGCGCGCCGCCATCCAGGCCTTCATGGCGGCCGCCGAGGAGCACGGCGCCACGTCGGTGTCGTTCTGGTCGTGGCAGCACGCGTCACAAGAGGCGTGGGACGCGATCCGGGATGCGCCGCAATTCGTACTGCCCACGATGCCCGACACCACGCTGAACGCCGGGCAGTTGCGCGCCTACCAGTACCTGCTCACAAGTCTTGGCTTCCCGACCGCCGTCGACGGTGTCTGGAGTACGTCAGTGGCCGAGGCCATCGCCGCGTACCAGCGCGCCGCCCACCTGCCGGTCACCGGCGTGATCGACGCCGCCACCCGCGTGGTGCTGCTGACACCGTTCAAGTCCCCGCTGCTGGGTCATTAACGACCGCGGCACTCGCCCACGCCACGCCGGCGCCATGGTCGGCCGACGTGAGCACGCACAACGCTCGGGGCAACCCGGACCCTGACTTCACCGGCGCGTGCCAACGCGGCTCGAGCTGCACGCGCACATCACCGTCGCTCGCCACGCCACCGGCCAGCAGTCCATCGGGCGCGACGATCGCGATGACGTCGTCAGTGGCAATCGCGGTCTGGCCCACGCGGCCGGTGACCGCGGCCTCGCCAACCGAGCCAACCGTGTCGATCGCGATCCGCGAATCGCCGACCAGCACGTCGCCGTGCACGTGCCACAGGCCGCGAGTGCTGCGTTCCCATTCAAGGTCGAATCCCAGCGCGACGATGTCGCCCCGCTCGTCGCCCAGCGCGTCGACGGGGTCGTCGTAGCCCACCGCGAACGCCTCCATGCCGGCCGACCAGTGTTCGCCGGGCGCCTCGCAGGTGAGTGACGCCCACAACCCGTCGGTGCGCACGTCGAGCCCGCGCCCGCGCGGCACGTCGTCGTCACGCAACGCAACCAGCGGGTGGCCGGCGAGGCCGACCACCGCGGCCCAGAACGACGACCGTTCGAGTCGGATATAGCCGCCGAACCCGGCATCGTCGGCGGCAAAGTCCAGGTACACAGGCCCTGAGTAACACACCGCCGGTACGTTGGGCCGGTGATCACGCCCGGGGACGAATATCCGCTTCACCAGACGTCACGGCCGGTGCGCCATGCCGGCTCGGACCGTAACCTCTACGACCGCTTCTTCTTCAACGGCTACGCCAAGGACGGCTCAGCCTTCTTCGCCTTGGCGCACGGCCAGTACCCGGGCCGTGACGTGGCCGACGCCGCGTTCTCGATCATCGTCGACGGCGTGCAGCACAACGTGCGCGCGTCGCGGCGCATGGGTGCCGACCGGCTCGACACGTCGGTCGGCCCGATCGCCGTCACCATCATCGAGCCCCTGCGCGTGCTGCGAATCGACATCGACGATCGCGAGTCGGCGGTGGCCGCGTCGCTCATGTTCACGGCCCGCGGCCCGGTCTTCGAGGAGCCGCACTACCTGTGGTCGACCGGCGACCGCACCGTCTTCGACATCACCCGGCTCACGCAGAACGGCACGTGGCGCGGGTGGGCGCGCGCCGGCGGCCACGAGGTCGCCATGAGCGACACCGACTGGTGGGGCACCCGCGAT
This sequence comes from Acidimicrobiales bacterium, assembly GCA_035649535.1. Lineage (GTDB taxonomy): Bacteria > Actinomycetota > Acidimicrobiia > Acidimicrobiales > JACDEA01 > JACDEA01. The sequence goes on along the minus strand of DASRJI010000203.1, from coordinate 19,389 downwards.
CGCTCGTGGGGCATCCGGCCCATCGGTGAACGAGAGACGGGCGCGCCGGTCATGCCGATGGGCTTCTACTGGTTGTGGGCGCCCCTCAACTTCGACGACGCGTCGTATCTATTCGACATCAACGAGCACCCTGACGGCAGCCGATGGCACGAGAGCGCGATGCGCGTTTCGACGGGCCAGCCCGACGCCGCCGTCGAACAGGGCAGCGCGGCGTACACACTCAGCCTGCGCTCCGGCACCCGCCATGCGGAGAGCGCTGAGCTGATCTTTACGTTCGCCGACGGCGCGCAGCGCATCACGCTCACGCCGCTCTACAACTTCTACATGCAGGGCATCGGCTACACGCATCCGTCGTGGGGCCACGCCATGTACGTAGGCGACGACGTCCGCACCTACGACTCGATCGTCACCGCCGACGAGAACGAAGCGTCGCCGCTGAACCTGCACGTGCAGACGCTGTGCCGGGCCGAACGCGACGACGGCGCGACGGGCACCGGGATCCTCGAGCAACTCATCGTCGGTCCGTCGGCCACGCTCGGCCTGACCGACCTCTTCGACATGGCGCCCTAGTTACTTAGCCGTGAGGCTCACCAGCGTGCGGTCGTAGGACGACGTGCGGCCGTTGGCGCTGATGTCGCCCTTCTCATAGGTGATCAGCCCACGACCGGGCGCGAAGCGACGCGTGATTTTCTCGGTCGTCTCGGTATTGAAGAACGCGCTCTTGACTGTGGTCGTCCCCGTCGACTCGATCACCCACACCGCCACCGACGTGCCGCCGATCTTCTCGAGGAATTTGCCGGTGACCTTGCCTTCCGCCTGACGGTGGAGCGTGACTTGTGTGCCCTGCACCATCGTCGTGCACGTGCTGTCGGTTGTGAACGTCTTGCCGATCGCCAGCGGGAACCCGAGGACCAGCAGCGGGGGCTTCCACGTGCAGTCGACCGTCGCCTGCGGACTCACGATGTGCGACGTGGTGACGCTGAGCCCGCCGTTGTCCCACGTTTCCTCGTTGGCCAGCGTGTTGCCCTCGCCGTCCTTGTAGGTCTGGCGGCGGCGAGCGGCACCGTTTAGCGGTGGCAGCACCTCGATCTTGGACTCCGTTTCGCCGTTGGTCGAGGGATCGGCCTGGCTCGCGAAGTTGTAGGTGTACGTGCCCGGGTTGGGGGCGCGCACGGGGCCCGGATCGGGCACCGGGGCGTTGCTCGACGTGCTGGTCGTCGCCGGTTTGGTGGTGGCGGTGCCCGCCACAGTGGTGGTCACGCGGCCGAGCAGCGGCGCGATACCAACCAGGGTCGTCGTCGTGCCCGTGTCGCCGGTGGTGGTCGTGCGGTCACTCGCGGCCAGGTCGGTGTTGTCGTCGGCGTCCACGGTGAACACACCGATGAGACCCAGAACCAGCAGCACCGCGGCGGCGGCCATGACGGCGCGAACAACCGCCGGACGTTCCAGGTTCACCGTGGCATCGTAGGCCCGGTGACCGCCTTCCTCTCCCCCGCCTGGTTCGCCGAACAGGCGGCGACATCGCTCCCGCTGGGCCCGCCCGAACTCACCATCGAGCAGCGGGTGGTCGGCGGTCCGGACGGAGACGTGGTCTACGGCCTGCGAGTATGGGCGGACGCGGTGGCCGTCGAAGCCGGCGCCGCCACCAACCCTGACGTGACCATTACCGAGGACTACGACACCGCGCTCGCCGTGCACGAAGGGCGCATGAGCGCGGCCGCTGCGCTCACGGCGGGGCGCATCCGTATCGGCGGCAACATCACCCGGCTCCTCGACCACGCCGCCGCGCTCGAGGCCACTCGTGGCTAAGCGCTTGGTTGTCGCGCTCACGGCCGCCGCTGCGCTTCTGGGTACTGCGGCGTGCGACAGCCGCCCCTCCCCGACGATCCATGACGCCGCCTTCATCCGGGAGGCCACGGCGCTGTGCGCTCGCGAGTTGCCGGCGTTGCGGGCCAAGCGCAAGGACACCGACCTGTTCGGTGGCACGCCCAAGACCGACCGCAACGACATCGCCACCCAGGTCGAACACGTGGCCGACCAGCTCGACCGCGTGTCGGGCGAGCTGGGCGCCCTGGCCGTCAAGCCCGACGATCAGGGCGAGGTCGCCGCTTGGCTCGAGGAGTGGGCCAACTACACGGGAATCGGGCGCCAGTACGCGGCGGCGGTGAGGACCGAGAAGGCGAGCGTGTACACGTCGATCGCGGCGCAGGGCAATGGTCCGGTGGGGCGGATCGCCCGCTTTGCCCGGGCGAATCGCATCGACGACTGCGTGCTCTGAGATCGCCAGTGACGGACCGCCGTCACGTCGGTAAGCTCACTCTTCTGCTCACCCAACCCATTGCACAGGGAGATCGCCCGTGACGCTGGCCGAGGTGCTGGACGACCACTTCTTCACGAAGTACCGGTCACTGCTCGATGCCGAGGATGCGGCGTTCGACGAACTCGAACACGCATTCGAAGACGGCGATCGAAGTCACTTCGACCAAGACCTGGCGGCTTGGAAGCAAGCCATCGAGAAGAAGCTGGCGTACCTCCAACGCGCCGGCGTCGAAGTCCACCTGACCATCCGGGTCTAACGCCGAGTTCACAACTGTGGTCGGCCTCCGGGGCAAAGCCCCTCCAGCCTCCCGCTGAAGACCCTCTGCGTCCAGCCGTGAGGGCCGGCCTACGGCCGGCGAGAAGCGGCCGGCCGATTGCTGGCGGCAGTGCACGGCGCCGAAGGCGCCTCCTCCTGATGCCAGCGGGAAAGCAGTGCAGGGCGCAGGCGGAGCGGCTTTGCCCCGGAGCCGGAGCGCAGTTAGTTCGCCTAGGAACCTTTGGTTCCGATGGCGAGGAGGTCGGCGACGTCCGATCGCTCGGCTTGGAGTTCTTCGGTGGTGACCCGGATGCGGTCGCGCGCGAAGTCGTCGAGGTCGAACCCCTCTTTGACCGACCAGCTGCCCTTGCCGTCGGAGACGACGGGGAACCCGAACTGCAACCCTTCGGGGATCCCGTACTCGCCACGACTGACAACCGCGAGTGACGCGCAGTCATCCGACTCGGTGGCATTCACGACGCTGACGACCGAGTCGATCGCCGCGTTGGCCGCCGACGCGGCGGAGGACTGACCGCGGGCCTTGATGATCGCGGCGCCGCGCTGCTGGATGGTGGTGAGGAACTCGCCATGTAGCCACTCGGTGTCGTTTATGACGTCGTAGGTCGGCTTGCCGTCGATCCGGGCGTTGGCGGCGTCGGCGTACATGGTCGACGAATGGTTGCCCCAGATGGCCACGTTCTTGACGTCGCCGACGGTGGCGCCGGCCCGTTGGGCCAGCAGCGTCGTCGCTCGATTCTGATCGAGACGCGTCATCGCGAAGAAGCGCTCGGCCGGAACATCGGGTGCGTGGCTGCGCGCGATGAGGCAGTTGGTGTTGCACGGGTTGCCGACGACGAGCACGCGCACGTTGCTGGCGGCGTGGTCGTTGATCGCCCGGCCCTGGCCCTTGAAGATCCCGCCGTTGACCTTGAGCAGGTCGCTGCGCTCCATGCCTTCCTTGCGCGGCACCGAACCGACCAACAAGCCCCAGTTCGTGCCGTCGAACGCGGTCTTGAGATCCGACGTGGCCTCGATGCCGGCCAGCAACGGGAACGCGCAGTCGTCCAACTCCATGACGACACCCTCGAGCGCGGGCAGCGCGGGCTCGATTTCGAGCAGTCGCAGGATCACGCGCTGGTGGGGACCGAACAGGTGCCCGGCCGCGATGCGAAACAGCAGCGCGTAACCGATGTTGCCGGCCGCGCCGGTAACGGTTACCTGGATCGGCTTGCGCGGCGCCATTAGAGGCGCTCCACGATCGCCGCCGCGAACTCAGAACACTTCACCTCGGTCGCCCCTTCCATCAGACGCGCGAAGTCGTACGTGACGATCTTGTCGCCGATCGTCGCTTCCAGCGCCCGGACGATGTCGTCGGCCGCCGGCTGCCAGCCGAGGTGCTCGAACATCATCACGCCCGAGAGCAGGACGGATCCCGGGTTGACCTTGTCCTGGCCCGCGTACTTCGGCGCCGTGCCGTGCGTCGCCTCGAAGATGCCGTGGCCGGTGACGTAGTTGATGTTGCCGCCCGGTGCGATACCGATGCCGCCGACCTGGGCAGCCAGCGCGTCGGATAGATAGTCGCCGTTGAGGTTCGTCGTCGCGATGACGTCGAAGTCCTCGGGCCGGGTGAGTACTTGCTGAAGCGTGATGTCGGCGATGGCGTCCTTGACGAGGATCTTGCCGCCGGGGTCGCCGCCGCAGTCGTCCCAGCCGACGGCCACGTCGCTGAACTCCTCACGCGTCAACTCGTAACCCCAGTTGCGGAACGCGCCCTCGGTGAACTTCTGGATGTTGCCCTTGTGCACCATCGTCACGCTGGGCCGCTTCTTGTCGACCGCGTACTGGATCGCGGCGCGGATGAGCCGCTTCGAGCCGGTGTTGGAGATCGGCTTGATGCCGATCCCGCTGTCCTTGCGGATCTCGGCCCACTTGCCACCGAACTCGGCGAGCATCTCGAGCATCCGGGCCGCATCGGGCGTGCCCTCCTCAACCTCGAGCCCGGCGTAGATGTCCTCGGTGTTCTCGCGGAAGATCACCATGTCGACCTTCTCCGGGTGCTTCACCGGCGAGGGGACGCCGGTGAACCAGCGCACGGGGCGCAAGCACACGTACAGATCGAGGATCTGGCGTAAGGCGACGTTCAGCGAACGGATGCCGCCGCCGACCGGTGTGGTGAGCGGGCCCTTGATGCCGATGAGGTGCTCGTCGAATGCGGTGACGGTCTCATCGGGTAGCCAGTTGCCCGTCTCCTTGAAGGCCTTCTCGCCGGCCAGCACTTCCTTCCAGGCGATGGTGTTCCCGTACTTGGCCGCCGCCGCGTCGAGCACCAGCTTGGCGGCCGGCCAGATGTCGACACCGGTGCCGTCGCCCTCGATGAACGGAATGATGGGCTCATCGGGAACGGTTAGGCGCCCGTCGGGCGCCATCGTGATCTTGTCGGACATATTCGCAGCCTACCGGTGGGTGAACCGGGCAACGATTGGCGGATGGCGCCGCCACGCGGCGCCGATGGCATTGTGGGTGTTGGACTTCTACCAACGCACATATCCGGACACAATGGAGAGATGGGTCAGGGACGCAAGACGCGTATTGGCGCCGTACTCGTCGCAGGCCTAGCCCTGCTGTTCGGCGCGTGCAGTGATTCCGATGGCAACAAGGCCACCGACACGACGACGACGTCGGTTGCCGGGACGACCTCGTCGTCGGTAGCCGCCACCGGAACCACGAGCACGACCGTGGCCAACGGGCGCGTTCCGGTGTACATCAAGACGCTCGACGTGCAGCAACGCAAGCTGACCTATGACCAGATCCAATTCCTCACGGGCGCCGACGCCAAGAAGGCGTGGGTCAAGGACCACCGCGATGAACCGGACGGCCCGCCGAACGACTACTACATCCTCAACGTCAACCCGGCGCTGTACACGGTCCCGATCGCGTCCGGGGCGCAAGTCACGCTCACCAACCTCGCCCGAAACCCGGGCACCGATCCGCAGCCGGCCACGCTCGATGAGCTTCAGGCGGGGTTGACCAAGCGCGGCACCGCGTTCGAGGGCCCGCCGTTCTGGGTCACCATCACCGGCGGAGTGATCACGAAAATCGAGGAGCAGTTCGTCCCGTAGCGTAGAGACGTGGTCAAGGGGGAATCCGACGCACCGGTAGCCGTCTTGATGACGGATATTGAGGGCTCAACTGACCTCCAGTCGCGCCTGGGTGACGTCAAGGCCCGCGAGCTCATGCGGGACCACGAGACGATCGTGCGAGACGCTCTCGCCGAACACGGTGGACGCGAGGTGAAGACGATGGGCGACGGGTTCCTCGTCACCTTCACCTCGACCCGCCGCGCCCTCGAGTGCGCGATCGACATTCAGCGCCAGACTGCGACGAGCGACCTGTCGGTGCGAATCGGCGTGCACTGCGGCGAACTCATCCACGAAGGCGATGACATCCACGGCGCGGCGGTGGCCGCCGCGGCGCGCATCGTGGCGCAGGCCCGCGGGGGCGAGATCGTCGTGTCGGACCTCGCCCGCCAACTGGCCGGGACGGCCGGCATCCAGTTCCGCGAGCGGGGCAAGGTCACGCTCAAAGGTCTCGATGGCCCGTGGCTGCTGCACGACGTGCACTGGGGGGACGAGGCCACTCCTGCCCCGCGGGCGTCGAGCACGTCGACGCCCGGCATCATCGGGCGAGAGGCCGAGAGCACGATCCTGGACGACGCGGTCGACGACGCCATCGCCGGTCGTGGCCGGCTCGTCCTGTTGGCCGGTGAGCCGGGCATCGGCAAGACCACGCTCGCCGTAAGCGCGACCGATCACGCGACGAAGCAGGGCGCGCGGATCCTGTGGGGTGCCTGCTGGGAGGGCGAGGGTGCACCCGCCTTCTGGCCGTGGATTCAGGCGATCCGGGCCTACGCGGCAGAACGGACTGACGACGAACTCGCGGTCGACGCCGGGGCGGGCACCGCTGAGCTATGCCGCCTCCTTCCCGAGTTCGCGACGCGGCTACCCGAAACCCCGGCGCCGCCCGACGTAGACGCCGAGCAGGCCCGCTTCCGTCTGTTCGATGCATTGGCGACGTTCATCTGCCGGGCCGCGGCGCGCCAACCCCTGATGATCGTGCTCGACGACCTGCACTGGGCCGACGAGTCCTCCATGCGTCTCCTCAACTTTGTCGCCGGTCAGCTGGCGACGACCGCCGTCGTCATCGTCGGCACCTACCGCGACACCGAAGTGGGCCCGGATCACCCGTTGGCCGCGCTCATGCACGATGCGACCCGTCGCGGGCATCTGGTGCCAGTGCGCGGCCTCGACGCCGGCGACGTGGCCCGACTGATGGCGTCAACAGCAGGCACCGAGCTGCGCGTCGAACTGTCGGCTGCGGTCCACCAACAGACCGCGGGTAACCCACTGTTCGTAGGCGAGGTCACGCGCCTGCTCGCTGCGCAGAACGCGCTCGACCGCTCCGAGGTCGCCGTCGGTGTGCCGCAGGGTGTGCGGGAAGTCATCGAACGCCGCATGGCCCGCCTGCCGCAACGTTGTATCGAGGCACTGACGCTGGCCGCAGTTGCCGGCGAGGAGTTCCGCCTCGACGTCGTCGGTCGGGCCGCGGTGCTCTCACCGCCCGCGCTGATCGAGCTCCTTGAACCCGCGGTAACCGCCGGCGCGGCGTGCGCGACCACCGTCGGCCGCTACCGCTTCGCCCACGCGCTCTTTCGCGAGGCGTTGTACGAGGGTCAGGGGGTCGTGGCGCGCGCCGGGCTCCACCTCCAGATCGCCAACGCGCTCGAGGAGCGATACCAGGAGGCGGGCGACGTCGACACCGCCGAGCTGGCGCACCACTTCAACCACGCCGCACTGACCGGCGACACCGACCGGGCCGTGCGATATGCCCGCGCCGCGGCGGCCGAAGCCACCGCGTCGGTTGCGTACGAAGAAGCGATCGGCCACCTCGAGCGAGCGCTGCAGACGCTCGATCTGGCGCCCCACCCGACCGAGAGCCTCCGCGCCGAGGTCCTGCTCGACTTGTCCGGCGCGCGATGGCGGGCCGGCGATCGCGATGGCGCCCTGGCCGAGGTCCACCGATCGATCGCCCTGGCCCGGCGCACGCAGCGCACCGATGTTCTCGCGCGCGCCGCCCTCGGTCTCCACCGGCTTGGGGGTACCTCCGGCATCGAGGACAGCGAGGCATTCCGTCTGCTCGAGGAAGCCAACGCCGGCCTCCAAGGCGAAGAGACCCCACTGCGCGCCCGGGTGATGGCGGCGTTGGCGAAGGAGCGGTACCACTCATGGGCGGGCGTGGAGGTCACTGGCGCCGACGAGGAACTGGCGGCCGAAGCAGTTGCCATGGCTCGCCGACTCGGCGATGGGGACGTCCTCATCGAGGCGCTGGCCGCTCACCATGATGTGATCTGGTTCACCGGCAAGGAGAAGGAGCGGCTCGAGGTCGCCACCGAGTTGCGACACGCCGCCGCGGCCGCCGGCGACCAGGAGCAATCCGCCGAGGCGATCCTGCTCCAAGCGGTGGCGATGTTGGAGATGGGCAATCCCGAGGCGCTGCCGATGCTCGAGGAGTTCATCAGCCAGGCCGAGAACCTCCGCAACCCGCGTTTCGCCTACCTGGCGGCCACGCGCCGGGTCACGCTGGCGCTGATCCGAGGCGACGTCGCCGAGGCGCACCGCGCGCTGCAACAGGCCGAAGACATCGCCACCGAGCACGGAGAGCCGGACCACCTCAACGTGTCGGCTGCGCAGCTGCTCGCGGTGAAGACCTTCGAGGGCAGGCGATCGGAGGCCGTCGATCGGGCGCGGTTCGCCTACGCAACGAACAAGGCGTACAGCGACATGATCCAAGCCACCGAAGCGCTCGGATTCATGGACCAAGGTCGGGTCGACGACGCGCGTGCGAAGTTGCTCGAAGTCGACGTCTTGCGGCCGCAGCGTCCGTTCAAGAACTACGGCTGGCTGTACGAGACGGCGATCCTGGCCGAAGCGGCCGCCACGATCGGCGAACCGAGCATGGTCGACACGCTGGCCGAACAGCTCGAGCCCTTCCATGATCGGTGCGTCCTCGTTGCCGGCGCGGTCTGCTTCACGGGCAGCGTGGCCCACTACCTCGGGCTTCTGGCCCGCGCACAAGGTCGGGACGACGCGGCAGCCGCGTACTTCGCCGACGCGATCGCGGCCCATGAGCGCGTTGGGGCGCCGGCGTGGGTCGCCCGCACCAAACAGGCGATGGGCGCCGGACCGGCCGGCGCCGGCGCCAGCGAGATGCGGCGCGCCGGCACCACGTGGACCCTCGTGCACGACGGCGCCAGTGCATCGGTCCGCGACAGCAAGGGTGTGCGGGACCTGGCGATCCTTCTCGCCGCGCCGAACCGCGAGGTCGCGGCCGCCGACCTGATTGCCCAGGGCGAGGCGACGGCATCGGGCGCCGACAGTGTTCTCGACGACCGGGCCCGGCGCGAGTTCCGCGCTCGGCTCACCGAGTTGGACGTCGACCTCGGTGAGGCCGAGGCGACCAACGATCTCGAGCGCATCAGCCGGATCAAGGACGAGCGCGACGCCTTGGCCCACGAGCTCGCCGCGGCGATGGGCCTCGGTGGGCGCGATCGGAAACTGGGCGACCCGGCCGAACGGGCGCGCAAGGCGGTCGCCGCCCGCGTGCGTGATGCCATTGAGAAGATCGCCGCGGTGCACCCGGATCTCGGGCAGCACCTGCGGGCGTCGGTGCAGACCGGGACGTTCTGCGTCTACGCGCCGCCGTCGCCGACGGTGTGGCGTGTGACAAACGACACCGCTCGCTAGATCGCGATCTGGCGGCGCTCTGGCGCCTTCCTTGTGAGAGCCACGTTCACAGGAGGACACCAATGGCAATTGACGAGAGCAAGATCGAGGAGTTCATGGGCAAGGTCGTCACCGAGCTCGGCGCCTGCGAAGGCGTCGCCCTCCACCGCATCGGCGATCAGCTCGGCATCTGGAAGGCCATGGCCGGCGCCGGCGCGCTGACCCCGGCCCAGGTCGCCGAGCGCGCCAGCTGCGACGAGCGCTACGTGCGTGAGTGGCTGGCCGCCGAGACCGCGGCCGAGTACATCGAGTACGACGAAGCCACCGGCACGTTCACGCTGAATGACCTGGTTGCCGCGGCCATGGCCGATGAGGACAGCCCGATGTTCCTGGGCGGCGCCTGGCAGCTGGCGTGCTCAGTGTTCACGGACCTACCCAAGGTCACCGCCGCGTTCAAGACCGGCGGCGGCGTGGGGTGGGGTGAGCACTCGCACGACCTGTTCGAAGGTGTGGAGCGATTCTTCCGCCCCGGGTACAACACGAACCTGGTGGCCGAATGGCTGCCTGCGCTCGACGGCGTGGTCGAAAAGCTCGAGGCCGGAGCCAAGGTGGCCGACGTCGGTTGCGGTCACGGCGCATCGACGATCATCCTCGCCCAGGCGTACCCGAACTCGACCTTCGTCGGCTACGACACCCACGACGCGTCGATCGTCCACGCCCGCAAGGCCGCGGCCGAGGCCGGCGTCGCCGATCGCGTCACCTTCGAAGTGGCACCGGCGCAGTCGTACCCCGGTACCGGCTACGACCTCGTGTGCTTCTTCGACTGCCTGCACGACATGGGCGATCCGGACGGCGCGGCCAAGCATGTGCGGTCGACATTGGCCGACGACGGCACGTGGCTGCTCGTCGAGCCCTACGCCAACGGCTCGCTGACCGAGAACATGAACCCGGTCGGCCGGGTGTACTACGCCAGCTCGACGCTGATCTGCCTGCCGGCGTCGTTGGCCGACGAGGGCCGCCGCGGTCTGGGCAACCAGGTTCCGGATGACACGTGGGCCGAAGTGACCCAGGCCGTCGGGTTCAGCCGGTTCCGCCGGGCCACCGAGACCGCGTTCAATCGGGTCTTCGAAGTACGCCCGTAGTAACCATCACCTCATGCTGAACTTCGAGCTTCAGCCGTTGACCGAGCCCGGCCGGCGATTCGTCGAGGCGTGCGAACAGTGCGCCGAGACCTTCGCCGGCCGGGCGGCGGCGGCCGATCGAGCCGGCAAATTCCCGGTCGAGAACATCGACACCCTCCGGAGCGGCGGCCTCATCGGGGCCGCCGTGCCGGAGGAGTTCGGTGGCATGGGCGTCGACTCGCTGCACGACCTGGCCCTGGGCGTGTCCCGCCTTGGCCGGGCCGACAGCGCGATGGCCATCGCCTACAACATGCACCTCACGATCGGTTGGAGCGTCGCCCGGTTCTGGCGAACGCTCCAACTCGACGCGCTGGCCGACCAACTCAAGGCGATCGCCGCAGGCCAGATCATCGCGATCGGCGGCACCGAGGCCGGGACGTCGCTCAGCTTCCCGCTCACGACCGCGGTGCCCGACGAGCGGGGCTGGCGCATCAACGGGCGCAAGATCTTCGGGACGCTCTCCCCGGTCACCGACCATTTCGTGTTCGCGGTGCGGGTCGACACCGGCGACGGCAATCCGCAAGTCGGCAACGCCTTCGCGCCGGCCAACACGCCCGGCCTGACCGTCCTCGACAACTGGGACGCCCTCGGCATGCGCGCGTCGGGCAGCAACGACCTCGTGCTCGAGGACGTGATCATTCCGGCCGACGCACTGATACCAAGCGGTCCCTGGGGCGTCTGGAACATCGTCGAGCTTCAGAACCTGGCCGCCGGCAACATCGTGCTCATCGGCGCCTTTCTCGGAATCGCCGAGACGGCGCGTGACATCGCCGTCGAGATGCTGCGAACGCGCAAGAAGGTTCCTGATGCCGACGTCCTCGCGCACCGGTCCGCGCTCCAGCACGGCACCGCGGAAATGGAGATCGGTCTGGCGACAATGCGCGCGTGCATCAGCCGAACCGCGACAGTCGCCGATGAGTACTTCGCCCGCACCAGCGGGTTCGACGTCGAGCTCGCTGACGCGCACCAGCTGATGAAGGAATTCCAGTGCGCCAAGTACGTCGTCAATCGCACCGCAATCGAGGTCGTCGACAAGGCGATGGAGTTGTCGGGCGGCGCCGGGTACTTCTCGTCCAACCCCTTGTCGCGCCTCTACCGCGATGTGCGGGCCGGTCCCTTCATGCAGCCGTTCTCCCCGAACGAAGCCTTCGAGTACATCGGGAAGGTTGCGCTCGGCGTCGATCCCGACCAGCCGCTACCCGGATAGCCCGAGGTTCTCCCACACCGCGAGCGCCGACGTCGAGCGATTGAGGGTGTAGATGTGCAGGCCAGGGACGCCCTCGTCGAGCAGGCGCTGGCCGATCATCGTCGCCACGTCGATGCCAATCTTGCGCACCTCGTCGGGATCGTCGGCCACCGAATCGAGTTGATCGGCCAGCCAGTCCGGGAACGCGGCGCCGTTGATCGTCGTGAAGCGCTTGGCTGTCGCCACGTTGATGATCGGGAAGAGGCTCGGCACGATCGGCGTGGTGGCACCCAGCGCGTCCAGCTCGTCGCGCATACGGAAGTAGTCCTCGGCGTCCCAGAAGAACTGGGTGATGGCGAAGTCAGCCAGCTCGAGCTTGGCGGCGAGCCGTTGGCGGTCCGCCGCCCGGTCCGGTGAGCGCGGGTGCACCTCCGGGAACGCGGCCACGCAGATCGAGAAGTCGGCGATGCCGCGCGCCAACTCGATCAGCTCGGTGGCGTAGCGGAAGTCGCTCGGCGCGTCGGGGTTGTCGACCGGAGGGTCGCCGGCCAGCGCGAGCAGATTCTCGATGCCCTCGTCGCGGTAGCGCTCGACCAGCGCGGTGATGTCGTCGCGCGTCTGGGCCACGCACGTGAGGTGCGGCATCGGCAGCATCGGGGTGTCGTGCTGGATGTGGAGGACGGCCTCGAGCGTGTTGTCGCGGCTGGAACCGCCAGCGCCGTAGGTCACCGAGCAGAACGACGGTGCCACCGGCTCGAGCTCGCGCAACGTCTTCTCGAACTCGCGCAACAACTCCGGCGTCCGGGGCGGCGGGAACTCGAACGAGTACGTCGGTCCGGCTGCGAGAAGGTCGCCGATCTTCGCCATGGGCGCTCCAGCTTAGGAAAGCAGGACGCTGCGTCGAAGCCGAATGACCGCGGTACCGAGCAGGAGGGCGGCAAAACCCAGCAGCGCACCGAGCTGCGGGGCGATGCCGGCGATGCCGCGGTGATCGAAGATCAGCCTGATGAAGCCGTCCATCGCCCAACCGTGCGGCACGACATGACCAACCGCCCGCATCACCGGCCCCACGCCTTCGAGCGGCCACATGCAGCCACCGAGCATGCCCATGCCGATGCCGAGCGGCGGGCCCAGCGTGATCGCCTGCTCGGGCGTGCGGACGAACGTGGCGAGGAGAAGGCCCGCACCCGCGCTCACCAACGCGAAGGCGACCAGCATGGCGACGACCGCGACGGGTGGCCCCCATCCGACACCAAAGAAGAAGCCGCCGATCGCGAGCATGAGCGAGGCCTGGACGAGAGCGACGAGGAACGCGCCGACCAACTCGCCGCCGACGACGGCCGCCGCCGGCGTTGGCGACACGAGTACCCGGCGCGTCACCCCCATGCGGCGCGACGAAACCACGGTCGCCGACGTCACCAGCGCGGTGATGAAGGAGAACAGCACGAGGTTCGACGGCGCCGTGTACGAGAACGGGCTCTCGGGTCGCGTGTTGCCACCGAGGAAGTCCGGAATCGACGCGGTGGCGCGGCGCGCTCGGCCAATGGCGGATTCGAACGTCAACCCCTCCGCGGTCTGCAACGCGTGAGCGAGGTTGATGTCGATGTTGGCCCGAGCGAGGATCGCACCCACGGCGATACGCGCTTCGGCCGACTCCGTACGCCCCGGCTGCACAACCAGCGTGATGCGACCGTCGCCACCGCGGCGGATCGACGCGCCGTAGTCGGCGGGCACGATGACGCCGGCGGTGAGCCGCCCTCGCCGAACCGCGCGGCGCACCGCGTCGGCTCCGCCGACGTGCCGCGGTTTGACGCGGTTCGATCGCGACAGCGCATCGGTGAAGTCGCGAGCCAGCCCATCGTGCTGCGTATCGGCGACCACGCCGACGGCGAGGCGCTTGCCCCCGGTGCCGAAGATCGTGCCGACCAACACCATGATCGTGATCGGCAAGAGAATCAGGAAGAACGGCAGTCGCCGTTCGCCTTGGAGGCGACGGGCATTGGCCCGCACGATCGCCACCGCCTGGCCCGTCGGCGACACGGTCACGCGACGGCCATTACGCGGCGGAACCGGATGATCCCCGCGGTGCCCGCCACCGCGGCGATGATCGTGAGGACCACGACCGGTCGGACGATGTCACCAAAGCGACCGGCGTCGAGGGTCAGTGTCGTGAAGCCGTCGAGGGCCCAGCCGTTCGGCGTCAGGAGTGCGAGCTTCTCCAAGGCGGGCGGGAGTGAGCCGGGCGGGAAGAAGTTGCCACCGAAGATCGCCAGCACGAAGGCCAGGCCGCCGGTCGCCGCCTGGGCCATCGCCTCGGTCTTGGCCGACGCGGTGACGAACAACCCGATCGCGGCGATGGACGCCGTCGTCGCCGCGATGAGCGCGAGGACGGCGACGGGGTCACCCCAGTGCGCGTGGAACAGCGCACTGGTCGCTCCCCACAGCGACAGCATGCTGGCAAGCATCAGCGTGAGGATGCTGATCGTCTTGCCGGCGACAACCGCACCGAGGCCGATCGGTGCAGCTCGGAGCCGAGCCATCGTGCCCGCGGCGCGCTCGGCGAGCACGCTGTTGGCCGCGCCGCCGACCGACAAGAAGAGGAACACGATCCCCATCGCCGGCGCGTAGTAGCCGAGCGGGCTGGCCCGCCGGTTCACCGGATCGTCGGCGATGCGCGCCCGCGTCGCGCTGTTCGCCGGATCGACCGCGGCGGCGAGCACTTGCGGGGGCGGCACGCGGTCATTGGCGAGCGTCGTGAGGATCAGTTGCAGCGTGAGTGACCGAACCGTCGCCGCCGCGAAGAACCCGTCGGACACCGCCTTCCCAAGCGGTCGAGTGCGGCTCGACTGCCGATCGATAAGAGGCCGCGAGCCGAGACGCAGTTGGCGCGCCGAGCCCGGCATCAGTTCGATCGCCGCCGCCACGCCGTGCTGCTCGTACAGCCGCCGGGCTTCGGCCACGTCGGTGAGGCGGACCACGGCGACGCCGCCTCCGAGGGACATCGAATCCAGCACGCGGTCGATGAAGAACTGCGTCTGCGGGGTGTTGTCGGCGTCGGCGACGGCAATCTTCACGAGCGCGGTGTTGTCGCCCGACCCGAACGTCACCCCCATGATCCCGGCCAACGCCACCGGCGCGACGAACGCGATGACCAGCGCGGTGCGGTCACGCAAGCGGCGGCTGAGGTCGTTGCGAGCGATCTGGAGTGCGGCGCGCACGGCCTAGTCGCGCAACGCCTTGCCCGTGAGGTGCAGGAACACGGCCTCGAGGTCGGGCTCGATGACCTCCACGCCGGTTATCTCGACGCCGACGGCCTCGGCCTCACGCACGAGATCGGCGAGGAGGCGGCGCCCGCCGGCAGCGAGCAGTTCGACGACGCCGTCGTTGACGATTACCTCGGCTTCGGGAAAACGCTCGCGGCATCGCTCCACCAACGACCGACCCTCGCCCACCACGCCGATGCGTAGGCGATCGCGCTGACCGAGGCGCGCCACCAACTCGCGGCGCGTCCCCTCGGCCTCGAGCCGGCCCTCGTCGATGATGCCAACACGATCGCAGAGGCGCTCGGCCTCTTCCATGTAGTGCGTGGTGTAGAGAACGGCGACGCCTTGGGTCGCCAGCTCGTGCACCGTCTCGAGGATCGCGTGGCGGCTCTGCGGGTCGACGCCGACCGTCGGCTCGTCCAGCACGAGAAGCGCGGGTTCGTGCAGCAGACCGGCGGCGATATTGGCGCGCCGTTTCATCCCGCCCGAGTAGCGCTCGATCTTCTCGCTGGACCGGTCGGCCAGGCCGACCACCTCGAGCGCGGCGGTGACGCGAGCATCCAGCACCGCACCCTTGAGGCCGTAGAGCCGGCCGAAGAACTTGAGGTTCTCGCGCGCGTCGAGATCGGGATACAGCGCGATGTCCTGCGGCACGTAGCCGATCCTGGCCTTGGCCTCGAGTGATCGCAGCGTTACCGGGTTGCCCTCGACCGTAACCTCGCCACCGTCGCCGTTGAGGAGCCCGCAGACGAGCGAGATCGTCGTGGTCTTGCCGGCGCCGTTCGGACCGAGCAGGCCATAACACTCCCCCGCCGCCACTTCGAAGCTCACGCCGTCGACCGCCACCCGGTCGCCGTACCGCTTGGTGAGGCCTCGACAAACGAGGACCGGCTCAGACACTGTATTTGCCCGTTCGCCTGCCGGCTCCGCCTCTGGCTCTCTCACGCCGCGCGGCGCTCGGCGGCCTCCACCAGGTTGCGGAAAAGCATGGCGATGGTGGTCGGGCCCACGCCGCCGACGCGCGGCGTGATCCACCCGGCGACGTCTTCGCACTCCTCGGCCACGTCGGGCAGCAAGGTGCGGCCCTCGTAGCGCACGCCGGCGCCCACAACGACGCCGCCCGGCTTGATGTGTTCGGGCTGCACGATGCCGGGCACGCCGGCGGCGGCGACAAAGACGTCGGCGTCGCGGCTGTAGTCGGCCCAGTTCGCGACGCCGGTGTGAACGACGGTGACCGCGGCGTTGGCCGTTGATCGCTTCTGGCTGAGAAGGATCGACAGTGGCCGGCCGATCGTGAAGCCTCGGCCGAGGATCACGACGTGTTTGCCGCTGACGGCAATGTCGTAGTGAGCGAGCATGGCCTCGATGCCGGCCGGCGTGCACGGCACCGGGCCCGGCATCGACAACGCCAGCCGGCCCATGTTGAACGGATGGGCCCCGTCGACGTCCTTGTCCGGATCCATCTCGGCCAAGGCCGCCTCGTAGTCGAGGTGGTCAGGGATCGGGTACTGCAACAACATTGCCGACACGGCCGGATCGTCGTTGAACGTGCGGATCGCGGCGACGACCTCGGCCTGCGTCGCGTCCGCAGCCAGCTTGATGTGCGGGGAGGTCAGACCAAGCTCGGCGCACTTCTCCTGCTTCATGGCGATGTACCGCACGCTGGGCGCGTCGTCGCCGACGAGGATCGTGCCGAGTCCGGGCGAGTGACCGGCGGCGACGAGCGCGTCGATGCGCGGCTTGAGATCGGCGAACACCGCCTCGGCCACCGGCTTCCCGTGCATTTGTACGGCACCCTTCATCTTCCGATCGGCTCCGTCTCCGCCTCCGCCTCACTCAATGCAGGAAGTGCCGTTCGCCGGTGAGGACCATGGCCATGCCGAGTTCGTCGGCGGCGGCGATGATCTCGTCGTCGCGAAGGCCGCCGCCGGGCTGGATGACTACCGCGGCCCCCGCTGACGCCGCCGCGTCAAGGCCATCACGGAACGGATAGAACGCGTCGGTGCCGCACGCGCCGCCCTTAGCCCGACCGTCGGCCTTCTTGGCCGCGATCTCGCCGGCGTCGACCCGGCTCTGTTGACCGGCGCCGATGCCCACGCCCTGGCCGTTGGCGACGAGCACGACCGCGTTCGACTTCACGTGTCCGCACAGCCGCCACGCCAGCTCGGCGTCGCGCCACTCGGCGTCCGTCGGTTGACGCTTGGTCACGACGCGCCAGTCGCTTCGCGTGGCGTCGAAGTGGTGCGGCTCCTGCACGAGAAAGCCGCCGCCGATCTGGCGGAAGTCACGGACGTTCGGGCCGGGCGACGGGGCTTCGAGGAGCCGGGTGTTCTTGCGCTTCTTGACCAGCGCCTCGATGGTGCCCGACTCATACCCGGGAGCGATCACGACGTCGGCCTGGGCGTTCTCGGCCATGCGGTCGGTGACAGCCGTCGTGAGCGGCCGGTTGAACGCGACGATGCCGCCGAAGGCCGACTTGTCGTCGCACTCATACGCCCGCTGGTAGGCCGTGGCGATGTCGTCGGCCACCGCGACCCCGCACGGGTTGGCGTGTTTGATGATGGCGACCGCCGGCTCGGTGCCGAGATCGTGCACCAGCTTCCACGCCGCCTCAGAGTCATACAGGTTGAGGTACGACAGATCCATCCCCGCGTGCTGGGTGACGCCGTCCCACCAACTCGACGTTCCCGTCTCGCGATAACGCGCCCCGCGCTGGTGCGGATTCTCGCCGTACCGGAGCTCTTGGGCCCGCTCGAGTGCGATGTGAATCGTCGGCGGGAGCACCTCGTCGCCGTCGAGCCACCCGACGATCGCCGCGTCATACGCCGCGGTGTGGGCGAAGGCGGCCCGGGCCAATCGCGTTCGCGTGGCGTCGGACAACGCGCCATCGCGCCGTAACTCGTCGAGCACCACGCCGTAGTCGCTCGGGTCCACAACCACGCCGACGTGCGCGTGGTTCTTAGCCGCGGCGCGCACCATCGTCGGCCCGCCGATGTCGATCATCTCCACGCCGGGCTCGGAGCGGAACGGGTAGAGGTTGCACACGACGAGACGGATGGGCGTGATGCCGTTGGCGTCCAGGTCGGCTTCGTGACTGGGATTCGAACGGTCAGCGAGGATGCCACCGTGGATCTTGGGGTGCAGGGTCTTGACCCGACCACCGAGCATCTCGGGCGAGCCGGTGACCTCCTCGACCGCCGTGTGATCGATGCCCCAGTCGGCCAGCGCCTTCGATGTGCCGCCACTCGACACCAGATCCCAGCCCAGCCCGGTCAAGCCGCGGGCCAGGGCCTCCAGCCCGGTCTTGTCCCAAACGGAAATCAGCGCTCTCACGATTGCATGAACTCCTTGATCACTTCGGGGTACCGCCTCCGTTCGACTTCCTTGATGCGCTCGTGCAGCGATTCCGCGGTGTCGCCCGGCTCGACCGCAACCGCCTCCTGCGCAAGGATCGGCCCGGCGTCGACGTCGAGTGTTGCGATGTGCACTGTCCAGCCCGTGACTTTGACCCCGTAGGCCAGCGCATCGTCCACCGCGTGCCAGCCCTTGAAGGCCGGTAGCAACGCAGGGTGCGTGTTGAGGATGCGGGCGGGATACGCGTCGTGAATTGGCTGCGAAAGGATCGTGCCAAATCCCGCCATCGCGAGCACGTCAATTTCGTACGGCTTGAGCGCGTCGACCACCGCGTGGGTGTACGCGTCGCGATCGAAGTCCTGGCCGAAACTCGTACGTTCGACCAGCTCGACCGGAATGCCGGCCTGTTCGGCGACCTCAACCGCGCCGCAGCGTCGATCGACGACGGCGACCGCGACGGGAAGTCCGGCGTCGACGATGGCTTGCAGGATCGTTCCCGTACCCGATGCCAGCACGCCCAGCCGACTCACGAGCCGAACCTACTACGGTCCTTTAGGTGGCTCGGCTACACGGCAAGGTCGCACTCATCACCGGCGCGGGCGGCGGCATCGGGCGCGTCGCCGCTGAGTTGTTCGCGGCCGAGGGCGCCCGCATCTTCGTCGCCGACGCGGTGGCCGACGGTGCGTCAGCAACGGTTCAGGCCATCGCCGATGCGGGCGGGACCGCGGTGGCGCATACCGCCGATGTCTCCAGCGCGGACGAGGTCGCGGCCATGGTCGCCGCCGCCGTCGAGGCGTTCGGCGGCATCGACATCCTCTACAACAACGCCGGCGTATTGCCGCCCGACGACGGCGGCACGCTCGACACGCCCGAGGACACGTGGGACCGCGTGATGGCGGTCAACCTCAAGGGCGTGTGGCTGTGCTGCAAGTACGGCATTCCCGCGCTGATCGAACGGGGCGGGGGCAGCATCATCAACGTGGCCTCGCTCGTGGCGCTGATGGGATCGGCCGTCGCCCAGATCGCCTACACAGCCAGCAAGGGCGGCGTG
>DASRJI010000202.1:0-3672 GCA_035649535.1 Acidimicrobiales bacterium | reverse complement strand
TCGACTTCGTCCAGCACGTGGCTCGACACGACGACCGTGCGGCCCTCGTCGCCGAGCCGGCCGAACAACTCGATCATTCGCAGGCGCTGGCGCGGGTCGAGACCCTCGAGGGGCTCGTCGAGCACGATCAACTCCGGCTCGTGCACGAGCGCGGCTGCGACCTTGATTCGCTGGCGCATGCCCTTCGAGTACGCCTTGAGCGGTCGCGGGTCGCCGGGTTCGAGGTCGACGAGTTGGATGTTCCTCGCCGCCGCGCTCACGGCATCGGGGACTTCGCTCAGCTCGGCCGCCATCGTTACGAACTGGCGGCCCGTGAGTCGCTCGATGACCGCCTCCTGCTGGGGGACCAGGCCGATGTCGCGGAAGACGTCGGGATCGCCACGCGGGTCGCGACCCTTGATGCGGACTGAGCCCCGCGATGGCGACGTCAAGCCGCACAGCAGGCGCAGCATCGTGGACTTGCCGGCGCCGTTGGGCCCGAGCAGGGCAGTGACACCGGGTCCGATCGACACCGTGACTTCCGAGACGGCGACGACGCCGCTGAACCACTTGCTGACGCCGGCGAACTCGACGGTGGCCGCTGCCTGGGCGGTCATCGCGTCACCTGGAGCGTCGCGTAGCGGCGCCAGGCCACCGCGGCGGCGGCGAGCGTCCACGTGATGCACCCAATCGCCAGCACGACGGTCGCGACGTGGAAGTCGTCAATGGCGCGCTCGCCGTGCATCTGCCGGGCCAGCTCGAACGGCGCCCGGCCGAGGCTGAACGCCAGCACCCACTTTGGCCCGTTGAGGCCGAACGCGATGATGGCGGCAACCGCGTTGGTCGCCTGCACGAAGATGAACGTGCCGGCGGCGGCCACGGCCCGCCGATCGGTGAGGCTCGACGCGCCCATCGACAGCGCGGTGTAGAGGGCGGCGAGGGTGACGCCGGCGCCGACGATGCGCAGCAGGGCAAGAGCCAAGCCGCCGGGACCGTCGGGCCCGGCGCTCTGCAGGCTGAGCCCGACGAGCAGCAGCAGCGGTGGGCCGAGGGTCACGAACAGCAGCGCAATCCCGACCGCGCCGGCCTTGGCCGCCAAGTAGCGCGCCCTCGTGAGTGGCGCCGCGAGGTAGAGGCTCAGCACGCCCGAGCGACGGTCGGGACACAACGCCTCGGGCGCCACGAACATCACGAACAGCAGCACGACGGCGGAGATGAAGCCGTAGATGTCGCCGTAGGTCGGCAGCGTCGCGTCGGTGAGCTGCTTGGGCAGGAAGGCAGCCAGGCCGACGAACACGGCAGGCGGGAGGAACGCGATCGCGGTGATCAGCATCGGGAGCACCTTGGTTCGCGCCGGCCGGTGCAGCCCGAAGATTCGCTGCAGGGTGTGGGTGACGAGGCTGCGCGTCGCGTGGCCCGCGCCGAGCCGCGGCCCGTCATACGGCCGGTAACCGCTGTCGTAGATCCGGCTCGCGGTCACGACTCCGCCCCAGCGGCTCCCGCGGCGAGATACACGTCCTGGAGGGACGTGCGCCGTCGCTCGAGCCGGCGGATGCCGATGTGTGCCGCCACGAGGGCGTCGCGCACGACGTCGTAGACCCGCTCGTTCTCGAGGGCGATGATCACGCGGTCGCCGTCGGCGATGGCGGCGATACCGGCCTTCTTGAGCGCGGTGACGAGCCGGCGCACGTCACCGGTGTCGACCTCGACGACCAGTTCCGCTTCGGCGCGTGTCTCCAGTTCACCGATGGTGCCCCCGGCCACGGTGCGCCCGGCGTCGAGGATGACCACCGAGTCCGACACGCGCTCGACCTCGTCGAGCAGGTGCGACGAGAGCACCACGTCGATGCCGAGCTGGTGGCCGACCTTGCGGACGAGGGCCAGCATCTCGTCGCGCTGCATCGGGTCGAGCCCGTTGGTGGGCTCGTCGAGCAGCACCAGTCGGGGGTCGTGGGCGATGGCTTGGGCGAGCTTGACCCGCTGCTTCTGACCGGTGGACATGGTGCCGATCTGGCGGAACCGCTCCTCGCCGAGACCGAGTTCGTACAACACGTCGCTAGCGCGGGCTGTGGCCTCGCGGCGCGGAAGCCCGTGGATCTGCGCCAGGTGGCGAACGAGATCGTGCGCGGTGACATCGGGTGGGAGCGCGTCGTGTTCGGGGGCGTACCCGATCAGGGCACGCACTTCCAGGCCCTGCGACCAGGGGTCCATGCCGAGAACCGACATCGACCCGCCGTCGGCGCGGTGCATCCCCAGTACGAGGCCGAGGAACGTCGTCTTGCCGGCACCGTTGGCGCCGAGAAGGCCGGTCACGCCGCGGCCGACAGAGAGCGAGGCGCGGTTGAGCGCCGTCGTGGCGCCCCAACGCTTAATGACGTCGCGCGCCTCGATGACCGCCGACATTGAGTCGACGTTAGGCGCGGCGGTACACCGACACGTGTTCGGGGGTCACGTCGGTGAGCGGCTCGCCGCGCCAGCCCCCGAACCGGTCGACGAGCTTGAGCCCGGCGATCCGGGCCATCAAGTCGAGCTCGGCCGGCCACGCGTACCGGAGGTGGATCGGAAACAGCTCGATCTTGCCGCTGTCGTCGATCGTG
Source organism: Acidimicrobiales bacterium (assembly GCA_035649535.1). GTDB lineage: Bacteria > Actinomycetota > Acidimicrobiia > Acidimicrobiales > JACDEA01 > JACDEA01. The sequence goes on along the minus strand of DASRJI010000202.1, from coordinate 1,096 downwards.
ACGTACTGCACGTCGACCCGTTGGCGGGTTCCGTCGTGTTTGGCCACTTCCAGCGAGACGCCGCCGTCACTCACGTCGGACGCGCGTACGGTCTGGCCGTCGGGGAAGCGGCTGGGCTGCGGCACGAACGTGTTGACGACGAACTGGCCCCGCTTCGTGAGGTGACGTGCCGCGTTCTCGAAGCAGCGCACCTGATCGTCCTGTTCGAGCAGCAGGAACAGCGAGGTGGCGACGAGGAAAACGAGGGGATACGTCCGGCCCATGTCGACGCTGGCCATGTCGCCGATCTCGACGCGGGCTCGAGGCACCCGCTCGCGGAGCTGGGTCGCCATGGCTTCGGACGAATCGATGCCGTCGACACGGATCCCCCGCTCGATCAACGGGATGGCGAACCGCCCGGTGCCGACGGCGAACTCGAGCGCCGGGCCGCGCCCGGCGCGCGCCGCGAGGAACTCGACTGCGTCGGGCTCGGGCCTGACTTCGTCGTCGTAGATCGCGGCCCAGCGCTCGCCGTACGCAGCAATGTCGTAGCTTCGGCTCGCCATCGGGCGAGTATGCGCGAGCGCGCTCGGACCTTCCAGTCCATTGTGGCGCTGACCGCCTGCGGGTGGGCTCCGTCGCAGCCGATGGAGGTCGTCGCTACGGTGCCGGGGCCACGTCGAACTTCACGCGAAAGTCGCCTTGGGTCGGTACCGGCGAGTCACACGTCGGCACGTGCGCGCTGAAGAGGATGTCGGCCCGCCCCGGCCGGTTGTACGTGTGCGTGAACACGTAGCGACGCGTTCCGTCGCCGCGCGGCCCGCCCTCTGGGCAGGGCCACGACGCAAGGGCTTCCGTGCTCCCACCGTCGCCGAACAGCATGTTCAGACCGCAGCACTGCGCGTGCGGCGCAGCGAGGTCGAACGTGAAGGTGATCGGCTCTCCCGCGCGGGGCGCGGCGGGGGAGATGGTGAGGTGCGCGGTCACGTCATGGCTCTTCCCTTGCCACGACGATTGGCCAGCGATGTAAGGGAACATCAGCGTGCCGGGCGAGACCGGTCCATAGTCCGGAGCAGTCAGCGTGGGTGCGGCAGCCCGGCGCGCCGAGGTCGGTGTC
>DASRJI010000201.1:0-6064 GCA_035649535.1 Acidimicrobiales bacterium | reverse complement strand
CTCGTCGTGATCGTCGGCAACGCCGTGGAGGAGGAGTTCGACGGCTTGACGATCGGTGGCGCCACCGACGCCGCTTCGATCGTCAACGCGCACTCCTCGCGGATTCGGCTGCGCTAGCTCGCGGAACAGTCGCCTACATGGTGCGACACATGCGAGGGGCGGGGCCGCCTTCGGTCTGGGCCTCGCCGGTGACGACGAAGCCGGCCGACTCGTAAAACGCCATCGCATGGGGGTTGGCGGTGACCTCGATGCGGACGCCGCCCGCCGCGATGTCCTCGATCAACGCCGACGCGATGCCGCGGCGCATGTGGTCGGGATCGACGAACAGGTCCTCGAGTTCGAGGAATTCGCCCGACGGAACGGCCGTGGCGAAGCCGACGATGGCGCCGTCGATGCACGCGACCCGGACCCACGCCAGGTTCGCTGCGCTCCACACCATCCACTCGGGATGGAGGGCGATCAGGGCGCGGTCGCCATCGTTGGTGGCCGATGACCGCACGAACAGATCGCTGATGGCCGGGACGTCGTCGTTGGTTGCACTGCGGAGGTCCATCAGACGACGCGGGCGCCGTCCTTCCACACCTGCTCGATGCGGTCCGAGAGCGTGACCAGGTCGAGGGGGTCGCCGTCGACCACGACGACGTCGGCCCGCTTGCCGGCCTCCAGCGTTCCCAGTTCGTCGGACAAACCCATCAGCTCGGCCGCGCTGCTGGTGGTGGCGACGAGTGAGTCGAGCGGTGACATGTCACTGAGCTTCGACATCAGCTCGAGCTCACCGAGGTTGGTGCCGTGCGGCGACACCGGGCAGTCGGTGCCCATCGCCACCTTCACGCCGGCCTCGACGGCGCGGCGGAACGACTCGGTGTGCACGTCGATCACCTCGTGCGCCTTCTGCACCGCGGCGTCGGTCAGCGCCACGCCGGCCTCGGCCGCCGCGATCACGCCGCGCGGCGCGAGCAGCGTCGGCACGAGCCACGTGCCCCGCTCGATCATGAGGTCGATCGCCTCGTCATCGAGGTAGATGCCGTGGTCGATCGATCGGACGCCGGCCCGGATCGCGTTCTTGATCCCGTCGGTCGCCTGCGCGTGGGACATCACGAAGACGCCGGCCGCGGTGGCCTCCTCGACGAGGACTTCCAGTTCGATCGGGCGGAAGTGCGCGTGCGTCGGCTTGTCGCGGGGCGAGAGCACGCCGCCGCTCACCGCGACCTTGATGACGTCGGCGCCCATGCGCACCAGCTCGCGCACCTTCTTCCGCATCTCGTCGGGGCCGTCGACGATGTGGTTGGGCCGGCCGGGATCGACCGTGCGCGCCGAGATGTGCGCGCCGCACGGCATCCAGCTGTCGCCGTGGCCGCCGGTCTGGCTCAGCATCACGATCGAGATCTGCATGCGCGGCCCGTTGATGAGGCCCTCCTGCACGGCCTGCTTGATGCCGAGGTCGGAGCCACCGGCGTCGCGCACCGTCGTGATGCCGAGGCGAAGGATCGTCTCGAGGTTCCGCGCGCACGCGTAGTACTTGTAGGAGAACGGCGTCTGGAAGTTTCGCATCAGGTCGAGGTGCGACATGAGCGGATGCACGTGGCAGTCGAACAAGCCCGGCAGCAGCGTCTTGCCGGTCGCGTCGACCTGTTCGTCGCCGTCGAGGCCGGGCCCGACATCGACGATGCGGCCGTCCTCGATCACGACATCGGCCGTTGCGATGTCCGCACCAGAGCCGTCGAACACCTTTCCCCCGCTGAATACCGTGCGCATCCGGGTAGCTTGCCCGACCGATGCCCGAGGTGCTCGATGTCCGGTCGGCCAAGGAGTGGGAGCAATGGCTGCGGGCCAACCACGCCACGGTGCCCGAAGGCGTGTGGCTTCGGATGTTCCCGAAGGCGTCGCCGGACCACAACCTCAGCTGGGACGAGGCGGTCGACGTCGCCATTTGTTACGGCTGGATCGACGGGCAAAGTCGGAAGCACGACGACGTGTCACGGGTGCAGAAGTTCACACCACGCCGCAAGAACAGCGGCTGGTCGAAGATCAACGTCGAGCGCACCGAGCGGCTGATAAAGGCGCGGCGCATGCGCGCCGCCGGCCGGCGAGAGATCGAGCGGGCCAAGGCCGACGGGCGCTGGGATCGGGCCTACAGCCCGCCGAGCCGAGCCGAGGTGCCCGACGACTTCATCAAGGCGCTCCGCAAGAACAAGAAGGCGCTGGCGTTCTTCGAGACGCTGAACAAACGCAACACGTATCCGATCGTCTACCGGCTCCAGACGGCCAAGACACCCGAGACGCGCGCCAAGCGCATGGTCGCCATGATCGAGATGTTCGAACGGGGCGAGAAGTTCCATGACTGAAAAGCCCTCGTAGACTCCTGGGTATGCCTCCTCGCGCGATCTGGAGTGGGTCGATCAGCTTCGGGCTGGTGAACGTCCCCGTGAAGCTGGCGACGGCCGTCTCGTCCAAGGACGTGCGGTTCAACCAGCTGCATGCGCCCGACAACGCGCGCATCCAGCAGAAGCGATGGTGCCCGGAGGAGGACAAAGAGATCCCCTTCGACGAGATCGTCAAGGGCTATGAGGTGTCGCCCGGCCAGTACGTGGTGATCGACCCCGACGAGTTGGCCGCGCTAGACCCGAAGGCGACGCACACGATCGACATTGAGGAGTTCGTCGACCTCGACGAGATCGATCCGATCTATTTCGAGCACCCGTACTACGTGGTGCCCGAGCCGCGGGCGGGCAAGGCCTACGCGTTGTTGGTCGAGGCGATGACCCGCACCAACAAGGTCGCCCTTGCTCGGCTCGTCCTGCGGACCAAGCAGTACCTCGCCGCGTTGCGACCCAAGGACGGTGCGCTGGTCCTCAACACGCTGCTGTACGCGGACGAGGTGCGGCCGATCGAGGGCATCGAGGAAGTCGACGCCACGCAGGTTTCGGACAAGGAACTCAAGATGGCCGAGCAGCTCGTCGAGTCGTTGTCGGCCAAGTTCGATCCCGAGAAGTACCACGACGAGTACCGCCAACAGGTCATCGACATGATCGAGGCCAAGGCCGCGGGTCAGGAGATCGTCAGCCAGCCCGCCGTCACCGAGGCGCCCACCGTCGTCGACCTCATGGCTGCGCTCGAGGCGAGCCTCGCCGCGTCCAAAAAGGGAGCCGGAGGCGAAGACGGAAGGCGACCGGGAGAGCAGAAGTCCACCGCATGACCACCGTCGAGATCGACGGTCGCACCCTCAACCTCTCGAACCTCGACAAGGTCCTGTACCCGCAGACCGGGACGACCAAGGCCGAGATCATCGACTACTACGCGCGCATCGCACCGGTGATGGCGCGGCACATGGAAGCGCGGCCGATCACGTTGGTGCGCTATCCGAACGGCGTCGACGACAAGCACTTCTTCGAGAAGAACTGCCCGAAGCACAAGCCCGAGTGGCTGCCGACGATCGCCATGGACGTCAGCGCCAAGACCAAGGTCGAGTTCTGCGAGCTCGACGAGCCCGCGGCGTTCGTGTGGACCGCGAACCTGGCTGCCCTCGAACTGCATCCGGGTTTGGCGCGCAAGGAGGACCTCGACTCGCCGACGGTGATGGTGTTCGACCTCGACCCCGGCCCGCCGGCAACGGCGGTCGAGTGCGCGCAGGTGGCCTTATGGCTGCGCGAAGCGCTCGAGCGATTGTCGCTGGAGGGCTTCGTCAAGACGTCGGGCAAGAAGGGCCTACAGCTCTACGTGCCGCTCAACACGCCGACGTCGTTCGAGAAGACGCGTGAGATGTCGCTCGCCCTCGCCCAAGTGCTCGAGCGCGTCCACCCCGACCACGTCCTCACCGAGATGACCAAGGCCCTGCGCGCCGGCAAGGTCTTCATCGACTGGAGCCAGAACGCGCGCCACAAGACGACGATCGGCGTGTACTCGCTGCGCGCCTTCGAGCGGCCGACGTGCTCGACGCCGATCACGTGGGACGAGCTGGAAGACGGCCATGCCGGCGGCGACCCGGAAGCGTTCCGGTTCGAGATGAGCGCGGTCCTCGACCGCGTCGACCGGCACGGCGACCTCTTCGCGCCGGTCCTCGAGATGCAGCAGGAACTACCGGCGGTTTCCTAAGTCCTTACGTCAGGTCGAGGGTCAGCTCTGATGACAGCGTGCCCCGCCGCGTCACGCGCGGGACCCGCGTGGTTTTGTCCGACCGGACGAGGTGGCGCGGTCTTTTGCTAAGGGACGAGACGAGGTTCTTGTTGGGGATCGACGGCCAGTCCTTGACTTCGTGGAACGACATCATTGCCACGGTGTCGGGCCCCATCAGATTCTCGACGAAGCGCTTGTGATTTGCGTTGTGGCTGCCGTGATGACCAACTTTGTAGACCGCGGTCCCCGACAGGAGCGCGTCGGTCCCGGGTTGGCGGAGGATGGCGTCCCACAGGCCCCACTGAGCGTCGCCGGGGAACACCAGGCGCGTGCCATCTATGTCAACGACGAAAACGAGGCTGGTGTTGTTGACGGCGTCGGTAATCGACGTGGCGGCCGCCCACGCGTCGAACTCGGCCTCTTGAGCCAAGTCATGGCGCGCCGCCGCGGTCAGGGCTAGTGAGTGATAGGTGCGCGACATAGCCGCAGGTTTGAGAGCGAACTCGCGATGGAACAGCGGGCCGATGTCCTCGCTTGGGCCGTCGTCGCCCGACGTCGCCAGCCCGAACCACTGCTGGTCAGCCGGCGGGTCCATCAACGCGATCACGCTCTTGTCTCGCAGCGGCCCAAGCATATGGATGCGGACGCTGGGAAGGCCGGGCGCCGCGAACGCGGCCGGCTCCACGCCCGGGTTCGGAAAGTAACGGCGCTGCGCCGATCCCTTGAACTTGTTGTGTAAGCGGTCCATCGCTTTTGCGTTGGTGAGCGAATTCTCAGCAACCTTGGCCGCCCCGGCCGCGGCTCGTGCGGTAGCTCCGGCTCCGGCTGCCGCGATTCGTTGGAGGTGGCCGACCAGCGCTAGCGCCTTCTTCGATTGCTGGACCCTGATCTGCGAACCGAGTTCGTCCGCCGGATTCTCGGTGAAGGGCAGCCACACTTCGCCGACCTCGACCTCGTCCCACCGCACGTTGTCGAACCCTGACACATGGTCACGGTGACGGTGTGTGGCGACGACGACATCGAGGCGAGGAGTCCCACCATCCGGCGGCGTGACGTCGGTGATGATCTGGTCGACGATCTCGGACATCTTGTGATCCGACCCGCCGCCGGTGTGCACACCGCAATCGATGAGCATCCGCCAGATGCCATCGTCGTGTTCGAGGCTCAGCACGAATGCGTCGCCGAAGCCGACGTTGTACATGCACAGCTTTACGCGTTGCACGGTCACTGGCCGAATGCCCCTGGCTGACTCATGCGATCGCTCCCATCGCGCGGTTGCGGTGCAGTTGGGCGAATGACAACTGGCTCGTGATCCGGTTCGGTCTCGACGTCCAGGCCTCAGTCCCGTCGATGGCGTCGCGATCGGAGATGAACGCGAGGAGCCTTGCGAATCGGTCCCCGCCTGCGCCGGCATGCGGACGACGGGCGTCGCGGGGCAACGGCTTGGTAATTACGTGGCGAATGCGCCCGAGCGCGTCAGCGACGACCGTGGTGCCGGCGAAGACGCGCAGGCCCGTCCCGTCGAGTGCCGGCAACGCTCCGAGATCGGGCCTTTCCTGGCGGAGTTGCACGACGATATCGACGCGCGACTGCCCGTCCTCACCGGGCCGAAACGAGGCGTGGAAACCTCGCACCGCGATGGGGTGGTCGGGACTCAGCCCGAACTCGGCTGGGTGGCTGGTGACCGCCTTGTGCATAGCAGCGGCGAGCCCGCGGCGGAATACTTCTTGATCGGCTCGCCGCTTTTCGAGCCTCTTCTCGGTCGCCGGCGACCGGGTCGCCGAGCGCGTGGACACCTCGGACTCTTCTGCGGTCCACTCGATGAGTTGGTCGACTGGCAGCGTGATCTCCGGCAGCGTGACCGTGGGCCAGCTCAAGCTCTGTTCGGACAGCGAGTCGACGTCGTCGGGGTAGATGCCGCGACGGCGGAACGACTCGATCACCCATGCCC
>DASRJI010000200.1:0-13057 GCA_035649535.1 Acidimicrobiales bacterium | reverse complement strand
GTCGGCCAGCGCGGCGACGGTTTGCGGGCTCTCGGTCTCGGTGGGCTCGATCATCAGCGCCTCGTCGACGATGAGCGGGAAGTACGTCGTGGGCGCGTGGAAGCCCTCCTCGAGGAGGCGCTTGGCCACGTCGATCGCTTTGAGCCCGCTCGCCTTCTTGAGCGAGGTCGTCGACGCCACGAACTCGTGCATGTTGGGCCGGTCGTACGGGATGTCGTAGGTGTCCCGCAGCGCGTGCCGTAGCCAGTTGGCGTTGAGGACCGCGGCCTCGGCCACGCGGCGCAGGCCGTCGCCGCCGTTGAGGAGGATGTACGTGTACGCCCGCACCAAGGCGAGTGCGTTGCCGTGCCAGCCGTGCACCCGGCCGATCGACTTCTCGGGCGTGAACCATTCGAAGCCGCCGCCCTCGGCCCGCCGCGGCAGCGGGCCCGGGAGATACGCCGCCAGCCGTTCGGACACCGCCACTGGCCCGGCGCCCGGTCCCCCACCGCCGTGTGGCACCGCGAAGGTCTTGTGGAGGTTCATGTGCACGATGTCGAATCCCATGTCGCCGGGGCGGACGACGCCGAGGATGGCGTTGAGGTTGGCGCCGTCGTAATAGAGCAGCCCGCCGACCGCGTGGACCGCGGCGGCGATCTCGACGATGTCCTCCTCGAACAAGCCGAGCGTGTTGGGGTTGGTGAGCATGATGCCGGCCACGTCGGGACCGAGGCGCTCGCGCAGGGCGGCGACGTCGACGCAGCCGCGGTCGTCCGACGGCACGGTGACTGTCTCGTACCCGCCGAGCGTGACCGACGCCGGGTTGGTGCCGTGGGCCGAGTCGGGGATGATCACCTTCGTCCGCTGTTCGGCCTCGCCGCGGTCGGCGTGGAACGCCCGCATCAGCAGCAGGCCGGTGAGCTCGCCCGACGCGCCGGCCGGCGGTTGCAGCGTGATGTCGTGCATCCCGGTCACCGCGCACAACGTGTCGCCCAGGGCGAGGAGCAATTCGAGCCACCCTTGCGTGTACTGCGGTGGTGTAGCCGGGTGGACGTTGGCCAACCCCGGCAGCGATGCGGCGTCGTCGCACGCCTTTGGGTTGTACTTCATCGTGCACGAGCCGAGCGGGTAGGCCCCGAGGTCGACGGAGTACTGCCGATGCGTAAGCCGGGTGAAGTGGCCGACCACGTCGCGCTCGGACACCTCGGCCACGTCGACCGGCGCCGGCCGCAGCAACGCGGCCGGCACGAGGTCCTCGGCCGACCAATCCGGCAGGTCGGTGGTGCGGAACGACGCCGCCCGCCGCCCCGGCGACGACAGCTCGAAGATCGTGGGCTCCTCGTCCCCACCCATCAACGGGATGCTGCGCGCTGCCCCGGTCACGAGATCACCTTCTGCAAAGTGGCGACGTAGCGGTCGATCTCGTCGCGCGTTCGCCGCTCGGTCACGGCGATGAGCATTGCGTCCTCCCCGATCGCGGTGCCGGCGAGGAACCCCTCCTCGGCCATGCGCTCGATCACCGCCGTCGCGTTGATCGGCAGGCGGACGGCGAACTCCCGGAACACCGGCGCATCGGACCACGCGTCGATGCCGTCGATGGCCAGGGTGGCCTCACGCGTGTACCGCGTGCCGCGCGCGCAGCGGAGGGCCAGGTCGCGCAACCCGCTCGTCCCGAGCCACGACAGCTGGATGGCCCAGGCGACGGCGATGAGCGTCTGGTTGGTGCACACGTTGGACGACGCCTTCTCGCGGCGGATGTCCTGCTCGCGCGTGCGCAGCGTCGTCACATACGCGCGGCGCCCCTCGGTGTCGACCGTCTCGCCGACCAGCCGGCCCGGTAGGCGTCGCACGTGTTCCATGTGGGTGGCGAACAGGCCGAGATAGGGGCCGCCGAACGAGAGCGGCGTGCCGAACGGCTGGCCCTCCCCCACCGCCACGTCGGCGACCGGCGGCCGCAAGAGTCCCAGTGCCACCGGATCGAAGACGGCGACCGTCTTGGCGCCGTCGGGCGCGGTGATGTCCTGGCCGACAACGCCGTAGTAGTCGGGTGACTGCACGACGACGACTCCCACGCCGTCCGGTGGCGTGGCGCCGATCTCGAGTTGATGGCCTGTGCCCGCCGCGAAGGTCCGCACGACGTCGACCCACTGCGGGTTCACGCGATCGCTGACCCACACGCGCTGGTTGCCACTCGCGGCGACACCGAGGTTCACCGCCTCGACCAGCGCGGTCGCGCCGTCGTAGAGCGATGCGTTGGCGACTTCCATGCCGGTGAGTCGGCACAGCAGCGTCTGGTATTCGAAGAGCGCTTGCAGCACGCCCTGGGCGACTTCGGGTTGGTACGGCGTGTACGCGGTGACGAACTCGGAGCGGAACGCCAGCCGCCGCACCGTGGCCGGGACCTCGTGGTCGTGGGCGCCGCCGCCGGCGAAGCACAGCAGCGATTGGTTGGCGGCGGCCAGGCGCTCGACCTCGGCCAGCGTGTCGGGCTCGCTGAGCCCCGGGCGGACGTCGAAGTCACCGGTGGCCAGTCGCAGCGCCTCGGGAATCGCCTCCCACAGGTCGTCGAGCGACGCCAGGCCGATGTCGCCCAGCATGCTGGCGATCTCGGCCTCGGTGTGCGGGACGTAGTCCATCTATGAGGCCTTGAAGAACGGTGGCTTCACGACGGTGGCCGCGACGGGCGTGCCGCGGACGTCGACCTGCACCGCGGCCCCGGGCTCGACGGCGGGCGGAAGGAACGCCAGCGCGATGCCGTGACCGAGCATCGGCGAGAAGTTACCGCTGGTGACCTCGCCGGCCGGCTTGCCGTCGACGAGCACGCCGTAGCCCTGCCGTGGCGGCTGGCGCCCCTCGACCGCGAGGCCACGGAGGCGGCGGGTCACCCCGCGCTCGCGCTCGGCGACCAGCGCGTCCTTGCCGCGGAACGCCGGCTTGTCCCACGCCACGACCCAACCCAGCCCGGCTTGCGGCGGCGTGATCCCTGGTCCGAGTTCATGGCCGTGTAACGGCAGGCCGGCCTCGAGGCGGAGCGTGTCGCGTGCACCGAGCCCGGCGGGCGTCACACCGGCGGCCAGGACCGCATCCCATACGGCCGACGCCCGCTCAGCGGGCACCGCCAACTCGACGCCGTCCTCGCCGGTGTAGCCGGTACCGGCCACGACGATCGGCGTTCCGTTCCAGTCGACCTCGGCCACCGAGAAGCGGGGCACGGCGGCGGCCGCCGGCGAGACGCTCGCCAACATCTCGCGGGCGTTGGGCCCCTGGACCGCGATCACGGCGCGCGTCGACGTGACGTCCTCGCCGCCAATCGCGTCGCGAACGCGGTCGGTGTTGGATGCGTTGGGCATCACGTCGAAGCGCTCCGGGCCGACCCACCACACGATGATGTCGTCGAGCACCGACCCGTCGGCGTCGAGCAGGTGCGTGTACTGCGCCTTGCCCGGCTCGATGCGCCCGAGGTCGTTGGTCAACGCACCTTGGAGTCGATCGAGCGCGTCAGCGCCGGTGACGCGCACCGTGCCGAGGTGGCTGACGTCGAAGGCCACCGCCGACTCGCGACACGCCCGGTGCTCGGCCAGCGTGCCGGCCGGGTAGTTGAGCGGCATGTCCCACCCGCCAAACTCGACGAGCTTGGCCCCCAGCGCGCGGTGACTCGCCTCCAGGGGGGACCGACGCATTTCAGGCGCCATCCTGCGGATGGCGAAATGCGAGCGCACTGTGCCCATTGGGCTCGCTCACCTGCGGCTCGCTCACCGAGCAAAAACTAGTCGTCGATGACGTCGAAGTTGAGTGGCTGCGGCTCGATCTCGTCGAGCCCGGCCTCGGCCAGCTGGGACGGCTCCTCAAGTCCGTACTTCACCAAGAGGTTGAGGTAGTCACGCTGGTAGAGGATCTTGATCTTGGTCCCCGGGTACAGCGCACGCAGCTGGCGGATCTTGCGGTTCTTTTTGGTGACCAGCTTCTGGTTCAGCGTGGTGATCTCGATGTACAGGTCGTAGCCGGGGAGGAAGAAGTCGGGCCGGAAGGCTTGCACCGGCGCGCCGAGTCGGTCCCATTCGAGGACGAACTCGCGAGGCTCGTAGTCCCAAGCGATCCCGTAGAAGTCGAGCAACAGAGCGAACTGCCGCTCCGAGTTGTGCGCAAAGCGAACCGACGCCGAAGGACCAGGCGTCGGTTCAGCGGCGGACGGCGAGCTAGCGACCACTCCCGGCCGCCGCCTGCGCGAACTCGCCGATCGCGCCGTCCAACTCGTCAACGACGCCACCGAGAGGCAGCACGATGTTGAGGACGCCCTGGCCGCCCCTGAGAAGGTCGACCAGATCCTCGTCGTTGCGGGCGAGGACGGACCCGTCGCCGTTGAGCACGAGATTCGCGGTGGCCAGGTCTTCGCCGAGCGCGTTCTGCAAGCACTCGATGGCCCGGCGGGCCGACTGCAATGAAACGCCGGCGTCGAGAAGCTGCTTGATCACCTTCAGCTCGAGCAGGTCGGTGTACGAGTAGCGACGCTGGGTTCCGCTGCCCTTCGCTTCTGAGATCGACGGGCGCAGGAGGTCGGTCCGCGCCCAGTAATCGAGCTGGCGGTACGTGATGCCCACGATCTTGCAGACCTGGGGCCCGCGGAAACCGTCGGTCAATGAGCTGTCTACGGCCATGGGGAAGCCTCCTGCGTCGCTGCGTAAGTCACACGGCGGGAATTACGCACGTGTGACCTAGGAGAGTACACCTGCCCTCCCCCGCCTGCGAGGACCGCAGCTAGGTCGAGAAGTCTTCGGGGCGGACGTCTTTGATGAATTCGTGGAACTGGTCGACGAGGTCGTCGGGGTTCCCGGCCTCCTCGTCGTCGTCCTCGAGCACGATGCCGGCCTCTTCGAGCAGGGCCTCCTCGGCGAAGATGGGCGTCCCCATCCGGGCGGCGATCGCCATGGCATCGGAGGGCCGGCTGGACACGATGTGGACGCGGCCGGCGAGGTTGATGTGCAACTCGGCGAAATAGACGCTGTCGACCAGCTCGGTGAGGACCACGCGCTCGAGGGTGGCGCCGACCTCGTTGAGGATGTCGCGCAGCAGCTCATGCGTCATCGGTCGCGGCCGGGTGGTGCCCTGGATCGCCTCGACGATGGCCTGCGCTTCGTGGGTGCCGATGAAGATCAGCAGCGTGCGGTCGCCCGACGTTTCCTGGAGCAGCACGACCGGGTTGTTGGTGGGCATCTCGACCCGCACCGAGGCCAGGTGCATCTCCACCATCTGACCAATCTACCTGTCGTACAGCGCGCTCACGTGCGCGTCCGGATCCTCGCGGAGGGCGTCGAGGTTGCCCTCGAACACGGCGTCGAGGTTGCGGTAGCGGCCCGCAAAGTCCAGGCCGTACCCGAGAACGAAGGCGTCCGGGATTTCGAAGCCGACGAAGTTCAACGGCACCGGCAGCAATCGCCGGGCCGCCTTGTCGAGCAGCGTGCAGATCGCGAGCGACCGCGGCCCTCGTTGGCCCAGCTCCTGCAAGAGGTAACCACTGGTCAGTCCGGTGTCGACGATGTCCTCTATCAGGACGACATCGCGGTCGTGGATGTCGACCTCGAGGTCCTTGAGGATGCGGACGCGCCCGGTGTTCGGTTGGTACGACGAGATGGCGAGGAAGTCGACTTCGGGACTGATCGTCATGCCGCGAACCAAGTCAGCGAGGAACAACAGGCTGCCTTTGAGCACCGCGGCGAGGACCACCCCGTCGCCGTACGTGGCAGACAGTTCGGCGGCGAGGCGGGCGACGCCGGTCTTTAGTTCGTCGGTTGAGATGAGGACATCGGTCACGGACCGGCGAGGTACGCCTTGAGCGCCTGGCGCACCATCGCCGCCCGCAGGCTCTGCCCGAGCCGGCTCATCTCGGTGAGGGCGACCAACGCTTGCTTGCGCGCTTGCGGGTTGCGCTGCTTGAGCATCGGGAGGACGACCGCTTCGAACAGGCCCACCTCGCGCTCCGCCGCGCTCTTGTACATCTTGAGGTGCCGGGCCTCGACACCGAAGTCGAGGAACCCGGCGGCCAGCTTGGCGACGACCACCGCGTCCTCGTCGTAGTACGACGTGTCGCCGACGGTCCGGCCGGTCAGGAGTCCGTACCGTTCGAGCTCCGCCAGCCGGTGAGCGGGCAACCCGGTCGCGCCGGCCAGCTCGTCGATCGTGACACTCACTCCTGACACGCCGGCTGACAGTTCGATGGCGTCATCTGGTGGCGCCGGCGCCACCGGTTGCGGCGCAGCCTTCGCCGTCGGCGTGGCGGTCGACCTCGACGCTGACGCACCGACCTTGGCCGGTTCGGGCGCTGCCTCCTCGACTGCGCCGCGTTCGTCGTCGTCGCCGGGCTCGTCCTGGCTGAGGCGGCCTCTGATCACCTTGAGCGGAAGGAAGTTCTCACGCTGCTGGCGGAGGATCCACCGCAGGCGCTCGACGTCGGGTTCGTAGAACTTTCGGTACCCCGACGGCGTGCGCTCCGGTGCGATGAGGCCTTGGCTCTCGAGGAAGCGGATCTTGGAAATCGTGATGTCGGGGAACTCGCTCTTGAGTAGAGCCAGCACTTCGCCGATCGATAGGTAGGAGCGTTCCGCCACTAGGAGTCCGGCGCGGTGCCCGTGAGGAACACGAGGCGGAACTTGCCGATCTGCACTTCGTCGCCGTTGGCCAGTGGCGCATCTTCGATGCGCGCCCGGTTGAGGTACGTGCCGTTGAGCGAGCCGACGTCAACGACGGTGTAACCGGTACGGGCCCTGCGGAACTCGGCGTGGCGACGAGAGACCGTGATGTCGTCGAGGAAGATGTCGCTCTCGGGGTGACGACCAGCGGTCGTCGTCGGGTGGTCGAGGGTGTACTTCGACCCGGCGTTGGGGCCTCGCTTGACCACGAGCAGGCCGACGCCTTCTGGCAGATCGTCCAGCGACAGCGAGATGTCGTCCTCGGCCGCCTCGGCCGCCTCGACCGGACTCAGGGTGAGCGTGGACTCCTCGCCGGACCCGTGCTCCAGCGCGTTGCCGCACGACGAGCAGAAGTTGGCGCCCGCCGGGTTGCGGTGACCGCAGCTGTTGCAGAACACGGCGCGAAGGCTAGCGCCAACCCTCTACGTCGAGATGAGGTCGCGATACTGCGCAGGCGTCAGCAACTGGTCCGCGGCGACTCCGTCGGGCGACTGGATCACGCAGATCCACCCTTCGCCGTACGGGTCCTCGTTCAGGCGTTGCGGCGCCTCGGCCAAGTCGTTGTTGACCTCGACGACGACACCGCCGACCGGCGAGTAGACCGACGACACCGACTTGGTGGACTCGACCTCGGCGCACTCGTCGCCCGCCGCCACCGCCTTGTCGGGCTCGGGCACCGATACGAACACCACGTCGCCCAGCGCGTCCTGGGCGTAGTCGGTGATGCCGATCCGGACACGACCGCCGTCCTCGACCTTGGCCCACTCGTGGTCGCTCGTGTACAGCAAGTCGTCGGGGACGTTCATGAGGGGGAACTTATAGGACGGGCGGCGCGGAACGCCGGTGGGTGATCGAGGGGCGGGAGGTCAACCTTGGCTGAGCGGTCGACCTCGACGTGAACGCCAGGTAGAGACTCGAGCACGTCGACGGCACCGCCCGGAATCTTCAACCCGCCTTCGAGCGTGGTGGCCGGGCCGATCGCCGCGATGCGGTACGGGGGTGCGAGGGGCGTGCCGTCCAGAGAGACACCGCCCTTTCGGTTGGCGAAGGCCGACGCCGCGCCCACGCGGTGGTCGTTGACGCCTATGGCCTCGGCCCCGGCGTCGCGCAGTTCCTGCACGATGTCGATCAGTGTGTCGTAGCCGACGGCGCCGCGGGGGTCCTCGACGGAGAGCACGATCCCCGGGCCGCTCACCGCAACCGACCCGGCCAGCACCTGCAGCGCGCGCAATTCGTCGTCGGCCGCGTCGACGCTCGCTTGATCACGCGCGCTGCTGGTCTCGAGCCGCACGAGCTGCAACTTGAGCGCGCTCACCTCGTCGCGCAATGAGTCGGCCTCGGTGTTGAGCGACGCCAAGATGCGCGTGAGGTCGCCCTCGGACTCGGCCTCGAGCCGGCGTCGGAAGCGCTCGGTCCCCCGCAGCTGGCCGACGAGCAGGAAGCCCATCACCGCGGTCAAGAGGATGACGACGGCGGGGCCGCCGAGCCGGCCCAGGACACGCCGGGCCCGGCTGGTCGGGAGGGCGATCGGCGCAGTCATCCGCCGAACACGCGCCGGCGAAGCGCGGCGAGGTTCTGGAAGATGCGGACGCCGAACACCACGGCGACCGCGGTCGTGAGGTCGACACCAAGGTGGTCGCCGATCCACACGAGTAGGGCGGCCACCGCGGCATTGGACAGGAAGGCGAGGACGAAGACCCGGTCGTTGAACGTGCGCTCGAGGTAGGCGCGGGTCCCGCCGAGCGACGAGTCGATAGCCGCGATGACCGCCATGGCGAGGTATCGCGAGAACTCCTGCGGGACCGTCGGGCGCAGGAGGAGCGCGACCACCGCCCCGATGATCAGGCCGAGGAAGGCGAGCACGTCAGCCTCCCTGGCCCTCGGGTGCGGCGGTGGCGATGGCCACGCGCCCGGCGAAGGCGGGAACGGTGAGCGAGTCTTGACGGCGCGCCGAGTAGCTGAGACCGAACGTCGTAGTCCAGCGGTGGAACCGCTGGGCGATCTCGCTGCGGTCGAAGCGGGTGAAGTCGGCGCCGATCGCGTCAATGCGGTACGGCGGCCGCAGCGGCCTGAAGTTCACGACGAGCGTGTCGCCGGCGGCGCGTATGGCGGTGGTGGCCACCACCCGGTTCCCGTTGATGGCGATGGCCTCGGCGCCGGCAGAGAAGAGCGCGTTGACGACGAGCTGCACGTCGACGTCATGGATGCGGCCGGCGTTCTCGTCGTCGGGCGAGCGGGCCGACTTGGGTGCATCGGCCAGCCGGACGCGCAGGCCGCGCCCGCGGACGGCGACCGTGCCCGCCTGGACGGCGAGTTTCTCGGCCGCCGCGGCCTCGGCGGCATCGATCTGCGTGGCGCGCGCCGCCTTGCGTTCGGCGGCTCCCACTTGCCCGCGCAGCTTGGCGACCGCGGCGTCGAGGTCGCCCACCTGCGATCGGCGCGTCTCGATGATCCGCACGAGCTGTGCCTTCCTCGGCTCGGCGGCGCGCTTGTCGGCGCGGGCCGAGTTGGCGGTGGTGACGAGGAGGAACCCGAGCAGAGCGAGCACGCCCGCCAGTGCGGGCCGCGTGGCCTTCACCGCAGCAGTTGTCGAATACGGCGGGCGTACTCCTGAGCCAGGCTGCGCGCCTCGCCGTCGCTGGCCCCTTCGGCCCACACGTGCGTGAGCGGCTCTTCAGGATCGGGCAGCACCAGCGCCCAGCCGCTCTCGTGAATCACCTTGACGCCGTCGACCAGGATCAGGTCGCGATCACGACCACCCAACTCGATCAGCGTGCGCATGACCATGCCCTTCTGCTCCCACGGCGTGACGATGCTCTCGTGGGCCACGTGGATCGGCGGCAGCTGACCGGCGACCTTGCTGAGTCGCAGCCCGGTCTGGGCGAGCAACGCGAGCACGTGGACCAACGCCGCCGTCGAGTCGTAGGCGGGAAGGAAGGACGGGAAGATGTAACCGCCCTCCTGACTCGCCGCGAAGGCGACCTTCTCGGTGCGAGCGACCTCCATGAGGTGGGACACCGAAAGCTTGGTCCAGCAGATTTCGGCGCCGGCGTCGGCGCAGATGCGCTCGGCGGCCTGGCTCACCGACACCGGCAACGCGACCTTGGGCTTGTCGAGCGCGGTGCACACCAAGGTGAGGATCGACAGCAGCGTCTCGTCGTCGGTCAACACCCGGCCGCTGTCGTCGATGAGTGTCATGCGTTCGCCGCCGGGATCGAGCACGGCGCCGAGATGGGCACCCGACGCGCGAACCAGGTCGGCGACGCGCCCGGCATGCGGCTCGCGATCGAACGCGGCGGCGCCCGCGGTCGACGCGTACGGGTTCACCGAGAGCACGTCGGCACCGAGCTTGGCGAGGACGTTGGGCATTACGAAGCTGGTGGATCCGAACGCGTAGTCGAGCACGACCTTGAAGCCAAAGCCGGTGATGGCGTCGGCGTCGACCGTGTCCATCAATGCCGCGGTGTAGTACTCGAGGGCGCGGGGCGCGAAGCCGATGTCGCCGATCTCCGCCGCCTGGGCCCGCCGGTAGTCCTCGCGGTAGAACAGCCGCTCGATCTTGCGCTGGGCGGCCTCGTCGATGTCGATGCCCTCGCGGTCGAAGAACCGGATCACGACCGATTGCGGGTCGTCGTTGGCGAGCCGGATGGTGATGCCGCCCTGGCTGCGCATGGTGCGCACGTTGAACCGGGTGACCGGGACGCTGGCCATCTCGAGGTCGTCGACGTTGACTCCGGCCGCGTTGAGCCCGGCCATCAGCGCCCGCTTCAGGGCGCGGGCGGCGCGGCTGGAGTCGCGCGAGGTCGTCACCGTCGAGCCCTTCTTGAGCGTGGTGCCGTACGCCATGGCCAGGCGAACGGCCAGCTCGGGGCTGATATCCACGTTGGCCAGGCCGGCCACGCCGCTGCGGCCGAACAAGTGGCGAGCCCCGCGTGACTCCCAGACGATCGACGAGTTGATGACCGCGCCGGGCTCGATCGTCTTGAAGGGGTACACCTTCACGCCTGGGTTCACGACCGCGTGCTCGCCGACGAAGCACTCGTCACCGAGCACCACGCCCTCCTCGGCGCGCGCGCCGCGACGCAGATCGCTCGACCGGCCGACGACGCAGCCGCGAAGGCGGACGGCGGGCCCGAGATACGCGTTGTCGTGCACGACGGCGCGCTCGATGAACGCGTCGGCCCCGACGCGCACGTTGGCGCCCAGGACCGTGTACTCGGCGAGATGGGCGCCGGCCTCGACGCGCGAGTAGTCGCCGATGACGCACGGTCCGTCGACGCGCGCCGCGGGGTCGATCTCGGCGCCCTCCCCCACCCACACGTTGTCCCGCATCCGGAAGCCGGGAACATCGATGGCGACCCGGCCGTCCAGGACGTCGTGGTGGGCCTTTACATAGGCCTCGAGGGTGCCGACGTCCTCCCAGTACCCCTCGGTGGTCGCGCCGAATATCGGCTTCTGCGCGGCAAGCAGCGCGGGGAACACGTCCTCGGAAAAGTCGACCGACCGACCTTCGGGGATGTAGTCGAAGATCTCGGGCTCGAACATGTAGATGCCGGTGTTGATCGTGTCGCTGAACACTTGGCCCCACGTCGGCTTCTCGAGGAAGCGTTCGATCGAGCCGTCTTCGCGGGTGATCACGATGCCGAACTCGAGCGGGTTCTCCATCGCTTTCAACGTGATGGTGGCCAGGGCGCCGCGCTCCTCATGGAAGCGGGCCACTGCGGACAGGTCGATGTCGGTGAGCACGTCGCCCGAGATCACGAGGAAGCGGTCATCGAGCTCGGCCATGGCGTTGCGCACCGAGCCGGCGGTGCCGAGCGGCGTCTCCTCGGTGGCGTACACCATCCGCACGCCGAACTCGGCGCCGTCGCCGAAGTAGTTGCGGATCGCGTTGCCGAGGAACGCAATCGTGACGACGATTTCGTCGTACCCGTGGTCGCGCAGCAGGCCGACGATGTGTTCCATCATCGGGCGATTGACGAGCGGCATCATCGGCTTGGGCTGGTTCGACGTCAGCGGGCGCAGCCGCGTGCCCTCGCCGCCAGCCATGATCACCGCCTTCACGTAGCTGAACCTACCCGGCCCTCGCGAAGGGCACGCCGGGCCAGCGGCACATAGGTCACCGCCGCGTACCAGCCGAGGACAAGACCCGGCAGGGCGAAGAGCCACGCGGTGATTCCTGCGCCGCGGTGCCACCCAAGTGTCGAGTGGCTGGCAAGGAACAACGGCAACGCGATCATGAGGGCCAGCGTCCCTGCCTTGCCCGCCCACTGAACGTCAATGCGACGCGCGCCCGCGGCGGCCAGCGCGAGCACTGCGATCGAGACCAGCGCCTCGCGAACGAGCACCGCGACAGCGAGCCACACGGGCACGTCGTGGTCGATGATCAACGAGAGCGCGGCCGTCAGCAACAACACGCGGTCGGCGGTCGGGTCGAGCACCTTGCCGAGTGTCGATATCTGGTTGAAATGACGGGCGATGTAGCCATCGACCCAATCGGTGGCGCCGAGCGCAGCGAGCAGCCAGGCCGCGCTGGCGCGGTCATCGCGAGCGAACAGCAGCCACACGAACAAAGGGATGCACAACAGCCGGACGATCGAGATGACATTCGGGATCGTGAGGACCTTGTCATCCCCGGCTGCGTCCGGCATCGGCTCAGTGTACGGATGCAGACGCGAAGAACGGCCCCTTGAAGGGGCCGTTCTTCAACATCAATGTGCGTGTGGCTTAGAAGGGGAAGCCCCCGCCACCGGTTGAACGGATGCGCGTGGTGTCGCCACCGCGACCGCCGCCGCCGCCCGCACCACCGCGGGCACCGTTGCCGGTGCGACCGCTGTCGCCACCGCGACCTGACGTCGCGCTACCGGCGTTGCCACCGCGACCGGCGTTACCGCCCTCGCAGTTCAGGCCGATGACGCCGTTCGGGTTGCAGCTGACGAGCGGGCCACCAGGCCCACCGATACCACCAACCGCCGCGCCTGCGGGCCCGCCGGCACCACTCGCGCCGCTACCGCCGCCGGCACCGCCGGCCGCGCCGTTACCGCCGTTACCCGCGGCCATTGCTGACGCGCCGGCCACTGCCGTGAGGCTCGCCGCGCCAACAACCGCGACCGCCCATTTCTTGATCTGCATGAAAGCCCTTTCGGTCTCGTCCAGCCCGCCAGTCCCCCCGGAGGGAACAAAGCAACGCTACGGAGTGCGAGCGGGCGAGTCAATCACCCGACGGAAAAGGACCGCAGACGCGACGAACGGCCCCCGAAGGGGCCGTTCGTTTACATCACGTTGTGCGTGGCTTAGAAGGGGAAGCCCCCGCCGCCGCTGCGACGGATGCGGGTGGTGTCGCCACCGCCGCCGCCGTTGCCGCCGCCGCCGCCACGGCCACCGTTGCCGGTGCG
>DASRJI010000199.1:0-3460 GCA_035649535.1 Acidimicrobiales bacterium | reverse complement strand
CGGGTTGAGCGAGGTCATCGGGTCCTGGAACACCATGGCGATCTCGGCGCCCCACACCCTGCGCATGTCGACGGCGCGCAGCGCGCCGAGGTCGCGTCCCTCGAACCGCACGTGGCCGCCGATGACCACGTTCTTGGGCGGCAGCAGACCCATGATCGAACGTGACAGCACCGTCTTGCCGCACCCCGATTCGCCGACAATTCCCAGCGTCTGGCCGCGCTCGAGACTGAACGACACGCCGTCGACGGCGCGCACCAGCCCGCGATCGCTGCGGAAGTGGGTGACGAGGTTGTCGACCTCGAGCAGCGGCGCGCTCACGTGGTCACACGCTTACGTCCTTGACGTCGAAGCGCGACCGCAGCGTGTCGCCGGCGAAGTTCAGGGCCAGCACGGTGGCGAAAAGGACGGCCGACGGGATCAGGCTCAGGTTGGGATGGTCCTGCAGGAAGCTGCGGCCGTCGTTGATCATCCCGCCCCACGTGGCCGTCGGCGCGTGCACGGACAGGCCGAGGAAGGCGAGGCCGCCCTCGCCCACGACGGCCAGCGCCACCGCGATGAACGAGAACGATCCGATCGGGATGGCGACGTTGGGCAGGATTTCACGAAGGATGATCCGGCGGTTGGACGCGCCCAGCGTGCGCGCCGCGAGTACGAAGTCCCGTTGAGCGAAGGTGAGCGTGCTGGCCCGCACGATGCGCGCGATCGGCGCGATCGAGATCACCGCGATGGCGATGGTGACGTTGCGCAGGTTTTGCCCGAGGAACGTCACGATCGCCAGGGCGAACACCAGCGCGGGGAACGCCAACATCACGTCGACCGCCGCCATGAGGACGCGGTCGATGCGGCCGCGGTAGTAGCCCGCGATCACGCCCATCGTCCCGCCGACGGCCAGACCCAGCGCGATCGATGCGAAGCCGACGGTGAGCGACACGCGAGCCGCGTAGACGACGCGGGCGAACATGTCGCGGCCGAGGCCGTCGGTTCCGAGTAGGTGGTGCACGCTTGGATTGAGATTGAGCCCCGACCGTTGCGCGTTCGGGTCGGGGATCGGCAGGACGCCGGCGAACACGGCCAGGACGATGACGAGGGCGACCCAGCCGATCGACAGCCAGAAGAACAGTCCGAGCTTGCGCGGCTTGCGCTCGGCGTCGGCCAGCGTTGCGCTGGCTTCAGGCGGCAGCGGCAGCATGTCGGACCCGCGGGTCGATCACGACGTAGAGGAGGTCGACCAGGAAGTTCACCAGCACGTACCCGACAGCGACGAGCAGCACGGTTCCCTGGACGACGAGGTAGTCGTTGCTGAAGATCGAGTTCACCGTGAGCTCGCCGATGCCCGGCAGTGCGAACAGGATCTCGACGATGAACGTGCCGCCGATGAGCCGGCCGAAGTTCAGGCCGGCGACGGTGACCAGCGAGAAGCTCGACGGCCGGAACGCATGGCGCCACAGGATTCGCCGCGGTGGCATCCCCTTGGCGCGTGCCATCGTGATGAAGTCCTCCTGCAGCGTAGTGATCATGTCGGCGCGCAGGAGGCGCAGGTAGGTCGCCAACTCGGCCAGGGCCAGCGTGATCGACGGCAACGTGAGCGACCGCAGGTTCTCGAACGGGTTCTGCGTCAGCGGCGTGTATCCCGTCGCCGGGAAGATGTGGAAGCGGACAGCGAACAGCAGAACGAGCACCACGCCGACGATGTAGGGCGGGAGAGCGAGGAAGCCGAACGACGCGCTCGTCGAGATCCGGTCGAGCAAACCGTCGGGCCGCACTGCGGCGCGGATCGCGATCGGGACCGACACGAGCAACGCGAGCAGTTGCGACAGCACGAGCAGCTCGAGCGTGACGGGAAGCCGTTGGCGCAACGACTCGGTCGTCGGTTGGTTGTTCTGGTACGAGCGGCCCAGATCGCCGTGCAGCGCGTTCCATACGAAGCGGCCGTATTGGTTGACCACCGGCTGGTCAAGACCCAGCTGCTTGTGCAGGGTCTTGACCGCAGCCGGGGTCGCACTGGGTCCGAGGATGTTCACCGCCGGATCGCCCGGCAACAGCTTGAGCATCCCGAACGACAGCGCGCTGACCGCGAAGAGCACCGGGATCAGATACAGGATCTTCCCGGCGACGGCGCGCACGCCTTTCCTATGGGTTAGTTGACGCCGACGTGGCTCAGCAGGAACCCGCCGCCGATCGTGTGATCGACGCCGGCCGTCTTGTCCGGCAGCGTCCAGTTGGTGAGGCCCTTGACCTTGGGCTTGAAGGCGATCTGCCAGATGGTCTCGTTGAGCCACACGAACGGCACCTGGGTGGCGAATATCTTGGCGATGCCTTCGTACGCGGCCTTGCGGTCAGCGTCGACTGGCGACGTGCGGCCCTTGAGCAGCGCGCCGTCGATCTGCGGGTTCTTGTTGCGGGCGAAGTTCAGGGCCAGCTGACCGATGGGCGACGCGGTCAATGACGACCACCAAATGAAGTCGGCGTCGGGGTCAGGTTCGCCGAACTGGCGCCAGTCGTACGCGTCGTACGCGCCGTTGAGCGCGTTGAGGATGTACTGGCTCTGCTGGACCTGCTTGATGGTGACGTTGATCCCGGCGTCCTTCCACATGCTCTGCATCAGGGACATGTCCTGGAGGTTGCGCCCGTTGTTGGTGGTGCCCAGCTCGAAGGTCACGGAGCTGACGCCCTTGGCGGTCTTGTATTCGGCGATCAGATCCTTCGCCTTCTGCAGGTTGAAGCTGGGGTAGCCGGTATCGCCGTGGAACAGCGATCCAGTGTTGCCGAACGGTCCGGTGGAGTCGGGCGAGATACCGAAGTCGATGGTGTCGATGCGGCGCTTTCGGTCCGTCGCATAGGCCAAGGCCTGACGAACGCGGACGTCGTCGAGCGGCGGCTTGGCCGTGTTCAACATGATGAAGTGCTCTTCTTGCTCGCCGGCGACCTTCTCGTCGGTGATCGAGGCGATGCTCTTGTTGTCCTTGAGGTCCTTGATGGTCTGGACGTCACTCGAGTGCATCAGGTCGATGTCGCCCGCCTTGAGGCTCGACTCACGCGACTGGGTCTCGATGATCGGGCGTAGTTCGACCGAGTCGAGATACGGCAGCCCCGCCTGCCAATAGTTCGGGTTCTTTGTCGCGATCATGTGATTGCCGAGGATCCACTCCTTGAGAACGAACGGGCCGGTGCCGATCGGATTCCGGGGTGCGTTCTTCGGGTCGGCCAGCATCTTGTGGGAGAAGACGAAGCCGAGTTGGCCGGTGAGGTACAGCGGGAATGGGACCCACGGGCCGGCCATGGTGAACTTGGCCGTGAGGTCGTCGACCTTGGTTACCGTCTTCAGGTAGCCGGTTATCGCCGGACTCGTGAGCGGCGACTTCAGGTGCGCGTTCCAGTCGGCGACGACGTCGTCGGCCACCAGCGGATCGCCGTTGCTGAACTTGATGTTGGGCCGCAACTTCACGGTCCACTCGGTGTA
>DASRJI010000198.1:0-36177 GCA_035649535.1 Acidimicrobiales bacterium | reverse complement strand
GCCAACCTCCAGAAGGACGGGACGTATTCGGTCGTGCCGCGAGTGCCGGGTGGCGAGCTCACGCCCGACCAGCTCATCACCATCGGCCAGGTCGCCAAGGACTTCGCGCTGTACACGAAGATCACCGGCGGTCAACGCATCGACCTCTTCGGCGCGCGCGTCGAGCAGCTGCCCGCCATCTGGCGACGGCTCGTCGACGCCGGCCTCGAGTCGGGACACGCGTACGGCAAGGCGTTGCGGACCGTGAAGTCCTGCGTCGGCTCGACGTGGTGTCGCTACGGCGTGCAGGACTCCACGTCGCTCGCTATCGACCTCGAGCTGCGCTACCGCGGGTTGCGCGCGCCGCACAAGATCAAGGCCGCGGTATCCGGTTGCGTTCGAGAGTGCGCCGAGGCCCAGAGCAAGGACTTCGGCGTCATCGCTACCGAGGCGGGCTGGAACCTCTACGTGTGCGGCAACGGCGGCATGCGGCCGCAGCACGCCGTGCTGTTTGCACAGGATCTCGACAAGGAAACGGTCATCCGTTACCTCGACCGGATCCTGATGTTCTACATCCGGACGGCGGACCGCCTGGAGCGCACCGCGACATGGTTCAACAAGCTCGAGGGTGGGCTCGAGTACCTCCAGCGCGTCGTGATCGACGATGCGCTTGGCATCTGCGCCGAGTTGGAAGCCGACATGGCCAAGCACGTCGCGAACTACGAATGTGAGTGGAAGGCGACGATCGAAGACCCGGAGAAACTCCGAAAGTTCCGGACCTTCATAAACAGCGACTCGGGCGACCCTGATGTCGTTTTCGTCTCCGAACGGGGCCAGCGGCGACCGGCCCGACCCGACGAACGTCGACGACTGGTTATCCGATGACCTGGTTCGACGTCTGCGCGGCCGACGACCTCGTGCCCGAACGTGGTGCCTGCGTGCTCGTCGCCGGCCGACAGGTCGCGGTGTTCCTCGTCGGCCGGGAGCTGTTCGCCGTCGGCAACCACGATCCGTTCAGTGGTGCCAACGTGATCTCGCGAGGCATCGTCGGTTCGAGGGGTGAGACACCGAAGGTTGCCTCGCCGATGTACAAGCAGAGCTTTGATCTCCGTACGGGCGAGTGCCTCGACGACCCCTCGGTGACGTTGCCGACGTTCCCGGTGCGGGCGCGCGCCGGCCGCGTCGAAGTCGCTTCCGCGTGACGGTCGTCGAGCGGCCGCTGTTGCCGTTGGATGCCGGCGAGCAGTACCGGTTCGCCTTCTCGATGGAGGCGTGCGTCGGCTGCCACTCCTGCGAGGTGGCGTGCGCGGAGCAGAACGGGAACCCCGCCGGCGTCAACTGGCGTCGCGTGGGCGAGTTGGAGGCGGGGTCGTTCCCCGACACGAAGCGGTTCAACTTGTCGATGGCGTGCAACCACTGCCTCGATCCCGCGTGTCTGACCGGCTGCCCAACGAACGCGTACATCAAGCTCGACAACGGGATCGTGAAGCATCAAGCCGAAGAGTGCATCGGCTGCCAGTACTGCATCTGGAACTGCCCGTACGAAGTCCCCGCCTTCAACCCGGAGCGGGGGATCGTCACGAAATGCGACATGTGCCTGCCCCGACTCGAGGCCGGGCGGATGCCCGCGTGCGTCGACGCCTGCCCGACGGGTGCGATCACCGTTGAGCGGGTCAACGTCGCCGCGTGGCGCGATGACCATGCATCGGCGAACGGACCCGGCCTCCCGCCGGCCGACATCACGTTGTCGACCACGCGGGTGATCCTCCCGGCGACGACGCCGGCGATGACGCTGGTCGCCAGCGACCAGCGGGTGCGGCCGGAGCATCCCCATTGGCCGCTGATCGCACTCACGCTTCTGACGCAGCTTGCGTTGGGTGCGGTGGCCGCCACCGTTGCCGCCGAGCTGATCGTCGGCGGCCGCCGGGCCGACGCCTTGACGGGCGGTGCAGTCGCCGCCGCCGTGTGTGGCGCGTTGGCCATGGCCGTGTCGCTGCTGCACCTCGGGCGACCGATCCAGGCCTGGCGCGCCCTTCGTAATCTCCGCAGTTCGTGGCTCAGCCGCGAGGTTGCGCTGTTCGGCCTCTTCGCGATCGGCGCCATCTCCTACGCGGCGGCGTGGTTTGCAGGGTTGCCGACGCTCGCGCTCGGTGTGGTGACGGTGGGCCTCGGCGCGGCCGGCGTGTACGCCAGCGGTCGCCTGTACCTCGTCCCCGCCCGGCCGGTGTGGAACTCGCCGCGCACGCTCGTGGCGTTCTTCGCGACCGCCATGGCGACCGGCCCGCTCGTCGCCCTCCTCGCCGTCGACCGCGACGCCCTCGGCGGCGGCGCAGCCTTGTTGCTTTCGGTGGGCGCGGGCGGGACCATCGCGCAGCTGCTCGTGTATCGAGCGCTGATCGAACGCGTCGCCGGTCGGGGTGAGCGCGAGTACCGCGGGACAGCACGCTTGTTGTTCGAACACTTCCGGACGCTGTTCTTCGTGCGGCTCGCGTTGGCTGCCTCCTGCTGCGGGCTGCTGGCGATCGCCGCGTTCGCGTCGACGTCGTCCGCACTCCTCGGCGCCGCCCTCTGCGCGGCGGCCGTCGGTGAGCTGCTCGGGCGCTACCTCTTCTATGTCACGGTCACGCCGATGTCGACGGCGGGAACGTTCCACCGATGAAGGACGCGGCGGTATCGCGTCTGCTCGGTCTCGGTACATCAGCGGGCGACTACGCGTACGAGGACGACGAGCGCTTCGGGCCGATGAGCACGAGCCGGGCTCCCGACGAGTGGGTGAAGACCACGTGCGGCTATTGCTCGGTCGGCTGCGGGATGCTCCTCGGTGTCCGCGGCGGGCGGGCAGTCGCCGTGAAGGGCGACCCCGACCATCCGGTGAACGTCGGCCGCTTGTGCCCGAAGGGTCTGAGCGAGCATCACGCGATCCACGTTGACACTCGCATCCTCCGGCCCCGCATTCGCATCGGCAAGACCGAGCCGCAATGGGACGTCGGCTGGAACCGGGCGTTGCGGATGATGACCGAGGGCTTCAGCGCGGTGCTGGGGGAGTACGGCCCAGAGGCGGTCGCCGTGTTGAGCACGGGCCAGCTGGTGACCGAGGAGTTCTACACACTCGGCAAGCTGGTTCGCGGCGGCTTGGGGCTGCGTCACTTCGACGGCAACACGACGCTGTGCATGTCGAGTGCAGTCTCGGGCTACAAGCGCAGCTTCGGGAGCGACGGCCCGCCCGGCGCCTACGCCGACATCGAGGAGGCCGACTGCATCCTGTTGGTTGGCGCCAACGTGGCCGACAACCATCCGCTGCTCGCGCCACGTCTGCTCGCCAACGAGAACGCAACCGTCATCGTCGTCGACCCGCGGGTGACCAAGACGGCGATGGTCGCCGACGTACATCTCGCCATCAAGCCGCGCAGCGACGTCACGCTGCTCAACGGGATCCTGAAGATCCTCATCGACGAGGCGCTCATTGACCGCGAGTACATCGACGCCCACACCGAGGGGTTCGACGAGCTGGCCGCCCATGTGGCTGCGTTCGACCTGGCACGCGTCGCCGCGGAGTGCGGCGTCGACGCCGAAGCGGTGCGGCGCGTCGCGCTGGCGATCGGGCGGGCCGACAAGGCGTTCATCGCTTGGACGATGGGCGTGAATCACTCGGTGCAAGGCACCGAGACCGTCACGCTGCTCAACACCCTCGCCGCGGTGACGGGGAACATCGGTAAGCCGGGTGCCGCGCCCTTCTCGATAACCGGTCAGTGCAACGCGATGGGAACGCGCGAGTCGGGCGGGACCGCGTCCCTCCCCGGGTACCGCAACTGGGACTCGCTCGCCGATCGCACGGAGATCGCCGACCTGTGGAATATCCCGGTGGATCGGCTGCCGACCGCGCGAGGGCGCGCCTATCCCGACATCATCGACGGCATCCTCGACGGGACGATCCGCGCCCTGTGGATCATCGCGACCAATCCGCCGGTGTCATTTCCCTACCGCAGCCGGCTCGAGCGGGCGCTGGCCGACCTCGACCTCCTCGTCGTGCAAGACGGTTACGAGAGCCCGACGACCGAGCTGGCCGACGTCGTGCTGCCCGCCGCCGTGTGGGGCGAGAAGGACGGTACGTACACGAACTCGGAGCGGCGGGTGTCGCGCGTTCGCAAGGCCGTCGAGCCACCGGGCGAGGCGATGAGCGACTTCGAGATCTTCCTTCGTGTCGGCCGCGAGTTCGGCGTGGCCGACGAGCTGTTCGCCGGGTGGACCACAACGGAGGACGCGTTCAACGAGTGGCGGCGCGTATCGGCGGGCCGGTTGTGCGACTACAGCGAGATGACGTGGGACGCCATCGAGGAGCGCGGCGGCATCCAGTGGGGCGGGCCTCGGCTCTACACCGACGGTCAGTTCCCGACCGAGTCGGGTCGGGCCCGGCTGTGGTGCGTCGACCCGCAGCCGATAAGCGACGCCACCGATACTCAGTATCCATTCGTCCTCAACACGGGCCGCACGGTCGAGCACTGGCACACGCGCACGAAGACGGGCCGCATCGACGTGCTCGACCAGCTGGCGCCCGAGGGTTGGGTCGAGGTCAATCCCATCGACGCCGCCACCCTCCGATTCCGGCCCGGCGACCTCGTGAACCTCGTCTCTCGCCGCGGCCGGGTTGATGCCGTTCCCGTCCGGGTCACCGCGACTGTGCGCGCCGGGGAGGTCTTCGTTCCGTTCCACTACAACGAGCGGTGCGTCAACCGCTTGACGGTCGACGAGTTCGACCCGATCTCACGCGAGCCCAACTACAAGCAGTCGGCCGTGCGGCTCGAGCCCTACGCTCAGCGGCGTGGAGCTTCCCGAGCACGGTCTCGCTAGCGACGAGATCGTCGCCGCGCTGGCCGCCAAGCGAACCGGCGACGTGCGGTGGCAGGACGGTCGCACGTTCGGCATGGTCTTCGACGGCGGTCCCGACGTGCATGAGGTGGCCGAGGCGGCCGCCGCCATGTTCCTGCACGACAACGCCCTCAACACCAGTGCGTTTCCGAGCGTCGCCCAGATCCAGGCCGAAGTCGTCGAGATGTGCGCCGCGCTGTTCAACGGCGGCCCCGACGCCGCCGGCTTCCTGACGTCGGGCGGCACCGAAAGCATCCTCATGGCGGTGAAGGCGGCCCGCGAGCGAGGCAAGGCCGAGCGGGGCATCACCGAACCGGAGATGGTCGTCGCCCGCAGCGCGCACGCCGCGTTCCACAAGGCGGCGCACTACTTCGGACTGCGGCTTCACAACGTCGCCGTGCGCGACGACTGGCGCGCCGACGTCGGCGCCATGGCCGCGTGCGTCAACGACAACACGGTGCTGGTCGTCGGCTCGGCGCCCCAGTATCCGCAAGGCGTGATCGACGACATCCCGGCGCTGGCCGAGGTGGCCGCCGCTACCGGTGCCAGCTTTCACACCGACGCGTGCATGGGCGGATTCGTTCTGCCCTTCATGGAGCGGCTCGGCGAGCCGGTGCCGCCGTGGGACTTCCGCGTCGAGGGCGTCACGACGATCTCCGCCGACCTGCACAAGCTCGGCTACGCGCCGAAGGGCGTGTCGGTGATCCTGCACCGCACGAAAGAGTTGCGGCGCTACCAGACGTTCATCTTCGACGACTGGCTCGGCGGCTTCTACGGCTCGCCGAACATGCAGGGCAGCCGGTCCGCCCTACCGATGGCGTGCGCGTGGGCGGTAATGCACCGCCTCGGCATGGAGGGTTACCTCGAGCGGACGCGTGCAACCATCGACACGACGCGTCGCATGACCGCCGCGGTCCGGGCGACCGACGGCCTGCTGGTCCCTGGCGAGCCCGACGCCCACATCCTGTCGATCGCGTCGGCCGGCGACCTCGACGTGTTCGCGCTGGGTGACGCCCTGCTCGCCCGCGGCGGCTGGTTCCATGACCGCCAGTCGCCGCCCGATGCGCTGCACGCCACCGTTAGCGCCGGGAACGCACCCCACGTCGACGCGTATGTCGCCGATCTCGCCGCCTGTGTCGACCAAGTCCGCGGCCACCGCACCGCCGACCGCAGCACCAACTACGCCACCCTCGAATAGGCCCGTCGCGTGCAGTAGTTGGCGTGTACACCCCAACTACTGCACACGCGGTGCGAGGTTGAGGACCTGGAATACCCAGCGCACTACCTCGGCCGAGGGCATGGCCGAGGTGATGTCGAGGATGCGCCAGCCCGCAGCGGTGAGTTGCGTGCGCCGCCACGCGTCGCGGTCCATCTGGTCGAGTCCGTGATCGGCCCGGCCGAGGTACTCGAGGCCGACCTTGTGGTCCGGCCACGCGAAGTCCAGCAGGCGCACCCGACCCTCGACGACAACCTGGAACTGCGTGACGAACGGTGGCACGCCGGCATCGAGGAGCGCCACACCGAGGTCGGTGGCGGCGGGGCTGTCGTCGTGGCCGTCGACACGGAGTGCTCGCTCGCAGTACCGGCGGAGAGCGGGATCGACGTTGATGCCCGTTGCGTCGAGGCACTTGATCACGGCGCCGTAGCTCACCAACCCGCGTGTCCGAAGATCACGGGCGATCGCGATGCCGAGCTCCGCGCTGGTCTCGCTGGCGATCTGGGCGATCATCAGCGGAGCAACCACGGTCGGAACGTCGTGACGGCGGGTCATCCACGTCGCGGCGTTGAGCTGACTGCGGCGGACGCGCAGGCCACGCAACCGAACGTGGCGACCGTCGAACGCGATCAAATCGGGCAACGTCGACGCGACGTCTTTCGCGTTCCACAGCCACCCAGCTGCGAAGTGCGATGCGGCAACGCCGGGTCCCGCGGCCAAGGCCGCCACCGCGATGTCGACGTATTCCGATCCCGGTGAGCCCACGAGCCGGTACACGCCGCGGCGCACGCATCGAGCCGTCCGTCAGCGACCGCCCACCGCAGCCACTCGTAGCTCGCACCGATCGCCAGAACCTGTTGCGTGGTTACCAGCCCATGCTGGGATGCAGTCAGCTTGGCGACGGCCTCCAAATACATCGCGCCCAGGGAACCACCGCGCGCGCGTGGCTGACCAGACCCAAACGCGTCGCGTGCAGTAGTTGGGGTGTACACCCCAACTACTGCACACGCGGAGCGGAAGTGGGCGAGGGTTAGGTGCCGGGGGAGGGGATGATCGACTTCAGCTCGACGTAGTGGTCGAGGCCTTCGGGGCCGAACTCGCGGCCGACGCCGGAGGCCTTGTAGCCGCCGAAGGGCGCTTTGAAGTCCATGCTGTAGCCGTTGACGCCGTACGTGCCGGTGCGCACCCGGCGGGCGATGTCGAGCCCGGCGTCGGTGTCGGCCGTCCACACCGATCCGGCCAGGCCGTAGTCGTTGTCGTTGGCAATGCGAACCGCGTCGTCGACGTCGTCGTAGGGGATGACGGTGAGCACCGGGCCGAAGATCTCTTCGCGCGCGATGCGCATCGTGTTGTCGACGTTGGCGAACACGGTGGGCTGTACGTACCAGCCCTTCTCCAGACCAGACGGCATGCCGTTGCCGCCGGTGACGACACGGGCGCCTTCCTCCTGGCCGACCGCGATATACTTCTCGACGCGTTCCTGCTGGCGCTGGGCAACGAGCGGGCCGATCTCGGTGCTCATGTCGTTGGGGTCGCCGACCTTCATGGCGCCGACCATGGTGCCGATGGCGTCGACGACCTCGCTGTAGCGAGCACGGCTGGCCAGGATGCGCGTCTGGGCGACGCAGGCCTGGCCGTTGTTCATCAGCGACGCCATCTTGAGGCTCTCGGTGGTCATCGCGAGATCGGCGTCGTCGAGGATGATCGCCGCCGACTTGCCGCCCAACTCCAACGAGCAGCGCTTGAGCTGCTCGCCGCAGATCGATGCGATGCGGCGACCGGCGGCAGTCGATCCGGTGAACGCCACCTTGTCGATGCCGGCGTGGCGGACGAGGTGTTCGCTGACCTCGCGGCCGGCGGGGACGACCGACACGACGCCCTTGGGAATGCCGGCTTCTTCGAGCCACTCGGCCATCAAGAACGCGTCGAGCGGTGTCTCGGGCGACGGCTTGACGATGATCGTGCAGCCGGTGATCAGGGCCGGTGCGAGCTTGGCCATGGTGACGAACTGCGGCACGTTCCACGGGACGATGGCGGCCACGACACCGACCGGCTCGCGCCGGACGATGACCTCGGGCGCCAAGACGCCGGGCCGGCGCTTCTCCCAGTCGGTCTCCCGCGCCATCTCGAGGAACGCGGTCGCGATCATCCACGGCGTCGGCGCTTGCGCCAGCTGCGAGAACAGGATCGGCGAGCCCATTTCGGTCGTTATGACCTGCGCCATGTCGTTGAGGCGTGATGCGTAGAGGTCGGCGAACTTCTGGACCGCGGCGATGCGCTCCTCGGGCTTGAGCCGAGGCCACTCGCCGTTGTCGAACGCGTCGCGCGCCTTGGCGACCGCCAGGTCGATATCGGCCTCGGTGCCGTCCGGCACTCGGCCGACGATTTCCTCTGTGTGCGGCGAGATCACGTCGATGACACCGGTCCCGGCCGGTGCCACCCACTCGCCACCGATGAAGAGCTTCTCGTGGGTCTGCACGAGAACAAGTTCTAGTACCACTCCGGGCGGTAACGTCGCCGCCGACATGGCCCGCAGCTCAGCCCGACCGGCGCGACTTCCCGGCGAGGAGCGGCGCCTCCACTTCCTCCAAGTGGCGGCCGAGCTCATCAGCGAGAAGGGCGTCGACGCGGTGACGATGGAGTCGGTCGCCGCCGCCGCCGGCGTGAGCAAAGGCCTGGGTTATGCGTACTTCACGAACCGCGATGACCTCGTCCTCGGCGTCCTCGAGTTGGAGCTCGGAGCGTTCAACAGCCGGATCACCGCGGCAGTCCTGGCCGCCGGCCCCGGCGTCGAAGCGCAGGTACGCGCCGCGGTCCACGAATGGTTCCTGGCCCTAACCGATCGCGGTGCCGTCCTCAACACGCTGCTCCAGGCCAGCCAGAACCGGCTTCCGCTACGCGATCGCCGCAACGAGACGTACCGCCGGCTCGAGTCGCATTGGGGCCACCTTGTGGCGACGGAGTTCGGCGTGCCCGAGAACAAGGCCGCCGCCATGTGCGCGGTCTTGATTTCGGGCATGCAAGGCCTGCTCGATCGTTGGGTGCACGTGCGCGACTCGCGCCAGATGCTGGAGGACTCCTACGTCGAGTTCGCCATCGGCGGACTCCGCTCGTTGAAAGCGGACTGAGCTACTCGTCCAGCGACGCGAAGGCGCGCTGCGTGTCGTCGGTGACGAATTGGGCGGCCGACTTGATCACGACGCCGGCGAAGAACCAGAACGGCGCGCTGCTGGCCAGCCCCCAGCGAATGCCATGGGTGTCGGAGAGCGAGCCGAGCGGGCTGGCGAAGAAGATGGCGGCGCCGATCACCACGAAGATCGAGAAGAACGAGAAGCCGAGGGACCGCACCCGGGCCGGCGACACGAGCGCGGTCACCGTCAGCAACGGCGGCAGGAAGATGCCGGTGGTGAAGCTCGTGATCAGACCGATGGGGACGAAGAACCACAGGTTCGGCGCGGCGGCCACCAGCCCGAGTTCAATCCCGACGAGTATGAGGAGCCACGCGCATTTGCGAACGGGTTCACCCAAGCTCTGAGCCAGCCAGCCCTGCGTCCACTTGCCCGCGTTCTGGATGCCAAAGAACGTCGCCAGCGCGTTCCCACCGACGATGAAACCGCGCGCCGCTTCATTGAGATGGAACACGCGGTCGAGGTAGAGCGGCAGTAGCACTGCGAGCGGGACGATGCCGCCGCCGATGATGATGACGCCCCAGTACGCCCGCCGCAGCGTCCGGGCCTGCAGCAGCACCCGGACCGCCTCGCGGAACGGCAGTGGCGTCACGTGCGGCAACACCCCACCGGCGGCGCGCCGGTCGCTCTCGCCGCGGTCGGGCTCGCGCATCCGGGTTGCCGCGAACGCGGTAACCAGGATTGGCACCAGCAGGACCATGAACGTCACCCGCCAGCCCACGGCGTAGGCGGCCAACCCGGCAATCGCAGATCCGAATACCGCGCCGAGTTGCTGCGCGTTGCGATGCGTGGCGAACACCCGCGGTCGGTGGAACGGTTCGTAATAGTCGGTCAGCAGGGACGTATGGATCGGATCGTTGGCCAGGCGGCCGACGCCGTTCATGATGCGGACGACCACCAGCAGGCCCATCGTCGTGACCACGCCGGTAAGGAACGAGAACGTTCCGGCAATCACGCCGCCGATGACGACGAAGAACACGCGCTTGACCCGGTCGCCCATATGTCCAGCCGGGATGGCGAGCACGAGGACGATCCCAAGGTTGAGCACCACGACGAGCCCGAAGTCGCGATCGGTGAGGTGGAAGCTGCGCTTGATGTTCGGCGCCAGGACGTTGAACGCGCCTGTGTCGAACTCATCGAAGAAGAACAGCAGGAAGAGAATCGACAGCGGGAAGGGCGACTCGCCGCCGGTGATGTTGAGCAAACGGCGACGCCACCAAACCGGGGTAGCGCTCGCGGTGGCTTCGTCGGTGCTCGTGGGCGGGCACCGTAGCGTCTAAGCAGTGGCGGTGGCCGTCAAAGCTGTCGTGTTCGACCTGGGCAAGGTGCTCGTGGACTGGGACCCGCGCCACCTCTACCGCAAGCTGTTCGATGACGAGGCCGCGATGGAGGAGTTCCTCGCGACGGTTTGCACGTTGGAGTGGAACGATCGGCTCGACCGCGGGATGCCGTTCGCCGAGGGCGTCGCCCAGCTGACTGCGGCGTTCCCGGAGCACCGTGACCTCATCGACGCGTACCACTCGCGCTGGATCGAGATGGTCCCCGGCGCGGTGGAGGAAACCGTCGTCGTGCTGGCCGAGCTGCACGGCCGGGGCGTGCCGCTCTACGCGCTGAGCAACTGGTCGGCCGAGACGTTCCTGTTGGTGCGCGACCGGTTCCCGTTCATGGAGTGGTTCGACGGCATCGTGCTCTCGGGCGAGGTCGGCGTGACCAAGCCCGACGCCCGGATCTTCGACGAGCTGCGCACCCGCTACGGCCTCGAACCGGCGACGACGCTGTTCATCGACGACATCGAGGCCAACGTCGACGGCGCCCGGGCCGCCGGGCTCCAAGCGGTGCGCTTCGACTCGGCCGCCACCCTCCGTGGCGATTTGACCAGACTGGGCGTCCTCGAGTCCGACTAACCTGGCTCGCCCGATGTCAGAAAACGCCCGGCGGAGGGCCGCCCAAAAAGGGCCTGGTGAAGTTGTCACGCCTCCCGAGCAGGTCAGGATCGTGCGCCGCTACCTCAGCACGCTCGACTCCTTGCGTCCCGGACGGGGCCCGAAGCGGGCGGCCGAAGCCATCGCCAACCGCCTGTTGAAGATCGACGAGATGCTCATTTCGGCCGACCCGGTGAGCCGGCTCCACCTCACCCAGGAGCGCATCGACCTCGACGCGGAGTCGATCCGCCTTGGGAACGGGGCCGAGGCCGACGTTTCCGAGATGGAAGCCGAGTTCATCAAGGTCGCCAAGGTCTACGGCGACCGCACCGGCATCACGTTCTCGGCGTGGCGTCAGGTTGGCGTCGAGGCCGACGTCCTCGAGAAGGCGGGCATCGTCCGCCTCCGCAAGCCGCCGCCCGCTCAAGCCGAACTCCGGTTGGAGACGCCCAAGAAGGCCGCTCCCGCGCCGGCTCCCGCTCCCGCCCCCAAGGCCGCCGCCAAGAAGGCGCCGGCCAAGAAGAAGGCAGTGGCGAAAAAGGCTTAGTCGGCCAACTCCACGTCGACGGACACCTCGGTGCCGTCGACGGTCTCGAGGGTGCCGGTCAGCCCAGCCGCCTCCCGCACGTCGCCTTCGGCCTGCGCCAACGCGGCGAGGAACTCAGCGGGGCCGGTCACGCGCAGCGACGCGACCGGGGCGCGCATCGACTTCTGCGCGGTGGTCTTGGCCTTGCGGACCTGGCCGAGGACCTCGGCCGCCGCCGCCAGCACCGCGGGATCGCCGTCGACGGTGAGCGGCGACGGCCACGACGACCGGTGGATCGACCCCTCCTGCCACCACGACCACACCTCTTCGGTGACGTAGGGCAGGAACGGGGCGAGCAGCCGCAACAGCACCGACAGCGCGGTCGTCAGCGCGGCGTGGGCCGACGCGGCGTCGTCGCCGTACGCCCGGCCCTTGATCAGCTCGAGGTAGTCGTCGCAAAACGACCAGAAGAACGACTCGATGTGGTCGAGGGCGCGGGTGTAGTCGTAGTCCTCGAACGCCGCCGTGG
Organism: Acidimicrobiales bacterium; assembly: GCA_035649535.1. GTDB lineage: Bacteria > Actinomycetota > Acidimicrobiia > Acidimicrobiales > JACDEA01 > JACDEA01. The sequence goes on along the minus strand of DASRJI010000198.1, from coordinate 23,951 downwards.
CTTGGCTGATGAGTTGCGACAGCCCGGCGAGCATCGACCGGTCGATGGGCGCGGTGACATCACCGCCGTCGACCGACGCGAACGACAGCACGAAGCGGCTCGCATTCAGCACCTTGGTCGCCAGCCGGCGGCCGATCTTGAACTGGTTGCGGTCGACCTCCAAGTCGCGGCCCGGCCGCCCCTGGGCGGCCCAATACCGCAGCGCGTCGGCGCCGTTGTTGGCAATCACGACGAACGGATCGTCCTGTGAGTTGCTCAGCGACTTGCTCAGCTTCTTGCGGTCGGGGTCGTTCACGAAACCGGAGATGGCGGCATCGCTGAACGGCAGGGTGTGGAACTCGAGTTCGGCCCGCACGATTGAGTAGAAGAGCCACGTCCGGATGATGTCCTGGCCTTGCGGCCGAAGGTTCATTGGGAAGACCAGCCCGAAGAGCTCCTCGTCACGGTGCCAGCCCGAGACGAACTCTGGGCTCATCGACGACGTCGCCCATGTGTCCATCACGTCGGGATCGCCGACGAAGCCGCCGGGCTGGCCCCGCTGGTCGTCGGCGAAACCCGGCGGAACGTCGGTCGACGGATCGGCCGGCAACGTCTCGGGTGTGGCGGCGATCGGCGCGTTCCAGTCGACCTGGCCCTCGGCGTCGACCGGATACCAAACCGGGAACGGCACGCCGAAGAAGCGCTGACGGGTGATGTTCCAGTCGCCGGTCAGGCCGTTGACCCAGTTCTCGTAGCGCACTTGCATGAACTCGGGATGCCAGCGCAGCTCGCGGCCGCGCTCGAGCAGCACGTCCTTCGACGGGAAGCGGATGAACCACTGCCGCGTGGTGATGATCTCGAGCGGCCGGTCGCCGTTCTCCCAGAACTTCACCGCGTGCGTGATCGGTTTTGGGTCGCCCACGAGTTCACCGGAGTCGCGCAGCAACTCGACGATGCGCTTCTGCGCCTGCTTGGCGGTCTTGCCGGCCAGCTCGTCGTAAGCGGTTTGGGCGGCGGGGTCGTCCCATCCCATCGGGACGAGGCGGCCATCGCGGCCCATCACCGAGCGCACCGGCAGGTCGAGCTCGCGCCACCACACGACGTCGGTCGTGTCGCCGAACGTGCAGATCATGGCGATGCCGGTGCCCTTCTCCGGGTCGGCCAGCTCGTGGCCGAGGATCGGCACCTCGACCCCGAACAGCGGCGTGCGCACGGTCGTGCCGAAGCGCGGCTTGTAACGCGCGTCGTCGGGGTGGGCGACCAGCGCGACGCACGCGGGGATCAACTCGGGTCGCGTCGTGTCGATCTCGATGTCTGAGAACCGAATCCGGTGATAGGCCCCGGCAATCTCGCGATCCTCGAGGTCGGCCTGGGCCAGGGACGTCTTGAAGTCGACGTCCCAGAGAGTCGGCGCCTCGACCCGGTACGCCTCGTCGCGCTCCAACAGCTTGAGGAACGCGGTCTGCGACACCTTGGTGACGTCGGGGTTGATCGTGCGGTACAGGTACGACCAGTCGACCGAGAGGCCGATCGTGGTCCACAGCTGGCGGTACTCCTCCTCGAGCTCGACCGACAGCTGCGCGCACAGTTCCACGAAGTTGGGGCGCGATATCGGGACCGGCCGCTCAGGCGGCGGATCGGGCGCGACAAAGTTCGGGTCGTAGGGGAGCGATGGGTCGCAGATGACGCCGAACTCGATCTGGGTACGGCGCTCGAGGTTGAGCCCGTTGTCGTCCCAGCCCATCGGGTAGAAGACCTCGCGCCCCCGCATGCGCTGGTACCGCACCACGAGGTCGGTGTGGGCGTAGGACATCGTGTGCCCGATGTGGAGGTGGCCGCTGACCGTGGGCGGCGGCGTGTCGACCGAGTAGATCTCGGCGCGGGTCTTGGTGCGGTCGAAGGCGTACGTGCCGTGCTCGGCCCAGTGCGCGATCCACTTCGCTTCGAGGCCTTCGAGGGTCGGTTTATCGGGAACGGTCGGGCACATGGGTCCGGTTAGCGTAGGCGGGCTATGCGGCTACATGACACAGCACGCGGCGAGGTGCGCGAGCTCGAATTACGCGAGCCCGGCAAGGTGTCGATGTACCACTGCGGCCCGACGCCGTACGACATCCCGCACATCGGTCACGGCCGCAACGCCCTCTTCTACGACCTCCTGCACCGGTACCTCGAGTGGCGCGGGTTCGACGTCACGCTCGTGTCGAACGTCACCGACATCGAGGACAAGATCATCCGCCGGGCCAATGAGGAAGGCCGGAGCTGCGACGAGGTCGTCGCCCAGTTCGAAGCGATCCACTGGGACAGCCTCGATCGCCTTGGCATCCTGCGGCCCGACCACATCCCGCACGCGACCGAGTACGTGGAGCGCATGGTGGCCCTCATCGGCGAGCTGATCGCCCGCGGTCACGCGTACGAGACCACCGACGGCGTGTACTTCGAGGTCAAGACGCTCCCCGGATACGGCGTCCTCGCCCGCCAGCCGCTCGAGAGCCTCCGGGCCGGGGCCCGGGTCGACATCGACGAGGACAAGCGCGAGTGGTTCGACTTCGCCCTCTGGAAGAAGGCCAAGCCGGGCGAGCCGACGTGGGAGTCGCCCTGGGGTTCGGGCCGGCCCGGCTGGCACATCGAATGCACGGTGATGTCGCTCGACCTGCTCGGCGACGGCTTCGACCTCCACACCGCGGGCGACGACCTCACCTTCCCGCACCACGAGAACGAGCGGGCCCAGGCGGTCGGCGCCGGCCACGCCTTCGCCCGCCACTGGACGCACCACGGGATGATCGAGATCGGCGGGGCGAAGATGTCGAAGTCGCTCAAGAACTTCACGTCGCTCACCGACCTCCTCGACCAGCACGACTCGCGGGCGTACCGCCTCCTCCTGCTCGGCGCCCACTACCGATCGCCGGTCGAGGTCACGCCCGACACGCTGGCTCAGGCCGAGGCCGGCCTCGACCGTCTCGACGCCTTCGCCCGCAAGTTCGCCAATGTCGTGGCCCCGCCCGACCCGGACGTGGTGGCCCGGTTTACCGCACTCATGGACGACGACCTCAAGACGCCCGGGGCGCTGGCGGTGGTGTTCGACGCGGTCAGCGCCGCCTACAAGGGCGACGAGCGGGCGGCGGCGACCGTCTTCGAGCTGGCGGGCGCCCTGGGCCTGGTTCTAGAGCGATCGCCGGTCGCCATCGACGCCGAAACCCAGCGGTTGGTCGACGAACGGGATGCCGCCCGCCAGGCACGGGACTTCGCCAAGGCCGACGCCATCCGGGCCCAGCTGGAAGGCATGGGCTGGGTAGTGGAGGACGGCCCCGATGGAACCGTCGTCCACAGGTAGTGACTGCTACCGTTTGTGCCCGAGGGGCGGCAGTACCGCACGACTGAGTCGCAGCAGTAAGGCATCCCTCAGTAACTGATACCGAGTAAAGGGGATGCCTAAGTGGCAACCGGCACAGTGAAGTGGTTCAACAACGAGAAGGGCTACGGCTTCATCTCGCAGTCCGACGGCGCGGACGTCTTCGTCCACTACAGCGCCATCGAGTCGGCGGGCTACAAGAGCCTCGAGGAAGGCCAGTCGGTCGAGTTCGAGGTACAGCAGGGCGACAAGGGCCTCCAGGCCACGAGCGTCCGGCCCGTCTAAAACCGCTTCACATAAACACGTCGAAGAGGCGCCCTTCGGGGCGCCTCTTCTGCTTACAAGGCGATTTTGTGGTCGCCGAGGAGTTGGCCGTGCGTCTCGACGGTGATGAGACCGGCGGCGGGGTCGGCGGCGGGAGGCTGGCACCCGACGACGACGGCACCGGCCACGTCGAGGCCGGTGCACTGATCGCCGGCGGCGGCGCCGGTGCTAGCCGGCGTGGTCCGTACCGACAGCTGGATGAGCCCGTCGACCGGCGGGGCCGGTGCCGAGGGCGGCGGCGCAGCCGTGCCGCCCTCCGAGGAAGGCGGCGGCCCGGCGGCGGCGGCGATCGCCGCCGCCTGCGCGGCTTGGCGGGCGCCGAGTTCGTTGACGCTCTCGATCGCGGCGCTGATCGGCGCCAAGGAGCCCTGCACGACGGGCGCGGGCCGCGACGTCTCCTGCGGCGCGCGACGCGACGGCGTGCTCAGTTCGGAGTCCGACGGCGGCCGCACGACAGCGGCGCCGATGATTCCGAGGGCGAGCATCAGGCCCGACGCCAAGGCCAGCGGGCGCGCGGCGCGGGTCGCCGCGGTGCCGGCGCGCCATCCCTGCGTCGCGATGGCGCCGACGAGCTTCCACCGGGCGGCGGCGATGGCGGCCAGGCCCAGCGGGAGCGGAAGGGCGATCCGGCGCAGCGTCGAGCCAATGTCCTCGAGCTCGGTCTGGCGGGCGCGGCATGCGTCGCAGCCGGCGAGGTGCTGGTCGACCTTGGCGACGTCGCGGGCTGACAGCGCCCCGCCGACGTAGGCGCCGAGGTGGTCGACGGTGAAGCGGCAGTCCTTCTTGACCGGCGTGCGCATGTGCGCTTGAAGGAACTGCTCGCGCAGTCCGTTGCGGGCGCGCACCGCCAGCTGGGCGGCGCCGTTCGCGGTGACGCCCAGCATGTCGGCGATCTCACGAGGCTGCAGGCCTTCGACTTCGGTGAGCCACAGCACCGAGCGCCAGCGCTCGGGCAGGGCGAGGAACGCGGTCGCGACGAGCGACGCGTCGAGCGTGCCGATCACCGCGTCGCCGGGCGTGACGGCGGCGGTACCGGTCTCGAGTTCGCTGAGCTCGCGAGGCTGCAGCTTCCCGGTGCGCCGGATGCCGTCGATGGCGGCGTTGCGGGTCGCGGTCAGCAGGTAGGGCCGGAACGGCGCTTCCGACGGGAAGCGCCCGGCCGGCAGGGCGGCGAACACCCGCGTGAAGGCCTCGGACACTGCGTCGGACGCGTCGTGCGGGTTGCCGGTGACCGCATACCCGACGCGCCAGGCCGCTTCTGCGTGGCGCCGATACAGCTCCTCGAACGCGCTGGAGTCACCCTTCGTGGCGCGAAGGGTCAGGTCAGCGTCTGACGGGGCGTCGGTGAGGTCGGTTCGGCGTTTGGCCATGAGGGGGGAGACAACTACTCAGCGTGGTCGTTCGCTCCAGTGTGGCGGGTTTCCTGCCTGGAGTCACGCCAGGATATTTCCCCCCGTTCCTGGCACGATGACACGGTGTCATTTGCCATCGACCAGCTCATCGCTGACTGCCAGGTCGCGATCGCCGAGGACCAACCAGCGCTGGCGGTGCGTGACGTCGTGCGCCGGGCCCTCGAGCGACCGGGCGACGTGGCCGACGCCTTCGGCGCTCGCGACGGCGGCCTGAACCTGCTGCACGTGGCCCCCGACCTCACGGTCCTGCACGTCACGTGGGCGCCCGGCATGCGCCTGTACCCGCACAACCACCAGATGTGGGCCGTCATCGGGATCTACGGCGGGCAGGAGGACAACATCTTCTACCGGCGCGACGGCCAGGCCCTGGTCGAAAGCGGCGGGAAGGCCCTGGCGGAGCGCGACGTCCTCGTGCTGGGCGACGACGCGATCCACGCCGTCGAGAACCCGCTCGGGCGCCTGACCGGCGCAATCCACGTCTACGGCGGCGATTTCGTCAACGAACCCCGGAGCCAGTGGCCGCCGGAGACCGGGCTCGAGGAGCCGTGGGACATGACCCAGGTGAACCGTCAGTTCGCCGAGGCGAACGAAGCCTGGCGCGGCCAGTCCACCTAAGTTACTCTTCAGTAACATGAGCGACTTTTCCCTGGACCTCAACGAGGACCAGCTTCAGATCCAGAAGTGGGTGCACGACTTCGCCGAGGGCACGATCCGCCCGGCGGCGGCCGAGTGGGACGAGAAGGAAGAGACCCCGTGGCCGATCATCCAGGAGGCGGCCGACATCGGCCTGTACTCATTGGACTTCGTGCTCAATGCCTTCAACGACCCGGTCGGCATCACGCTGCCGTTGGTGATGGAGGAGATCGCGTGGGGCGATGCCGGCATCGGCCTCGCCATCTTCGGCACCACCCTCGGCGTGGTCGGCATCGTCGCCAACGGCACGCCCGAGCAGGTCATGGAATGGGTGCCGCAGTGCTTCGGCACCCCTGAGAAGATCCAGATGGCGGCCTTCGCCGTCAGCGAGCCCGACGCCGGCTCCGACGTCAGCGGCCTCCGCACCCGCGCCGTCTATGACGAGGCCAAGGACGAGTGGGTGCTCAACGGCACCAAGACGTGGATCACCAACGGCGGCATCGCCGACATTCACGTCGTCGTCGCCGCCGTCGAGCCCGAGCTGGGTTCGCGCGGCCAGGCCAGCTTCATCGTCCCGCCCAACACCAAGGGACTGTCGCAAGGTCAGAAGTTCTCGAAGATGGGCATCCGCGCGTCGCACACCGCCGAAGTCGTCCTCGACGATGTGCGCGTCCCGGGGTCGTGTCTGCTCGGTGGCAAAGAGAAGCTCGACGGTCGCCTCGCCCGCGCTCGTGAGGGTCAGAGCTCGAAGGTGCAGGCCGCCATGGCGACGTTCGAAGCGTCGCGTCCCGCAGTGGGCGCGCAGGCGCTCGGCATCGCCCGCGCCGCGTACGAGTACTCGCTCGAGTACGCCAAGGAGCGCAAGCAGTTCGGCCGGGCGATCATCGAGAACCAGGGCATCGCCTTCAAGCTGGCCAACATGAAGATGCACATCGACGCCGCCCGCCTGCTCGTGTGGCGCGCCGCGTGGATGGGCAAGGCCGGCAAGCCGTTCGAGGCGGGCGAGGGCTCGATGTCGAAGCTCTTCGCCGGCGAGACCGCGGTGTGGGTCACCGAAGAGGCGATCCAGATCCTCGGCGGCGCCGGCTACATCAAGGACCACCCCGTCGAGCGCTGGCACCGCGACTCGAAGATCTACACGATCTTCGAGGGGACCTCGGAAATCCAGCGCCTCGTCATCGCCCGCGCGATCAGCGGCGTCCACATCAAGTAGGGCGTAGCGTTTCGCGGGTGCGCTATCCCGTCGTTTTGCTGCCGGGGATAATCGCACCGGCGGCGATCCGATACGGCCCGCTCGTCGAGCGTCTTCCGGGTGTGGAAGTCGTCGTCCGCGACCTTGCGGTCTACGACGGCGACGAGCCGCCGTCCGGCTATTCGATCGACACCGAAGTCGCGGCGCTCGACCGCGCCATCGACGACGCGGGGCTGACCAAGGTCCACCTCTACGGCCACTCGGGCGGTGGCGCGGTCGCCCTCGCCTATGCGGCGTCGCGCGGGGATCGCGTGCAGAGCTTGGCCGTGGATGAGCCGGCATCGGACATGACCGCCGAGGGCGACGCGGTTTACGGGTGGCCCGAGTTCGACGAGGCGGTGCTGCTACCGCCGGCCGAGTCGATGGCGGCGTTCATGCGGCTACAGGTGGCCGAAGACGTGGTCCTTCCTACACCTCCCGCTGGGGATCCGCCCCCGTGGATGGCGAAGCGACCGCCGGCGATTCGGGCCTTCATCGCCGCGCTGCGGCACCACCGCGTCGAGCCGGTCGCCTACGCGGCGTTCGCATCGCCCGTGTACTTCAGCCGCGGCTCACGCACGCATCCCCGATGGGAGGCGATGCAGGCGAGGCTCGCCGGGCTGTTCCCGAACTTCACCGCCGAGGTGTTCGAGGGCCTTCACCACCTCAACACGTCGCACCAGGCCGAACCCGATCGCGTCGCCGCGACGCTTAGCGCGTTCTGGGCGCGCGCCGAATCTCAGTAGCTCACTGATCCTCGACGACGTCGAGGTCGTGGAACACGGGCGGTCCCTCGAGAAGCGGCATCTGCTTCTCACCGAATGCCGCGGTCTCGGGCAGGTTCGAATTCTCCATCGCCGACTCGTACGAGTCGAAGAACACCATGATCAGCACGCGCTCGGGGTCGTTGCGGTCGCGGGTGATGATCGTGCGCCGCACGGTGGTCTTGTCGGCGATCGACGCCTCGAATTCCTCGCCCAGCGCCTTGAGCTCGTCGTAACGCTTGGTGCGAACCTCGACGATCTGGATGAACGACATCTGGTCTCCTTCGCGGTAGTCCGTCGACACGTCGTCCCTCTGGCTTCGGAGCGCGTTACAGCGCGAAGGGGCTGCTGGTGTATTCGAAGCGGTTGTTCACGAAGGCGAACAGGCGGCCGGTCGACGCGGCGACACGGCCGTCGACGAACGCGACGCGGCCATCGACGGTTGATGCCGACAGGTAGCGGGCGCCGACGGTGCCGAGCACCTTGCGGATCGCGCCGGCCGACGAATCGCCGTTGGTTGCGCGCAGCAACGCGTCGAGGAGCCCGAACGCGTCACACGCACCGTTGACATTGGTGTAGTCGGCGTTCGACGTCGGCCGGATGCCCTGGGCCTTCATGCGGTCGAGGCAGCGCTTGCCCGTCGCCGTGGCCGGCGACTGGGCCGGGTTCTGTGTATCGAGTGCCGGCAACCACCCGACGCCGCGCGCGTTGGCGAGCTGGGCCGGCGGCGCGTTCTGGGCCAGTACGGCGGGCGCGGCTATCGACGACAGCGCGTAACCGGGGGAGTAGCCCTGCGCGGCGGCCGCGGTCGAGAACAGATTCATGAGGTTCGCTTCGGCGGCCTGCGAAACGAACATCACGCGGTCAACCTGATGCTGCTTGAACTGAAGGACCGCGCCCTGAAGGTCGAGGGCGTCGCCGCCGTAGTCGGCGAGGGACTGGAAGCACCGCGGTGAACGTCCACGCCAGGGTGAGCTTGGCGGCCTGCAACGCGGGCACCAGCGCGTTGCGGTGGATGCGCTGGTCGATCGGGCAGCCCTCGACCACGACGCCGATGCGGTTACGCGGCTGTAGGAACCCCGACGCCGCGAGGTGTTTGACGAGGCTGGCGACGCGCGTGTCGCCGATCAGCGTGATCGGGGTGACGAACAACGGGAAGCGCGTGGCGTCCTGTCGATCGGGTGCCCCCCAGTCGCCGCTGACGACGGAAATGCCGGCCTTGGCCAGACAGGCCAGCAGGTTCTCGCTGTAGTAGCCGACCTCACTCACGACCGCAGCGACGTGATGATCCTCGGTGAAGGTGGAGCACGCGGCTTGGACCTGTGTCTCGTAGTTGTTGCCCGCCGAATGCATCGCCGCGTACACGGGCTCGATATGGCGGCCGCCGATGCCTCCGCTCGCGTTGTAGCTGTCGACGAAGGCGTGGATGACGTCGCCTTGCGTGAAGGTGTCGCCGTTGCTGACGCCGGCTTGATCAGCGCCGTCGTTCACGGCCGAGAGCAGGCCGAGTTGGAGTGGACTCCGCGCGCCGCCGGACGCGATCGGCGTGCCGCCCGCCGATGTTCGTGACGATCCGGCACGGGACGACGGCGAGGCGGAGCCACCGCCGGTGTCGCCGGCACTCGTCGCCATGGTCGTATCGGGGGTCTCGGCGCGGGAGAGATCACCTTCGCCGTCGCCGCTGGCGTGCGCTCGGGCGATGCGTTCCGAGGAGGACACCGTGCTGCCGCACGCCGCGCCGGCCATCAGCACGATGAGGATGGCGATCCAGCGCCTACCTATGCACACAGGACTCCCGCGACACGCAGCGATCGCGGGCGAGGACGCTACGTGGAAGGGCTGACGCGGGGTCCCTTCGGGCGCCTGCGGGAGCGGTGTCGCTGGCGCCGGCTCCTGTTGAGGAGTTGGCGCCCACTGAGGAGGCAGACCAACGCGGCCAGCAACCACGGAAGGAGCGTGAACCCGGTCCGTGCGAAGCCGCGACCGGCGACTGACGCGCTCCCAGCGCCGTTCGACCCGTTGGTGAACGACGACCCGAGAACGTTCGAATCCCCGCCGCCACCGGTGGCCGCGCTGCCAGCACCGCCGCCACCGCTATCACCACCGCCGGAGCCGCCGCCACCGCTACCGCCGCCGCCCGAACCGCCGCCGCCACCACCGTTACCGCCGCCACCGCCACCCCCACCACCGCCGCCGCCACCGGGCGTCGACGAGTTGTTCAGGAAGATCGGCTGGGTGCAGGCCAAGGGGCAGGGTGGCGCCGAGGCGCACACGATGAACCCGTTGGGCGCGGATTGGGGCGCAACGACGTTGGCGGTGTACGTGCCATTGGCGTCGGCAACGCCACTGGCCCTCGGCGCGTCATCGACGAAGATCGTTACCGGGCCGCCGGCGCGCACGCCTGTAGTGGTCACGGGGACGGTTTGACCAGGGTTGATTGGCTGGCCCTGATTCACCTGGATTTGCGGTGTGCCCGCGCACGGAGGCGGCGGATTCGGTTCCCCACCGGTGTACGGGTCCGTCTGGGCGAGCGCGCGCATCATGGGGAAGAACGTCATGGCCGCGCCGATGATGAGGATTCCGATGATCCGTATCGGTCGGGCCATCCGCCCCAGCACCTTCCCCATCACCCCTCCGGATATCCGGCCCCCCAAATCCTGGAGGGTTTCTCTAGCACAGCATTCGCCGCGTGTCGCTACGAATCCTCCGTTACGTGAGCAGTGTATGCGCTGCTTCTTCGATGAACGAAACATGCTCGTCCGGTGAGCGTCCGGCGTTCAGGCCGCTGACCGCGACGTGCGTCGCGCCGACGGCCGCCCAGCGCTCGAGCTGGCGGGGCAGCGCCACCGCGGGATCCTCGCCCGGACGAGGCTGGACGATGCCCTGAAGGCCGATCGCGTCGGGATCGCGCCCGGCGGCCGCTGCCGCGTCACGGATGACGACGAGTGCCTCTTCCAGCCCGTGACCAGGCAGCGTGTTGCACACCCAGCCGTCGGCCAGCCGGCCGATGCGCTCCAACACCGGGCGGGTCGCGCCGCCGCCCATCCAGATAGGAATCGGCCGCTGGACCGGCCGCGGCAGGATGCCAGCGCGGTCAATTGTGAGGAATGGACCGTTGTGGGTCACGACGTCCTCGGTCCACAGCCGCCGCATCACCTCGACCTGTTCCTCGTACAGGGTGGCGCGGGTGTGGAAGTCGACGCCCAGCGCCTCGTACTCGACCGGGTTCCAGCCGATCCCGACGCCGAGACGGAAGCGGCCCCGCGTGAGGACGTCGACCTCCGCCGCTTGCTTGGCGACGAGGACGGCCTGGCGCTGCGGGAGGATCAGGACGCCGGGCATCAACTCGAGGTTGGTGAGGGCGGCGAGGTAGCCGAAGAGCACGAACGGCTCGTGAAATTGCGACTCGACGCTGTACGGGCCCATCCAGTCGGTCCGCTGGGAGATCTCGGCGCCGATCACATGGTCGTACAGCACCAGGCTGGTGAAACCGACGGCCTCGGCGGTCGTGGCGAACCGACCGACGACGTCGGGGTCGGGTCCGATCTCGACCTGCGGGAGGATCACGCCGAGGTGCATGCCGCCACACTACGGGTGCCTCGTTCGCGTCCAACATCGGCGTCCAATTCGCGCGATCATTCCCGGCCATGGTCAAGCGACTCGCTGGGGTTGTATTCGCTGTGGTCTCGCTGATGGCAGCGGCCACGCCCGCCAAAGCCATCATCGGCGGCTCCGCGGTATCGGGAAATCCGTACCCGTTCATGGCCGCTGTCTACGTCGACGGTGGCTTCAGCTGCGGCGGCACGATTATCTCGTCGCGCTGGGTCCTGACCGCCGGTCACTGCATCGGCGCCGGTGTGTACACGGTCCACGTCAACAACACGTCGCGCGGCGCCGGTCAGGTGTTGGCCGTCGACCAGGCGATCGCTCATCCGGACTTCGAGTCGGGCGACTTCACCAACGACGTCGGGCTGCTTCACCTTGCGGCGGCGACCAGCCTGCCGACCGTGCGCCTCTCGAGCGCCGCCGATGACTACCTCGAGGCCGACGGCGCCAAGGCCACGCTGGTCGGCTGGGGTGACAAGACGCCGACGCTCGGTCTGCTCGCACCCGACAAGTTGCAGGCGCGCCAGCTCACGGTGATTAGCGACAACAACTGCTTCGGTGAGTCGGCGAGCCTGAACGCGCAGACCACGGTGTGCACGTCGGACTTGCTGGCCGGTCAGTGCAACGGCGACAGCGGCGGTCCACTCCTTGGCGCGACGCCGAACGGGTGGGTCGAGATCGGCATCGTCAGCAACAGCATCACGCTGCTGTGCGGCTCGGTCAGCTACCTGTTCCCGTCGGAGCTATCCGAAGTCAACGCGTCCAGTATTCGCAGCTGGATCAGCTCGACGGCGGGCGTCTAGCCGTGCACGGCGCGTAGCCCGGCCCACGCGAGCCGGGCGACACGCGCCGCAACCACGTCGGGCTCGAGGTCGAGCCCGTGGTCCATCCAGTGACGGGCGGTCGCTTCGGCCAGCCCGACGATTCCTTGGGCGAGTAGGCGGCGGTGTTCGTCGTCGATGTCGGTCTCGATGAGCGCGGCGATGGCTTCGGCGATCGCGGCCTCGACGGTTCGGACGCTGTCAGCGAACTCCTCGTCGCGCCGAGCACCGCCGCCGAACAGCACGCGGAACGCGCTGTGGCGTTCGCGGACGAAGCGGAAGTAGGCCGCGAACCCGTTCTCAACCTGCTCTCGTGGCGTGGCTGCGGTGTCGGTCGCGGTGGTGATGGCGCCGAGCAATTGCTGGCCCACGTCGTCCAGGAGTTCGAGATACAGCTCGCGTTTCGACGCAAAGTGCTGATACAGGACGGGTTTGGTCACGCCCGCCGCTTCGGCGACTTCGTCCATGGACGTGGCGTGAAAGCCCTGCACCGCGAAAACCTCTTGGGCGACGTCGAGCAATTGGCGGCGCCGGCGTGCGGCGGGAAGACGAGTCGCCTGTGACATTCGCCGCGAACGCTACCCGGAGCAGGATCTGAGCCCGGTCGTGGCGAAGACAGCACGCGTGCGCCCGCCCAAGACGTCACCGCCGGTCGACGCCCGTCGTCCGCCCGAGCCGCTTCGCCCCGAGCCTGCTCGCCGCGCCGGCTTCACGATCTTGATGGTGCGCGCCCGCCGAGCGCGCCACCGCCGCCGCGCGCGCTAGCGCTTTCGCCTTCGGAACCAGAGGTTCCTCGGCGAGCTAACTGCGCTCCGGCTCCGGGGCAAAGCCCCTCCGCCTGCGCACTGCACTGCTTTCCCGCTGGCATCAGGAGGAGGCGCCTTCGGCGCCGTGCACTGCCGCCAGCAACTGGCCGGCCGCTTCTCGCCGGCCGTAGGCCGGCCCCAACGGCTGGACGCGGAAGGTCTTCAGCGGGAGGAGCGGAGGGCTTTGCCCGTAGCGACGACCACAGTTGTGAGCTCGGCGAGCAACCTCTGGTTGCGAGCCGATTAGTACTCGATGACGGTGCGCGCGACTTCGCCCGTTTGCATGGCGGCGAAGGCGTCGTTGACCTCGGCGAGGGGGATCGTGCGCGAGATGAGCTCGTCGAGCTTGAGATCGCCCTTCTTGTAGAGGTCGATCAGGGCGGGGACGTCGCGCTGCACGTTGGACGATCCGTACCAGCAACCCTTGATCGTCTTGCCGGCGACGACGACGCCGAGGAACGCCGGCAGGGTGAGCATCACGTCCATGCGCGGCACGCCGACCAGGATCGCTTGGCCGCCGCGGCGAGCCATGGTAATCGTCTGATCGATCGTCTGTTGCAGGCCGATCACTTCGAAGCTCACGTCGACGCCGCGCTGCTCGGTCATGCCCATCACTGCTGACACCGCGTCGGTCTGGCTGGCGTTGACCGTCGCCGTCGCGCCGAACTCCTTGGCCAGCTGCAGCTTGGTCTCGTTCATATCGACGGCGATGATCTCGGCCGCACCCTTGATGCGAGCGCCCTGGATGACGTTGAGGCCCACGCCACCGCAGCCGACGACGGCAACGGTGTCGCCCGGGTTGATGTCGGCGGTGTTCATCGCCGCGCCGACGCCGGTGAGCACGCCGCACCCGATGAGGGCGGCGACCTTCATGTCGATGTCGTTGGGGATCTTCACGGCGCCGATGGCGGGGATGATCGTCTGCTCGGAGAACGTCCCCGATGCCGCCATCTGGAACAGCGGTGATCCGTTCGACGTGAACCGCGTGGTGCCGTCGAGCAGGCCGCCGGCGACCAGCGCGATGTCGGCTTGCGAGCACAGGTAGCCCTGGTCCTTCTTGCAGAAGAAGCACTCGCCGCACTGCGGGACCCACGAGATCACGATGTGATCGCCGGGCGCGAAGCCGGACACGCCTTCGCCGACTTCCTCGATGACGCCGGCGCCTTCGTGGCCGAGGACGATCGGCGTGGGCGACATCAGCGTGCCGTTCTGCACCGATAGGTCGGAGTGGCACACGCCGGAGGCCCCCATGCGGACCTTGAGCTCGCCGGCGCGCGGCGACTCGACTTCGATGTCACGGATCTCGAGGGGTTCGTTGAGAGCGGGGAGGACGGCGGCTTTGGGCATGCAGCCAAACTTACAGGCCGCGTTCGCGGTCCTCCCGGTCGGCCGCCTTCACGGCGTATCCCAGGACAATCGCGGGGGCGAGCGTCACGGTGCACACCGCCATGCTCACGCCGACGATGGCCGTGGCACCCGGCGGGAAACTGGCGAACAGGGCCCAGAAGAACGCGACGATGCCGACGAGAAGCGCGAGGTAGCCGATGCGTTGGCCCAGTTCGGCCAGGCGCGCCATGCGCGCCCGGCGTACGAGGAGCGGGTCGGAATCGGTCATTGGAGGATCGGCGCGAGTCTCGCGGGTAGGTCGTCGACATTGAAGTGCCGCCGGGCGACGGCCGCGTTGTGCTCGAGCAGCGACGGGTCAGGATCGGCCAGCCACGCGGCGAGTGGCGCGGGGTCGTCGGCCGAAAACCAGCGGAAGCCGAACGCGGCGAGTTCTTCGGCCACCGGATAGCGGCCGACGGCGAGTGGCTTGCGGTGGGTGGCCGACTCGACGGTCGGGTTACCGAACCCCTCCCAGTCCGACGGCAGGCCCACGACGTCGCACGCCGCGTAGGCGTCGGTGACCGAAGCCGGCGTCCGGATCACGCGCGCGGTTGTGCGCGCCAGGAGGCGTTCGAGCTCGGGGCCGTAGCCGTCCTCGGCGCCCCCGAGAAGCCAGTACGACGCGCCGAGCGACTCGGCGACGGCGAGAGCGCCGGGCACGTTCTTCCTCGGAATGGCGCGCGTCGGATGCAGCAGCAGGATCTCGTTCGGCGCGACACCGAGGCGGCGCCGGGTCTCGTCCCTCGCCCCTGCGGGCGGGTCGCAGTCGAAGGCGTTGTAGATGGTCGTCGCCTCGATGCCGCGATCGGCCAGCTGGCGCCGGCTGAGGTCGTTGATCGTGACGTGCCGCCACGCGGGGTCGTCGTTGACCGGTTCGGACCAGTCGGCGTACTGCGGTCGCTGCCAGACGAGGTCGTGGTGGCGGATCACGGCGCGTCGGCCGCGGAGGGCGCGGGCGACACTGCGGGCCGCCCACGGGTTGAGCGAGACCAACGACAACAAGTTCTCGACGATGACGACGTCGGCCGGCGGCAGCGACACGTGCTTGGGTCCCACCGCACCGATGGCCAACCTCGGATCGATGATGTCGGCGACGCCGGCGCCGGCCATCGTCGTGATCTCGTACCCGAGCGTGCGCAGGGCGTCGGCCCACTTGGCCGACTCGATGGATACGCCGTCGGTGCCGCCCAGACGGAACGAAACAATCAGTCCGGTCGCCACGGTTTCCTGCGCGGCGGCCGGAGCAGCCCGACGATCAACGTGATCGTCCCGACGCTGAGCACCAGGTCCCCGAAGCTCATGACCTGACGGAGAAGGCGCACCGGGATGATGTCGGCGAGGACCATCAGCCGATCGTCGTCGTCCTGCAAATGACGCTCACCCCGCAGCCGGACGAACGGTGCGGCGTCGGGCGTCTTGACGATCCCCGCCGAAACGAGGGCGGACGCGCGTACGGGCATACCTGCGTTGAGCGTGATCGGGACGAGATTCATGACGACGCCCACCATCACGACCCCCATCCCGGCCAGGCGCAGGTTGAGCGCCGAGAACGAGAGCAAGAGCGCGTACGAAATGAAGACGAGCACGAGGCCGGGCCGGCCGCGCAGTCCGCCCTCGACGACGACCTGAAGGGCCAGACCGCCGAGCAGCAGCGGCCACAGATGAAAGGTGTGCTCGGGCAGATGGCGCGGTCGTCCGCCCAGAGCGAGTCCGATGAGCGCGCCGACCGCCACAGTGATGGCGGTGAACCACATGAGCCGTTCACGCTACCGTCCGCTGGTATGGCCGATGAGGTGCTCTACGAGGTGGCGGGTGGCGTGGCGCGAGCGACGATCAACCGGCCCGAGCGGCGGAACGCGTTGTCGTGGGGTGTGATCAGCGGCTTGCGCGAGGTGCTGGCGCAGGCGAAGGCCGACGCCGACGTACGGGTGGTGGTGCTTACCGGCGCGGGGGACAAGGCGTTCTGCGCGGGTGCCGACCTGACGGGCATGGCGTCCGGATCGGGATACCTCGACCTGCACGACGGACGCGGGCAACTCGCGGGGTTGTTCGGCGACATGTGGTCCCTTGGCAAGCCGATCGTCGCCCGGGTGCGGGGCTACGCGTTGGCGGGCGGGTTCGGGCTGGCACTGGCGTGCGACATCGTCGTGGCGTCGGACGACTCGCAGTTCGGTACGCCGGAGATCAACGTCGGCCTGTGGCCGTACATGATCACGGTGCCGCTCATGCGCTCGATGCCGCCGAAGAAGGCGCTCGAGTTGATGATGACCGGTCGCCGGGTCGACGCGACCGAAGCCGAGCGCATCGGGTTCGTGAACCAGGTCGTCGCCGTCGATCGCCTCGATGCCGCGGTCGACGAACTCACGCAGTCGCTCGCGTCGAAGTCGCCGGCGATCATGAAGCTCGGTCGCGACTCCTTCTATTCGGTGTGGGACCAGTCCGCCGCCGACGCGCTCAAACTCCTGCACTCGATGCTGACGATCACCTCGTACACCGAGGACGCATCCGAGGGCATCGCCGCCTTCGCCGAGAAGCGCGACCCCCAATGGAAAGGCCGCTGATGGCTGACGAACCGGAACTGCACGACTGGAAGCCGCTGGTCGA
This sequence comes from Acidimicrobiales bacterium, assembly GCA_035649535.1. GTDB lineage: Bacteria > Actinomycetota > Acidimicrobiia > Acidimicrobiales > JACDEA01 > JACDEA01. Next base: position 7,036 of record DASRJI010000198.1, on the reverse strand, counting down.
GGGCTTGGCGCAGCGGCGGGAGACGGCGTACGGCATGGGCGGGCCTGATCGCATCGCTCGCCAGCGCGAGCTGGGCAAGACGCCGGTGCGCGATCGCATCGCCGAGTTGCTCGATCCCGGCAGTTTCGTGGAATACGGCCTGCTCGCCGACTCCATGGATCCCGGGCTGCAGGCGGACAAGGGCTACCTCGCTGCCGACGGGATGGTCGCCGGCGTCGGTCTGATCGACGGCCGTCGGGTCGCGTTGATGGCGTACGACTTCACGGTGATGGCCGGGTCGATGGGCGCGGTCGGCGAACACAAGACGGCGCGCATGCGTGAGCTCGCGCTGCGCCAGCGGATCCCGATCGTGTGGCTTCTCGACTCGGCCGGCGCCCGCATCCAGGCGACGAGCGGTTCGACGTTCGCGTCGGCCGGTGCACTCTTCCGCGAGCAGGTCACGCTGTCGGGCGTCGTGCCGCAAGTCGCCGCCATGCTGGGCCACTGCGCGGCGGGCACCGCGTACATCCCGGCGTTGGCCGATTTCGTGCCGATGGTGAAGGGGATCTCGTCGATGGCGCTCGGCGGCCGCCACCTCGTTAAGGCGGCGACCGGCGAGGACGTCAGCGAGGAGGAGATGGGCGGGTCCGCCGTTCACACCAAGGTGAGCGGCGTGGCCGATCTCGAAGTCGAGAGCGACAGCGATTGCCTCCGCGTGGTTCGTGACTACCTCTCGTACTTCCCGGCCAACAACCAGGAGTTGCCGCCGATACGCGAGAGCGACGATCCGACCGATCGTCGGGTCGAAGCGCTCTACGACATCGTGCCGACCGCGCCGCGGCGCGCGTACGACATGTATCGGGTCATTGAAGCGATCGTCGACCACGGCGAGTTCTTCGCGATGAAGCCTGAGTGGGCCAAGAACGTGATCACGTGCTTCGCCCGGTTCGGCGGCCAGCCGGTCGGCATCGTCGCCAGCCAACCCAAGGTCCTGGGCGGCACACTCGACGTGAACTCGGCCGACAAAGCCGCCCGCTTCGTTTGGCTCTGCGACGCGTTCGGCATCCCGCTCGTGTTCTTGCAGGACGTTCCCGGCTTCATCGTCGGCTCCGCGGTCGAGAAGCAGGGCATCATCCGCCACGGGGCCAAGATGCTGTTCGCGGTGTCAGAGGCGACGGTTCCCAAGGTCACCGTCGTACTGCGCAAGGCCTACGGCGCCGGCTACTTCGTCATGAACGGCACCGCATATGAGGCCGACTACATCGCCGCCTGGCCCACGGCCGAGATCGCGGTGATGGGCCCCGACGGGATGGTCAACATCATCGCCCGGAAGCAGCTCGACGCCTTCCCCGAAGGCAAGGAGCGGGACGCGGCGCGCATCTCGATGGCCGAAGAGCTCCGCAAGAACATCGACCCGTACATCGCGGCGGGCCACGCGCAGGTCGACGCCATCATCGATCCGGCCGAGACGCGCGCCGAGATCTGTCGCGGGCTAGCGATCTCGCGTACGAAGATCGTTCAGCGGCCGTGGCGCAAGCACGGCGTCCTGCCGGTGTAGCTGCGCCAGCGCGGCTTTGAGGTCGTCGCGCTCGCGGCGATCGTGCGCCAGTTCCAACAGAACGCGCAGCCGCTCGGGCCAGTCGGGATCTTGTGGCGTGGCGGCGAACAGTCGCAGTTGCAGCTCGACCTCGGTGTAACGGGCCGCCGTCACCGGCAGCCGCTCGGCCTTGGCCATTGGATACCCGGTGTCGGCCACCAACTCGTGGGGCTCGAGCTTGAACAGCCCGGCGAGCAACGTGATCGTGCGCTCGCTCGGCACTGACGCGCCGGACTCGAGATGCGACACCGCGACACGCGAGATCGCCAGCCGCTCCGCCAGCTCCTGCTGGGTCCAGCCCAGCTCCCGGCGGAGGCGGCCGATTCGGGTGCCCAACTTTGTCGACATCTGCCAACTGGCTTAGCAGACGGCTCGACGAAGCCCGGGTAGAACGGAGTCACGATGACCCAGAACCGCGCTCTCATCACCGGCATCACCGGCCAGGACGGCTCGTACCTCGCCGAGCACCTCCTGAACGAGGGTTACGCGGTCGTCGGCATGGTGCGGCGCAGCAGCACGGTGAACTTCGAGCGAATCGCGCATATCCAGGACGACCTGGAGTTGGTGTCCGGCGACCTGCTCGACGAAGCGTCGTTGATCAAGGTGCTGGCCGACCATCGCCCGTCGGAGGTCTACAACCTGGCAGCCCAGTCATTCGTGCAGACGTCGTTCAGCCAGCCCGTACTCACCGGTGAGACGACGGCGCTCGGCGTCACGCGCTTGCTCGACGCCATTCGGACGGTCGACGCCGACATTCGCTTCTACCAAGCGAGCTCGAGCGAGATGTTCGGGAAGGTCGTCGAAGTGCCGCAGCGCGAGTCGACGCCGTTGTACCCGCGCAGCCCGTACGGCGTGGCCAAGGTCTACGGGCACTGGATCACGGTGAACTACCGCGAGAGCTACGACCTGCACGCGTCGAGCGGGATGCTGTTCAACCACGAGAGCCCGCGACGCGGTCTCGAGTTCGTGACCCGCAAGATCACCAACGCCGTCGCCCGCATCAAGCTCGGCGTCGACAAGACGCTGGCGCTCGGCAATCTCGACTCCCAACGCGACTGGGGCTTCGCCGGCGACTACGTCCGGGCCATGCACCTCATGTTGCAGCAGCCGCGGCCCGACGACTTCGTGATCGCGACCGGCGAGACGCACTCGGTGCGCGAGTTCTGCGAGGTGGCGTTCGGTCACGTCGGCCTCGACTACCAGGACTTCGTGACGATCGACGACCGTTTCTTCCGCCCCGCCGAAGTCGACCTGCTGGTGGGCGACTCGACCAAGGCGCGCACCGCGCTCGGTTGGGAGCCGAAGGTGACGTTCGTCGACCTGGTCAAGATGATGGTCGACGCCGACCTCGGCGTTGTGGCCGCCCAGCAAGCCGGACGGCTGAGCCCGCCCCTGACCGGCTAGGCGGTGTTGGCGTTGTCGCGCCGCTGCATCAGATAGATGATCCCGGCGGCGGCCAGGACCTGCAGGATGATGATGCCGGCGCTACGACTGCCGAGGATCAGCGCGCCGACGATCCCGCCGGCGATCGACCCGCCCAAACCGACGGCGAGCGTCATGCCGATACTCATCGGGTTCGGTCCGGGAATCGCCAAGCGTCCGAGGGCGCCCACGATCAGTCCGCTGAGCAGCACGCTGATGATCCAGAACATGGGGGCTAGTCTGCCCGCCCGATGACCGACGTGCGTGCCGAGATCACCGCAAATGTGTGGCAAGTCCATGTCGAGGCCGGGCAAACCGTGGCGGTGGGCGACACGATCGCGATCCTCGAGTCGATGAAGATGGAGATCCCGGTTGAAGCGCCGGTTGCCGGGACCATCACCGAGGTCAAGGTGAAGCCCGACGATCAAGTGCAAGAAGGCGACGTCATCGCCGTCATCGACTAGGTGATCGGGTCCGAGCGCCGCGGCCCCGTCGGCGTCCTCGTCGTCGACCGGCCCGAGCGCCGCAACGCCCTGGATGTGGACGCGTGTCGTGACCTGACGGGCGCGCTGGACGCGCACGTCGACGACGGCGCCCGCGTCATCGTCCTGACCGGCGCGGCTGGTCACTTCTGTGCCGGCGCCGACCTCTCGGGCGTCGAGGGTGACGACTTCCGCGAGGCACTGCGAACGTTGCTCGACCGCATCATCGCGGTCCCGGTTCCTGTGATCGCTGCCGTCGCCGGTGCGGCGCTGGGGGCCGGGACGCAGCTCGCCGTCGCCGCCGACTTGCGCGTGGCGTTGGCCGACGCTCGCTTCGGCATCCCGGCCACGAAGCTCGGCCTGATGGTCGACCACTGGACGGTGCAGCGGCTTGCGTTGCTGGCCGGCCACGGCCCGGCCCGGACGATGCTGCTCGCCGCTGAAGAGATCGACGGGACGCGGGCGCATGCGCTCGGGCTCGTCCAGCGGGTCGGGACACTCGACGACGCGATTGCCTGGGCGACCGACATTGCCGCGCTGGCGCCTCTGTCGATCGCCGGCCACAAGCTCGCGCTGAATCGGTTGGAGCCCGCGCTCGCCGACGCCGACGTCGCCGCCGCGATCACGCGGGCTTGGTCGAGCGCCGACCTGGCCGAGGGCATGGCCGCGTTCCGCGACCGTCGGCCACCGGAGTTCCGCGGCCGCTAGCTCGTCGAGAGGCGATCGAGGTGGACAGCGCGGAGGAAGTCGGCGACGTGTCGCGACAGCCAGCTCACGTTGTTCGTCAGCAGCAAGAATCCGAACGCAACCAGTAATCCGCCGGCGATGGCGTTGATCACGCCGAAGTGCCGCTTCACCCAACCGAAGGCACCGGTGAGCCGGCCGAGGGCGAGGCCGCTGGCGACGAACGGGACGCCCAGCCCCAGTGAGTACGCGGTGAGCAACACCACGCCCCGAAGGACGGTGCCCTCCGATGCTGCGAGCGTCAGGATCGGCCCCAACACGAGCCCGATGCACGGCGTCCACCCGAACGCGAACGCCATTCCCATCACCGGCGGCGCGTAGATGCCGAGTGACGACGGCGACACGTGGAAGCGGCGCTCGCGCATCAAGATCGCGGGTGACAAGGCGCCGGCGAGAACCACGCCCATCACGATCACCACGATCCCGGCCCCCTGGTTCAACCCCCGTTGGTGGTCCTGTAGCGACTGGCCCAGCGCGCTGGCGCTGGCGCCGAGGGCGACGAACACCACGGTGAAACCGGCAACGAAGAGGAGCGTGGCTCGTAGGAGCCGCGCCTTCTCCGATTCCATCTCGGCGGCTGAGAGACCCGACATCAACGACAGGTAGCCAGGCACCAGCGGCAGCACGCACGGCGACAGGAACGAGAGCATGCCCGCGCCGAATGCGACGAGGACGTTCGGGTTACTCGCAGCGAACACGGGCCTCAGATGTTGGCGGGAAGTATTCGGGAGACGTTCTCGAAGAACACGAAGAGCACGACGAAGAAGAACGGCGCGGCGATGAGGTACGCCAGCCATTTACGCCACATGCGACCGAGCAGCCACGCGCCGATGGCGATGGCGGCCGCGATCGCGCCCCACTCGAGGGTCGGGATGATCGTGCGTCGCTTTCCGGACAGCCCGGCTTCACCGGCGAGGCTGCGCGGACCTGCGGGTTTCGGTGTCGGGGCGGCGAGCGCCTCGCCCTTGAGCGACGCGATGAGAATCAGCCGCTTGGCCGCGCTGAAACGAGGCTCGCACGTCGTCAGCGTCAACCGGTTGTCCGGCGTGTTGTCGAGCACCTCGACGTGCGCGGGCGTGACGACCTTCTTCTCGCTGACCTCGTAGCGGAAGCGACCCTGCGCGGTACTGACCAGGATCGGGTCGCCGATCTCCATCTCGTCGAGGCGGAAGAACGGGGCGCCGTAGGTCGTGCGGTGCCCGGCGATGGCGGCGTTGCCCTGCTGACCGGGCAACGGCGTGTCGGGATAATGCCCGGGCGCCTTCTTGAGGTCCTCGTCGCCGACACCGTTGACGATCGCCTTCTCGACGCCGATCTTGCAGATCTTGATGATGGCGATGGCCTCACCGTCAGGGGTGGGCGGCGGCGTGGGGTTGGTGATGGCCGAACCCTGTCCGCACTCAGGCGCCGGTGGCGCGGCCCGGCGCAGCCGCTCCTGGCTGCGGTGTTCGAACAGGCCGGTGCCCCACAGTTCGTACGCGACGAACAGCAGGATCAAGACCCCGGTGCCGATCAGCGTGCGGCCCAGGCCGGCGATGAAGCGGCGGAAACCCACGGGGGGCACACCGTAGCGCCGCGATATGTGTCAGCCGAGGTCACGGCCGTAGCATGGGAGGCCCGCAATGGCTTCCGCAGTGTGCTTCCGCTCGGCCGTGGTGCTGCTCGACCGCTTCCCGGCCCTCACCGGCGTCGACCTCGAGGTCGACCCCGGCGAAGCGCTGCTCGTGCGCGGGCCCAACGGCGCCGGCAAGACCACCCTGCTTCGCGCCATCGCCGGGCTGGCACCGGTCGTCGACGGGAGCGCGGAGGTGCTCGGGCACGATCTGCGGCGGGATCGGCGCGCCGTTCGCCGGCAAGTCGGTCTCTTCGGTCACGTGACCGGCCTGTACGACGACCTCACCGTTGCCGAGAACGTGCGGTTCAGCATTCGCGCCGCCGGCGGCGATCCTGACGGCGTCGCGGTCGCGCTGGCGCGGGTCGAGCTGGACGGCCGGCTCGCGTCGCTGGCGGTCGCCAAACTCTCGGCCGGTCAGCGGCGCCGCACCGCGCTGGCCGCGCTGATCGGCCGTCGCCCCGCGCTCTGGCTGCTCGACGAACCACACGCCGGCCTCGACGCCCGGGGCCGTGACCTGCTCGATGAGGTGATCGCCGATGCAATCGCAACCGGCGCCACCGTGGTCTTGGCGTCGCACGACACCGACCGGGCCGCCGCGGTCGCGACCCGCACGGTGACGATGGTCGGGGGAAGCTTGGAGGCGCGCGTCCGTGTTTCGTGATGCAGCGCTGGTCGCCGGCAAGGACCTGCGGATTGAACTCCGGTCGCGCGTCGCCACGAATCAGGTCGCGCCGTTCGCGGTGCTCGTGTTGTTGCTGTTCGCGTTCGCGCTCGATCCCGACCGTGGCGTCCTGAACCGGGCCACACCTGGCTTGTTCTGGGTCGCCGTGCTCTTCAGCTCGCTCCTCGCGGTCCAGCGCAGCTTCGGGCTCGAGGCGGCCGACGGCGGGCGCGACACCCTCCGTTTGAGTGGGCTCGACGCCGCGGGGATCTTCGTTGGCAAGGCGACGGCCGTCGCGCTGCAGCTGCTGGCCCTGCAGGTGGTGCTCGGCGTCGGCGTGGTGGTGCTGTACGACGCGCACCTGACCGGCCCGGCCCAACTCGTCGCCACGTGCCTGCTCGCCACGATCGGGCTGGCCGCGGCCGGCACCGTCTACGGCGTGGTCGCCGCCGGCCTGCGCGTGCGCGAGACGCTCTTGCCGTTGCTGGTGCTGCCGGTGGTCGCGCCGGTCCTGCTCGCGGGGACCAAGGCATGGG
>DASRJI010000197.1:0-10547 GCA_035649535.1 Acidimicrobiales bacterium | reverse complement strand
CGCGTCGTTTACCGCATACCAGCGCAGCCCCGCCGGCTGGAAGACCGTGCTCGGACCATGGTCTGCGTGGGTCGGCAGCAAGGGCGTCGCGCCCCCGGGCGCCAAGCGCGAGGGCGACGGCCGCACACCGTCGGGCACCTTCGGGATCGACTTCATGTTCGGGATCGAGCCGGACCCGGGTGTCCACTTCCCGTACCGGGTGATCACCGGTCCCAACATCGTGTGGGTCGAGGATCCCAACAGCCCCAACTACAACCAGTGGGTCGACGCCAACACGCAAGACGCCGGCTCCCAACCGGACTCGATGTACAAGCCGCAGTACGGATACGGCGCGGTGGTCGCCTACAACACCGCGACCCGCACGCCGGGACTCGGGAGCGGCATCTTCCTGCACATATCGCGCAACCGTCCGTCGGCCGGCTGCGTGACGCTGCCGGTCGACCAACTGCTCGCCGTGCTGCGGTGGCTCGATCCGTCGTCCGCGCCAGAGGTGATCATCAGCGTCGCCGGCTGATCAACGAAGAACGGGACCGCTCTCGACCGCTTCGAACGCCGAGCCGGGCACGGTCTTGAGTTGGTTGAGGTCGTCGTCGTTCCACCGGCTGTCGGTCGCGCCCGAGATGAACCAGTTCGATCCGTTGTCGGCCACGAACATCCCGTAGCGGCGCAGGCATTCGAGCACCACGCGCGCCGCGGCGGTGAACCGAGCAACGTCAAACGACGCCTTGAGCCGGAAGCGCGCGCCCATCGGCGCGACGTTGGCGTCGTCGGTCGCGCCGGCCTGGTGCGTCGCCGGGTGGATGAAGCCGCGCTGGCTGCGCGAGATCGTGAACCGCAACGCATGGTCGATGTGGCCGGCCTGGATCTCGTCCCAGCGAACAAGGCCGGGGAGGATCGGCAACCCGGCGGCGTCGGCCGACGTCCACGTGTCGGGCCGCAGCTTGTTCGAACGCAGGTCGAAGACTGCGCCGGACGCCGCGTCCCATCCCCCGTGCGTGTTGCGCGCCGCGCCGTACAGCTCATACAGGTGGCAGTCACCGGAGGCGACGAGGACATGGCGGTCGCCACCCGACTCGACCGGCGCGTTGGCCGGGACCGGGTACGGCCCGGGATCGCTCTCGTCGCCGTAGTCGGTGAACGCGATCGGGACCTTGGCCTGCCCGGCCGGGACCACGACATAGGGAATCCCGTACGTCGGATCGGCGCCGAAGTCGGGATGGACCTTCGTATCGCCTCCGATGCTGTTGATCCACGCCGACGAGCGGGCGTGGACTGGATCCTTCGAGACGTCGCGTCGCCACGGGTTGTCCGCCGGGAACAGTGGGCAGCCAGCGATCGTCGGGCCGCTCGCGGCCGCGGGTGCCGGTGGGCGCGTCGGCGCCGGCCGGGGCGCTGCCCTCGTCGTGACGGCGGGCGCGGTCGTCGTGGTCGCGACAGTTGTGGACGTGGTCGTGGAGGTCGGCGTCCGTGGCCGGGCAGTGTCAGTGTGCTTGGCGCTGCAGCCGGCAAGCAGCACGGCGGCCGCCATCAGGGCAGTCGCGCGCATCAGTCGGCGAGCACTGCGGCGAGCGTGCGACGGCCCAACGCGTTGTAGACCGGGTTGTCGGCCGAGTTGGCCATCACCGCAACCGCCCACGCCAGCGCCCATCCGCGCCCGCGCTCCCATGTCGCGTCGTCCTCGACGCCGGCGGCGTCCCGAAACCGGAGCCGGGTCGCGGCATCGAACCACATCCACCCAGACATCAGGTCGGTGGCCGGATCACCACCGTTGATGTCGACGAAATCGATGACGCCGCTGAGCCGGCCCTCATGAACCAGCACGTTGCCGGGATGGAGGTCGCCGTGCAGCCACCGCGGCGACCCGGACCACGGCGCGGCGCCCAGCGCCCGGTTCCACGCAGCTCGCACGGCCTCCGTATCGGTCGAAGCCGCCACCACGGCCAGGTGGTCCTCGAACGCTTCGACTCGTGCGGCCAGCGGAACGCCGCGGATCGGACTTAGGGGAGCGTCGGGCGGAGCGGGTTGCGCCAGCGCGGCCACGAACGCGCCCAGGTCGGCCGCCGCCGTCGCCGGGTCGATCGTTGCCTCGAGTCCCGGCACGCCGGGAAGCCACCGGCAGATGCTCCACGACCACGGGTAGTCGGGACCGGGACGACCGGCGTGGACCGGCGACGGGATCGGCAGCGGCAGGACCGGTGCGAGCAAGGGCAGCCATCGGTGCTCGTGCTCGACCAGGTCGGCGACCACCTGGCGCCGCGGCATGCGGGCCACTAGATCGTCACCGATCCTGATGATGACGTTGTCCCATCCGGCCGCGACTTCCTCGAGCGCGAGGTCGGCCAGGTCCGGATACTGCGCCTCGAGTAACCGGCGCAACACGCCCGCGTCGATGTCGACCTCCGCCGCCGGCATCGGGTTGGCCACCGCTCAGCCCAGGAGACGCTTGGCGATGACGACGCGCTGGATCTGGTTGGTGCCCTCGTAGATCTGGGTGATCTTGGCGTCGCGCATGAAGCGCTCGACCGGGAACTCCTTGGTGTAGCCGTAGCCGCCGAGCAACTGCACCGCGTTGGTCGTCGTCTCCATGGCGACGTCGGACGCGAAGCACTTCGCCATCGCACCGGTGACCGTCAGCTCGTCGTACGGATCGTCCTCGTCGATGAGGGCGCACGCCTTGTGCACGAGCGTGCGCGCCGCTTCGGTCTTCAGCGCCATGTCGGCCAGCATGAATTGCAGACCTTGGAACTCGGCGATGGGTTTGCCGAACTGCTGCCGTTGCTTGAGGTAGCCGGCCGCGTAGTCGATCGCGCCTTGTGAGATGCCGACCGCCTGGGCGCCGATCGTCGGCCGGGAGCGGTCGAGCGTGCCCATGGCGATGTAGAAGCCCTGGCCCTCTTCCCCGATGCGGTGGCTAGCCGGTACCCGCACGTCGTCGAAGATCACCTCGCCGGTCGGGCTGCCGCGAACGCCGAGCTTGTCCTCGAGCTTGCCGATACCGAAGCCCGGCCAGCTCTTCTCGACGAGGAAGCACGACATACCGCGGTGGCCGGCGTCGGGGTCGGTTTTGGCGAACACGGTGTATGTGTCACTGATGCCGGCGTTGGTGATCCAGTACTTCGCACCGCTCAGGATGTAGTCGTCGCCGTCGCGTATGGCCTTGGTCTTCATCGACGCCACGTCGGAACCGGCGTCGGGTTCGGACAGGCAATAGCTGCACTGGATGTCGCCCGCCGCCGCCCGCGGCAGGTACTCGCGCTTGAGCTCCTCGGAGCCCCAGCGCATCACCGGGATCATCCCGAGCTTGGAGATCAGCACGATGAGGCTCGTCGACGCACACACGCGCGACAACTCCTCGACCATGATCGCCTGCGTCACGTGATCGGCGCCGGCGCCGCCGTACTCGGCGGGGATCCCGAGCGCAGGCAACTCCATCGCCTTGATCGCTTCGAAGTTGTCCCACGGGTATTCAGCGGTGCGATCGACCTCGGCGGCGCGCGGCGCCAGCTTGTCCTCACAGAACTGGCGCAATGACGTGCGGAACTGGCGCTGCTCGTCGGTCAGCGTGATGGGCTGCACGCCCGTCAGTCTGTCAGCGTCAGCTCACGAAGATGACCGGACCGTGGGCGCTGGCCGGCTCCAGCGTCGGCGAACCGGCGAACACGGCGTCGAAACCGTTGCCCAACACCATGGCCAACGCGAACTGCGGGTTGAGGCCGGGGCACGACGCCGTGCCGGTCACATCGGTGACCGCCGTGCAGTACACGGTGCCGCCGACCTTGAACTGGATACTCGCGCCGACCACCGGCGCATTGTTCGTGGTGAAGAGGTGTGCCTTCACGGTCTGCGCGGTGACAAAGAGCTGCGGGAAGACGACCTTGATCAGCGCCGGGTCGGCGACCATGTAGGTCGGCGCCGCGTGGATCTCGATCGACAGCACCTTGCTCGCGGTGAGCGGCGTCGGGAGCAGCGTCGGCGCCGAACTGTCGGTCGCCGTCACAGTGAACGTCGACACGCCGCGCGGGCCCGTCGGCGTGCCGGTGATCGCGCCATTGGCGGCCAACGAGAGGCCAGCCGGCAACGAGCCAGTCGTCACTGCCCACGTGTAGGGCGGCGAGCCACCGTTGGCCGTGAGCGTGGCGTTGTAGGCCGCGCCCACGGTGCCGTCGGGCAGCGACGTCGTCGTCACCGCAACGGGCTCGAGCACCGTCAGCGTGAAGTTGATCGTGGCCGGGGCACCGACGCCGTTCGATGCGCTGATCACCAGCGGATACACACCGTGCGACCCCGGCGCCGCGGTCCCGGCGAGTGTCCCGGTTCCACCAGGGCCCGCCGTGAACGTCACGCCCGCCGGCAACGCGCCCGACGACGACAGCGTCGGCGTCGGCGAACCGGTCGACGTGAAGCTGACGCTGTTCGCCTGGCCGGTGACGAACGTCGCGCTCGACGGTCCACTGATCGTCGGGTGCGAGTCGACGACGATCGTCATCGTCTTGATCGCGGTCTGCTGCGGGTTGGTCGAGTCGACCACCTTCACGTCGAACGTGAACGAACCCGGCGGACCCGTGGGGGTGCCGCTGATCGTGCCATTGGCCGCTAGGCCGAGCCCGGCCGGGAGCGATCCCGCGTTCAGCGTCCACGTATAGGGCGTCGTACCGCCGGTCGCCGCCAGGTTCGTCGAGTAGGGATCACCCACGACAGCATGCGGCAGCGTCGTGGTCGTGATGACGAGCGGCTCGACGACCGTAAGCGTGAGGTGCTGCACCGCGTTCGGCGGATTGCCGTTGCTCGCGGTGATTTCGACCTCGTAGACGCCGGCGCTCCCGGGTGCCGCCGTCCCCGCCAGCGTGCCGGTGCCGTCGTTGTTGTCGGTGAAGGTGACGCCGGTCGGGAGGGCGCCGGCCTCGCTGAGATGCGGGGTCGGCACACCGGTCGTCGTGTAGCTGAGGGACCCGACGGTGCCCGTGACGAACGTCGCCGTCGCCGGACCGGTGATCGTCGGAGCGACGTTGCCGATCTCGACGGCGCCGATGTCGCACGCCGGACCTTGCGGCCGAGCGACGCCGCGCTGGTCGACGCCGGGACAGATCGAGAACCCGCCACCGGTCACCGCGTCGTTGAACAGCGGCGAGGTGGGATTCGGAATCGCGTTGATGACGGGGCTCGACGGCCGCGGTGCACGCGTCTGCGTCGGACCGCCGTTGCTCGCCAGCGGGTCGAGCTGCGGATCAACGTTGACGAGGTCACCATTGCCGGCCGCGAACCCGCATGTGTTGCCGGCCTGGGTGGTATCGACGACGTTGTACCCGGCGTCGACGAAGCCCGAGCAGGCGGTCCCGTTGTGCCACAGCACGGTGCCGGCGATCCCAGCCACGCTGGCGACCGACGACAGCACACCGTTGCCGGTGTTGTCGATGATCGTGCTGCCCCAGATCGTCAGCGGCGCCGCCGTGGCGATCGTCCAGAAGTTCGATGTGTTGCCCGTGACCGTCGAGTTGCGGAGACTGGTCTTGCTCGGCGCGGCGTTCCAGATCGCGCTGCCGCCGTTCGCCGCGTTGGCCGACATGAGGACCCGGTCGAGCGTGAGCTTGACGACGGGCGCTGGCGACTGGGTCGATCCGCTGTAGACCGCGCCGCCGAATCCCGTCGTGTTCGCTTGCCCGGAGTTCGCCGTCGCCGTGTTGTCCGAGATCGACGCGTCCGACACCGTCAACGTGCCGGCGTTCAGGATGGCGCCGCCAAACCCGGTGTTGGTCAGGGTGCCGGTCGCCTTGTTGCCGTCGAGCCGCGTGCGGGTGAGCGTGGCGACGCCGCCCTCCTGCACGTACAACCCGCCGGCAGTCGGCGCCGTGTTGTTGCTGATCGACCCGTCCGTCGTCGTCAGTGTCGAGCCCGCGATCACCGCGACACCGCCGACGAGGAAGGCCGAGGATGCGTTGCCAACCGACGTACCGGTGACGATGGCGGTGCCGCCGTTGTAGAGGCCGCCGCCAATGAAGCCTGCGATCGTGCCGCTCAACGTCGAGTTGGTGAGCGTGAGCGCCGACGCGACCGGCGCGGGCGAGGCACCGAAGATGTTGCCGACCGAGGCGATGGCGCCGCCGAAGACGGCGTGGCTGGTGACACCGGTGGGCAGCGTGCCGCCGTTGATGGTCGAATCGACGATCGTGGCGTGCGGGGCGTCACCCGCGACCAGCGGTGCGCTCACAACTGCGCCGCCATAGCCGGTGATCGCGCCCGATGCGGTCGACGCCTGCACGTAGCTGCCGGTCAGCGTCGAACCGTTCCGGATCGTCACGTCGCCCGAGTTGAACACGGCGCCACCGTTGCCGCCGGTGGGCGACGTTCCGCCCGTTGCGTTGTTGCCGGTGGCCGACACGCCGTCGAGCACGACTGCGCCCGGGCTGGCGCCGGCGCCCTTCCCGGCAACCGCGACCGCCCCGCCGTTGGCGGCGAGGTTGGCGTTGAGGGTCCCGCCTGTGATGGTCGACGTGGCATTGGCGATGAGCGGTGCATTGGCGTACAGCGCGCCACCGGCCACCGCCGTGTTGTTGTTGATCGCCGAGCTGCCGACGCTGAGTGGAGCAGATGCGTAGAGGGCGCCGCCGAAGAAGCCGACGTTGCCCGTCATCGTGCTGTTGTCGATCACCGCGGCGATCGGCGCGTTGTACTGCGCGATACCGCCGCCGAACGCGGCATTGAATTGGCCGGCGGGCAGGCCGCCGGTAATCGTGCTGTTGACCACCGAGAGAAGCGGGCTGCCGCCGGAGACGACGGTCGCGTTGATGATCGCGCCGCCGTAGCCACGCAGGACATTCGACGTATTCGTCGACGCGACGGCCTGGTTACCGTCGAGCGTTGCGTGATTCTGGAGCGCAAGCGTGCCCGAGTTGAAGATGCCGCCGCCGTTCCCACCGGCGGCGACGGCGCCGCCGAGGGCCTTGTTCCCGCTCAGGGTCGTCCCGTCGAGGATCGCCCTGCCGTTCTCGGCTACGTAGAGCCCACCGCCGTTGACGGCGGTGTTGCCAGTGATCTTCGCCAGGGAACCCGTCGACAGCGTGGTGTTCGCGGCGACGACGACGCCACCGCCCGCGGTGCCGGCGACCGTTCCTGCCGAGTTACCGGTGACCGCGGTACCGGTCGTCGTGTCGGCCGTCATCAGCGATGGCGTACCCGTCGTGACAAGGAGCCGCGACATGTAGACGCCGCCGCCCTGCGACGCCGCCGTGTTGCCGCTCACCGTCGAGTCGTTCATGACGATCTGGCCGCCGTTGTAGATCCCACCGCCATGGAGCGTTGACGTGTTGTTGCTGACGGTCGTGCGATTCAGCGTGAGGCTCTGAACCCCGCCGCTGAACGGTCCCAGCACCGCGATCCCGCCGCCGCCGATGACATTGTTGCCGGTGACGTTCTGGGCCCGGTTCGCGGTGATGGTCGAGTCGTTGATCGTGGTGGCGCCGTTGAAGATGCTCACGCCGCCGCCGAAATGCGATTGGCCGCCGCGGATCGTCAGTCCGTTGATGGTCACGAGCGATGTCCCCGGCGTGGCGTTCACGAAGATGACCGGCTGGTTCGCCGAACCGGATGCGTTGCCGTTGATGATGGTGCTGGCCGCGCCGGCGCCGTTGATCGTGACGGCCTTCGTCAGCGTGAAGCGGTCGATGTACGTACCCGCGGCGACGTTGATCGTGTCCCCCGCCGCGAACGCCGGCTTGGCCAGGACGCCGGAGATGGTGGCGCACGGGAGCGTCGTGCAGTTGTTGGCGTTGTTACCGCTCGTCGCCACGCTCCACGTGGTCGCCGCCGCCGCCGGTGGCGCCGTGGCCGCTAACGCTGCGCCGATCACCGCGGCTGCCAGTGCAGCTTTCCCAACGATTCCCCGAATGTGCACGGGCTGCCTCCCCAAGCTGCCGACGCTCGGATGCCGGCGCTCAAAGAATATGCCGGGGCGGTAACGTCCTTCACGGGCGTACATTTCGGACCGTGTTCGCCGCCGAGAACCCACCGCTACCGCATCACCTCCCGTGGTACTTCGGCGCCGCGCTGGTCGTCGTGTGGCTGGTCCTGATCGCGATCGCCGTTGTGATCATTCGGGCGCGTCGGCGCGCCCGATCACCACAGCTGGTCGGTGTAGGTGTCCGTCCCCGGGATGGTGGCCAGGAACGGCGAGGCGAAGGTCAGGCCCGGAATGTCGCCGACGGCCTTCTCGAAGTCGGCGTCCCACGCATCGAGCGGGTCACCGTTGAGGAAATAGAGGTGGGCGAACCGCCGGTCCGAGCCCTCGGCCCGGGGGACGTCGGCCGGACCTCGCTGTAGCGGGCGGGGCGTCCCCACCACGCACTGCCCCACCGACGGGAGGTCAAGTACCGCTGTCATCGGGTCGCCGCCCTCGTCGACTTCACCGAAGACGGCGACGACCCCCGGATAGCGGTGGTCGAGCGCGAGCTCGGGCGGCACCGGGTCGGGATCGACCGCCACCGCGCCGCGGAACTTGTACATCTGCGTGTGGATGTGATCACGCTCTTCGAACATGCGGCCGTTCTTGTGCAGCCAGCCGACCTGCGCGCCGGCCCACTCCACCCACTCCGGGTACTTGCCGTCCTGCACCCAGTACAGCGCCATGTAGGAACCGGGCGACGGCTCAGGCTTGCGCCGCGCCTTGCAGTCGCGCGTGGCGACGAAGCGTCCACCCGTGAGGTTCCACGGGCCGATCATGCAGCCCGAATAGAAGTGGTCTCGCTCGTACCAGCGGTTGTAGGCCACCTCATGGCCGCGGTGCGGCTCGACGATCGTGAGAAGGAAGGACCCGAGACGAATCTCGTCGTGCACGTAGGGCTCGGCCATGGCTGGCAAACCTAGATCTGACGTAGCGTCAGAACCAATGGGACTGGTCGAGGGAAAAGTAGCGATCGTGTCCGGCGTCGGGCCGGGCCTGGGCCAAGCGATTGCCCGGGCCATGGCACGCGACGGGGCCAAGGTCGCCCTAGCGGCGCGCAACGAGGCATTCCTCAAGGAGGTCGAGGCGGCGTTGCCGGACTCGCTGGCGGTGCCAACCGACATCACCGACGCGGAACAGTGCGAGGCGCTGGTCGCTCGGACCGTGGAGCACTACGGCGGCGTCGACATCGTCATCAACAGCGCGTTCCAACCCGGCGACCTGAAGACCTTCGAGAAGTCCGACCTCAGCCGGTGGCGCAATCTCTTCGAGGTCAACACGTTCGGCGCTCTCCAGGTGACGCAAGCCGCCATTCCAGCCATGCGCGAGCGCGGCAAGGGCGCCGTCGTCTTCGTGAACTCGATGGTCATCCGCAAGACCGGCGCCATCGCCGAAGGCGGCTACGCGGCGACAAAGGGGGCGCTGTTCGCGGCCGCCCGCGTCCTCGCCCATGAACTGGGCCCGCATCGCATCCGCGTCAACTCCGTGGTCCCCGGCTGGATGTGGGGACCGAACGTGCAGGGCTACGTCGACTACATGGCGCAGAAGCGCGGCGTCGAGCCCGAAGTCGTGAAGGCCGAGATCAATGCGCCGATGGCCCTCCCCGACATACCGACGTCGGAGGAGGTCGCCGAAGCCGTCGTGTTTCTCGCCTCCGACCGCGCCTCGGCCATCACCGGCCAGACCCTCGACGTCAACGGCGGTGAATACTTCGACTAGGCGGCGTCGCAGTGGCTCGCCGGGCGGAGGGGCGGGCCGTCGAGAGCGCAGTGACGCTCGCCGACTAGGTCGCGGCTGACCGCGTGATCGCGCCGGATTGTGAGCCACGAGACCACGCCGGCAGCGGCGGCCAGGACCGCGGCGATGACCATCGACTTGTGGAAGGCCGTCGTCATGATCGCCGGCTCGTCGAAGGCGCGGCCGTGAAGACCGACGACTGCGGGCAGCGTGGCGACCGCGAGCAGCCCGGCCACCCGGGCGACCGTGTTGTTGACCGCCGACGCGATACCCGCGTGGTCCGACGCGGCAGCGGCGAGCACCGCAGCGGTCAACGGGGCGACCGTCACCGAGAGGCCGAAGCCGAATACCGCGATGGCGGGGAGGATCCCCGTGAGGTAGTGATCGCCAGGATCGACCGTCGTGAGCAACGCCAACCCTGCGGCCGAGATCAGCGGCCCGACTGTCATCGGGATGCGCGGACCGAGGCGCTGGCCGACAACGCCGGCGCGCGGTGACAACGCCAGCATCAACAGCGTGATCGGAATGAGCGCGGCGCCCGCGGCGGTCGGCGAATAGCGAAGGGCGCGCTGCAACGCGATCGCCAGGACGAAGAACGCGCCGCTCAGGGCGCCGTAGAGCAAGAAGGTGGCCAGGTTGGCGCCGGTGAACTGCGCGGACCGAAAGATGTCGAACGGCAGCATCGGATGGGCGCTGCGCTGTTCGTAGACGACGAACCCGACGAGCGCAGCCACGCCGCCGACACCGATCGCCAGGCTGCTGTCGATGAGCGCGAACGTCAGGAGCCCGAGGCCGACGACGGTCAGCGCCGCGCCGATCGGATCAAGGCGCCGGGCGACGGTCGGGTCGCGCGTCTCAGGGACGTGACGGATCGCGA
>DASRJI010000196.1:0-2339 GCA_035649535.1 Acidimicrobiales bacterium | reverse complement strand
TGGCCCTAGACCTGCGGGCGGTCGGTCGCGGTGCGGTCGGCGCTGCCGCCCTGTTCGGCCCCATCGCCTTCGTGCTGCGCGCCCTCGCCGGCGGCGACGTCGACTCGAACAACTGGCTGTTGCTGCTCGTGCTGTTCCCGTTCGCGTTCATGTTCGGCGGATGGCTCGCCGCGTATGACCGGCCGCCCACGCCGCTCGTGCACGGCGCGATCGCCGCGGCGGCCGGCTTCCTCGGACTGTTCCTGCTGATCCTGCCGTTCCGCCTGGCCGACGGACGCTTCACGCTGGCTAGCGCGATCTTCGCCGTACTCCTGGCCGAGGCCGCCGCACTGTGCGGGTTGTTGGGCGGACTGCTCGCGTCGCGCGGCGTACGGGTGCCGCGCTAGCCATGAGCGACGTCCTCGTCGTCGACGTCGGTACGAGTGGCGTGCGCGCCGCGGTGGTCGACGGCGGCGGCGCGGTGAACCACGTGAGCTACCGCGAGGTGCTGCCGTCGTCGCCCATGCCCAGCTTCGTCGAGCTCGACGCGCGGGCGACAGCCGACGCGGTCCTCGCGGTGGCCAATGAAACACTGGCCGCCAACAACGGACCCGTCGCCGCGGTCGGCATCGCCAACCAGCGCGCGACGACGATCGTGTGGGACCGCGCCACTGGCGAGCCGGTCGGGCCCGGCATCGGCTGGCAGGACCTGCGCACCGTCGGCACGTGCCTCATGCTCCAAGCCGACGGCATCCGCCTCGCACCCAACGTGTCGGCCACCAAACTCGCGTTCCTCCTCGACATGGCCGATCCGGACCGGTCGCGTGATCTGTGTTTCGGCACCGTCGACTCGTGGGTCGCGTGGACGCTGTCGAACGGCGAGCTGCACGTGACCGATGCCAGCAATGCCGGCGTGACCGGCTTGCTGCACGGCGACGGCACGACGTGGAACCAGACGATCCTCGACGCGCTCAAGATCCCGAACGCGGTGCTGCCCGAGATCGTCGACTCGACCGGCGTCGTCGGCGCCGCATCGGCGCTGCCCGGCGCGCCCCCGATCGCAGGAATCGCCGGTGACCAGCAGGCGTCGCTCGTCGGCCAGGGCTGCACGCAGCCCGGCTTGGCCAAGATCACGTTCGGGACCGGCGGCATGCTCGACCTGTGCGCGGGTCCCGCCCGGCCGACCTTCGACGCGCGCGGACCGTCGGGGTGTTTCCCGATCATCGCCTGGCGCCGCGGCGGCACGGTCACGTGGGGCATCGAGGCCGTCATGCTGTCGGCCGGCACCGCCGTCGAGTGGCTGCGCGACGACCTGGGCCTGATCGCGACATCGGCCGACTCCGACGCGGTCGCCGCCGCGTGCGACGACAGCGGCGACGTGTGGTTCGTGCCCGCGCTGCTCGGCCTCGGTACGCCGGTATGGGACTTCGGTGCACGGGGAACGCTGCTCGGGTTGACGCGCGGGAGCGGCCGGCCCGAGATCGTGCGCGCCGTCCTCGAGGGCGTCGCGCACCGCGGGGCCGACCTGGTCGAGGCGGCCGAAGCCGACGGCCAGCACACGATCGCAAGCTTGCGCGTTGACGGGGGCATGACCGCCAACGCCACGTTCGTGCAAGCGTTGGCCGACGCCGCGCAACGGCCGGTGGAAGTGTCGCCGGTCCTGGAGGCGACGACGCTCGGTGCGGCCTATCTCGCTGGCCTCGCGATCGGCGCCATGAGCGACGAAGCCGAGATCGCGGCGCGCTGGTCGCCGGCTCGCGTCGTCGAGCCGCAGCGCAAGCCCGACCGCGACCGCTGGCGGGCCGCCGTCGACCGCGCCCGGGCCACGATCCCCGAACTCTCCGGCCTCGACTTCTAGGGGTTAGCGGTACCGGGCCAGGACTTTGCCGGCGGCGTCGCGTGACGCGGCGCGCATGTCCTTGGGGTCGACGACTTTCGACGTCGGGCCGACGCGCAGTAGGAGGCGCTCGAGGAACGCGCCGCCACTGACCGCCATGCGGATGCGGAGGCGGCCGTTCTTCATCTCGGTCGACTCCTCCACCGGGTAGCTCTCGGGGACCCAGGCACCGGTCTTCGGAAGTTCGAGGGTGACCATCGGCGTGTCGGGCCCGGCGCGGAATACGCCGGCGGCCGGCGGCTCGACATCGCGAGGTTCGAAGTGCTCCCCCGTCGGCCGCGCCGCGCTCACGCGGTCCACACGGAACGTCAACACCGCTTCGGCCCGGTGGCAGTACGCGCTCAGGTACCAGTGGCCCCCGTCGGTGAAGACCAGCAGCGGGTCGACCTGGCGCGTCGTCTCGTCGTCGCGCGACGCCGAGTAGTAGTCGATCTCCATTCGCTCCCGGCGCCCGACGGCCTCG
>DASRJI010000195.1:0-132124 GCA_035649535.1 Acidimicrobiales bacterium | reverse complement strand
GACGTGGGCGCGAAGTTGCGGCCACCAACGACGTCAGGGATCGAAGTGCCCTCTGTCCCGACGACGCGCAGCGTGCCCTTCGTTTCGCCGAGGGCCGCCTGCACGTCGGCCTCGAAAGCACGGCCCCGGGTGCCATTCTGGACGACCTGGGCGACCTCGTCCGCCTCGGCCGCGGCGCCCCCGCGGCCGAACGGAATCAGGCTCCTCGCGATGTCACCAACCGACGCACCTTCGCTGAGCGCCTGTTTGATCGCGCCGACTGCTTCGACCGCACCCTTGACAGCCACGACGGTCTGCACGGCGGCCGCGGTGTACTCACCCGCCTTGAAGGCCGTGGAGTTGTAGTCCACCTTGTCGGCCTCGCCCAAGACCGAGAGGATGTCCTTGGCGTGGCCCATTGACAGGTTGTTGAGGACGCCTCCGGCGAAGTCGGCCACACTCTGTCGCCAACCACCGTCGTGTGTCACCACCCATACGCCGCAACCGCCCGACTCCGCGTCATACACGGTGATCTCGCCATGACCGCCGAGCGTGCAGTTGGCGGCCCCGCCGTTGGCGACGTTAATGAGAACTGACTGGTAGAGCGTCAGCGTGACCGGGTCCTGGCCTTCGATCGAGACCGTCTGTGTCTCGTTCTTCTTGTCAGGGTTCTGCGCGAAGTTGCGGTTGATCTGGTCGACCTGCTCGCTGGTGACGCCCGGCGGAGTTGGGTAGCCGTATTCGTCGCAGCCGCCGCCTTCGATCATTCCGTGCGCACACGGAGCGTGGCCGCTGGGATCGACCAGGTTGACCGGGTCCCCGTTCACATAGCTGTAGCGGTTGGCCGTCAGCGGATCGGTACCGACCGAGAGGTTCGCGCCGCTGCCGCCGGTGCGGTGGCTGTCTGCGGTGGTCCACGTCGCGGTAGCGGGGTCGTAACTGCGCGATCCGAAGAGGTACTGACCGGTTGCGGTGTCGTGACGACCGGCGCGGTAGAAGACGTCGGTGACAGCGGTACCCGTGTCACACGTGTTCTGCCCGGCCGCATTCGTGTCCGTCTTGTCTGACGTCGCCACGTTCTGCGCCGTCCCGTACGGGTCGAACCTCGTCTCGCATGCCACCGCGCCAGTGGCGTCGGTGATGGTAGTCACGTTGCCGTTGCCGTCACTCGAGAAGAACCCGTTGCCGCCGCCGGTCCCGCTCGCGCGGTACCCAAGCGGCTGCCCGGATGCGTTCACGACGTAGCTGAGCGCCGTCGGGAAGCCCGTACCAACCGGCTCGGCCGCACTGAGCGCTTGACTCAGACCGTCATAATGAAGCGCGGTCGTGACCGCGCTGCTCGAGTGACTCGTTTGCCGGTCGAGGCCGTCATAGGTGTACGTAGTCGTTGTCGCGGTGCCGCAACCGGCCGCCCCCGTCCCCGTCGCAGTGCGGGTCCGGTCGAAGCCGTCGTAGGCGTAGTTGAGGCACCCATCGCCGACAGTGCGGCCCTGATCGTCCTGGCTAACAGTGCGCGTATTGCCGTTGAGCGTCGAGCTGGCGAGGCTGTTGTCGGCGTTGTAGCTGGCCGAAGCGGCGGTCCCGTAACCGATGCGGTTGTCGTTGCCGTCGTACGCCACGGAGCGAGCGCCGTTGACAGGGTCGGTGAACGTGGCCAGCCGACCGACGCTGTCGTACGTGTAGTGGTGGTTGCCGGCAACTGTCGCCGGTGCGCCGGCGCCCTGGACGCTCGTCAGGTTCTGGTCGGTGAGCCGCCCCAGCTCGTCGTACGTGTTGATCCAATCCGCGCTGACGGTGCCGCCCGCGAGCTTGTGCTCGCGCAGGGTCCCGTCGTTGTCCCACGTCAGACTCGTGGCCTGACCATTGGGCGCGGTCTGCTGCGTCGGCCGGCCGGCCGGGTCGTAGGTCCACTGCCAGTTCCCGGCGATGCCGGTTGCCGCTTGCGTCTTGGGAAGGCCCGAGTCGCCGTACGTGTACGTGCTGGTGACGGCGCCGGCCGACGCGTCCTCCCGCACCGTCGGCGCGCCCGAGCCGTTGTATGCAAAACCGGCTGTGTGACTGCCGTCGCTGACCGTGCGGACGTTCTGGTCCTGGTAGTAGCTCGCGGTAAGCGTGCGCGTGTAGCTCGGCTCGGCGTCGGTTATGCCAAGCGGGCTGCCGGACGCGTTGTATGTGGTTGTAATGACGCCCGCGCCACCGCGCCCGGTTTGCGTGGCCAAGCGGTCGTTCGGGTAGTAGCCGAGGCAGATCGTGCTGGTCTCGACAATCGGGCTGCACGTGATCGGAGGCGGGGCGCCGCCGCTTGTCTTCGTCGTCTGCTCGGCGACCTTGCGACCTCCGGCGTCGTACGCATACGAGGCAACGCGAACGCTTGTGCCGGGGGAGTCGATGGGTGTCGAGCTTTGCGACAACAGGTTGTCGTCGGTGAACGTGTTGCTCACCGGCCGGTTCGCCGTGTTCGGGGCGAGCCCACTGTTGCCGGCCTTGGAATAGATCGCCGTGGGGTTCCCGTTCGCGTCGTACTGGTAGCTCATGCGACGGTTGGCGTTGTCATAGACGGAGTCGACGAGTCCATCGGACGTGTATGTCGTGCGAGTGACCTCGTTGCGCGCGTTCGTAACCTTTGACGACTGGCCGTTGGCGTCATACTCGTAGTTGGTGATGTGCGTCACCGTGGTCCCGCTGAGCACGCCTGGTTCACCCGTGACTCGTTTGGTGAGACCCTCGGCCGTGTAGTCGATGGCCGTCGTGTTGCCGTTGGCATCGGTGAGGGTCGTCTGACGCCCGTCGCCGTCATAGCCGTGCGTTGCAGTGACCACCCGCTGCCCGTCGGTTACCGGCGAAGGGGTTGTCTCGTGCCACAGGAGGTTGTCGTCCGTGTAGTCGAAGCCGACGTAGCGGTTCGAGCCGTCGACGATGGTTGGAAGGTCGACCTGCGTCAGGTTCCCGGCGTAGTCGTAGTGGTAACGGCTTACGCAGACGCCGACGTCGCTTGGGTAAGGCGCCTCGTTAGGGCACTGGCGGGCCTGTGTGCTGTCGGTGCCGACCGACGGTGCCGCCGCGGAATAGCGAGGCTCATGGCTGGCGACGATCCGTCCGTCCTCGTCGTAGTCGCGCCGCGTCGTGAATGCCGGATTCGGATTGTCACGCGGGTCGCCGACGCCGGCGTACGGCACGAAGGCGTCCGGTCCAGCGACGGCGACGACGTTGCCGTCCGCGTCGTACGTCGTACGAGTGCGGATATTCGTCCCTCCGGTCGCGGCGGGCAGGCCCGCATTCGCCGCGCTGCCGTTGTCGGCCCCGTCCACCGCGTCCACCAGGCGGTTGTTGGCGTCATAGCTGTACGCGCTGACGCGGCCGCTCCCATCCCCCGCCGGTGGGCGGGTCACGGTGACTGTGTTGCCGGACGAGTCATAGGTGTACGTCGTCAGGTTGCTGACGCCGGAGGTGCGGGGCACCGACATGCTGGTCTGGCGATCGAGGAGGTTGAACGCGGCGGTGGTGTGATGCCCGCGCCCGTCTTGGCGGTCGATGGCGTTGCCGTCAGCGTCGTACTTAACGATCACGGTAATGGGCTGGCCGGCGGCCCGATAGGTCGTGCTCTGCACAGTCCGGCCCGCGAGGTCGATGGCGTTGTGCGTCGAGTAGACGCCGGTAGCCGTGCACGCGCCGGCACCATCGACGAACTCGCGCGGCGGACAGATGTCGGTCACGTTGCCGTCGCTGTCGTACCGCCTCGCCGTACGCAGGGTCGAATACGTTCCGTCGTTGCGAGGAAGGTCGACGTTGACCTGTCGGCGCAATGCGTCATAGGTGAAGCTCGTCGTCTGCTGGTTCGCGTCTTGGCTCGTGATGACACTGTCGAGACCGTCGTACGTCATGAGTGCCGTGCACACGTGGGGGTTCGACGGGAAGAACGCATCCGTATAACGCGGACAGGCCACCGCCGCCTGGTTGTCGCTGGCCGAACGAGCCCAGCGCTTGGTGCTCAGCCGATTCACCGCGTCGTAGCTATAGGCGACGACGTGACCGTTGGGGTCCGTCTGGCTCAGCTTGTTCGCGAAGGCGTCGTATGTGAACTGGGTCGCCTTCCCCGCGGCCCGCTCGGACGGCTTGGTGGTGCTGGTGATCTGGTCCCGGACGTTGTACGTCTCAATGATGTCGTACGTTCCGACATTGGCTGCCGTTCCACGACCAGGCCGCATGAGAAGCTGGTTGCCGTTCTCGTCGACGGTGGCGAGCGCGACGTTCCCGATCGGATCCTTCGTCGAGCGGAGATAACGCCACGGGGACGCATAGGGGCTCGGCGCGAATGCCGAGCAGCCAGGCTCGCCCGGCCGGCATGCGTAGAGGGTTTCGCTGTATGCGAGCACCGGTCCGCCGAGTGGCGCGCGCGGTGGCAGCGCCAGCGTGCCGGGAAAGTCAGCTACGGCGTTCGCAGCGGTCGCGTTGCGGTCCCACGTCCGCCCGACGTTGCCCGCCCGGTCGTAGCCGAATGCCACGAATTTGCCCGTCGGATCGGTGACTGCCTTCAGCCAGCCGCCGGCGGATACGCCCCCGGACAGGTCCGAATCGCCGTCTTGATAGTACGTGTAGGTAGTTGAGCCGCCGCCTTCCGCGACTCCCTTCGGACTTGTCATCGACGTCTTCTGGCCGTACTTGTCGTACGCGAACTTCGTCGTGGTGGCCGGTGCGCTGGCATTCGTCGAATCGAATGTCGGGGCGTTGATCTGGCACACATTCCCGGTGTTGGCCGCGGGCTGCGTGCCGCACGTCCCGCCGGTGTTGACCTTCTGGGGGTCGACCCCGAGAGTGCGGTCGACGACGTAAGTGGTGACATAGCACGCGTAGCCCGGAGTCGCGGTGCTGCATGCTCCGGAGCCAGGGGCAGCGTTGCCACGCGGGCTCAGCATCTGGGTGCGGTCTTGCAAGTAGAAGCGCGTGCTCGCCTGGGCCTTCGTCACCGGGCGCTTGTCAGAGGCGACATTGCCTGCTCCGGTGACCGAGTCGCTCAGCGGAGTCGTCGTCGTGCCGTCGGACTGCACGTATTGGGTCGCGTAGCCGTACGTCGTGTCGACGGCCGAGGCACCGTTCTGCCGACGTGTACGGAGAACATTCCCTTCGGGGGTGTACAAGAGCGACGTGTCGACATCGGCCGACGAAGCCGAGAAGCTCTTGTCCACCTGTCGGCAGAGGTTGTTGTCCGCCGGTGCCCCATGGAAGTGCTGGCCGACGCGCCACCATGGGAGCGCCGTGCGATAGAGCGCCACGTCGTCGATTCCGCCCGGGAACCAAGCGCCGCCACCCGACCGCGTCGCGAACACCACGGGGATGGAATTCCGCATCGTGGCCGTGAGGGTGTGCGTGAGGTCAGGGACCTTGGCGTCGGCGACGCCGTCGACGTAGATCGTGAGGTCCTGCCAGCGCCCGCCGGTCGACACGCCGTCGCCGGCGTTGACGACGACCAGGTGGTGCCACCCCCCGTCGTTCAGCTTCGTAGTGCCGCGGATCTCGGTGTAGTTACCAGCTCCGTAGTCATTGATGAGTTGCACACGGGCAACGCCGTTATCGAGCAGGATGTCGTAGCCGCGGTACGGTGCGACATTGTTCATCTTCGAGACCGGGATGACGATTCCGGTGCTGGTCGTCTTGATCCAGGCCTCGATCGAGAAGGGGTCGGTCCGTTCGAAATCGCTGGCCGCGGTGCTGTTCACCAACACATACGACGTAGTGCCGTTGAAAGTGGCCGCCTTGTCGGTGTCGCCCGGCAACCCGCCCGCGGCGCCGAGCGTCACGTTGGCGTAGGCACCGCTCTGGGCCCCGCCGGAGCTGTCAGCCGCGGTGGTACCGCTCGTCTCGTTGAGCCGCCAGTAGCCGGTCGGACTGTCAGCGGCGATAGTCGATGGGTAGGTCCCGTCGGGCTGACGGCACGCCGCGCCCGGTCGGTCCCACGTGTAAACGGTCTCGTGGAGCAGCGGTGGGCTGCCCGTCGCGTCGCTCGTGCCGGCGACGTCGCCGGCCCGGCCGGACGCGTCGATCTTGGAGAACTGGCGAACCTGACCCTGGCCCGCGGCACCGTTCGGAGTGGTGAATTTGGCGCTGTTGTTCGCGTCGTCATACGCAACGGTCGTGACCGTCCCGGCCCGGTCCGTGAGCTGGGTTACACGAGCGGGCGTCCCCGCCAGCCCGCCGATCAGCCCGATGCCGTCGACGTAGTGCGTCTCGCCCGCCGCCGCGCCCCCAACGAACGGGATCACCGCGGCGCGCGTCGCACCCGCCGGGGCGACGAGTGTTCCGGCCAGCTTGTTCCACTGCCCAGCCGTCTCATTGCCGCTGTACGAACCACAGGACACGAGGGCGTTCGCCGACGTGTACCAACAAACGAACAACGTCACGGGCCGGGCCGTGGACGCGGAGCGGAACGCACCGGTCACTGTGTAGGTCTGGCCGGCGGTGACGGGGAAGCCGGTCGCGCCAAGCGGCGTAGTCGCGTCCATGTCACCGGCCGCCAGCGCCGTCATGGCCATCGCGCTGTTGCCATCGAACGCCTGAGCCGTCGTGCGGGTGATCGACGAGTTCACCCATGGATACCACCCGGTGAGCCCGTCCTCGAGCCCGGCTTGGTTGGGATCGATCAGGTTGACCTTGTTCGCGGTGTACGCGAAACGCGTTATGTGGTTGCCGCTGTCCGTCCGGGGATCTGAGGCGGAACACATCTGGTTCGCGCTGCCGCCGCAGTTCGCGCCGGCGACACCTTGGTACGTGTAGGCCTGCACCGCGACCGTATTGAGGGAGCCGTCGGTGTTGTTGACGCCGAGGGTCACGACCTTCATGAGGTGCTTCGGATTGGCGTTGTCGAAGACATAGCGAACCGTGCGGCCCCCCGGATCCTTCACGCACGTCACCGATCCGCTCGCGTACGCGGCATCGACGGGGCAGTTGGTCGGATCGAGGCTCGAGTACACGAGGTGATAGCCGCGGCAATTGGCCGGACCGGCGCACGAGTTCGATTCCCACACGTCGGAGAGGCCCACCGCGTTGTACGCGTAGCGAAGATGGTTGCCGTTGCCGTCGGTCATGCCGACCATCTGTCCGAGCGCGTTGAACTCGTACCGGACACGGTCAGGCCGGACCGCGGCGTAGCCGGCGGCGATCGTTCCGGCGTATGCCCACGGCACGCCGCATGGATTCGCCACGCCGGGAGCGTTTACGGCAAGGTAGCGCCACAGCGAGAGATGGACGCCGGCCGGTGGTTGGTAGGTGAAGTCAGTGCACAGATGCGTGAACCCAGCCGGGACGGCAAGAACCTTTGGGATCAGCTCGCTCAGCGCGCCAGTGACGACCGTTCCCAGGCCACCTGAGCCGATCGCCAGCGGACCGACCGCGTTCGTCCACGCCGACGGGGTGAACACGTGGCGAGTCCCGTCGCGATCGACCATGGTGACGCTGAACCAGTTGCTGTAGGTCGTCCCCGCGGGCACGATCAGGCCGCCAGCGCCAACGCCGGATGAAGTGAGATCTCCCAGCTGCGCGATGTTGAACGTCCACCCCGCGCCGAGTGAGCCAGGCAGGCTGATGAGCGAGGTGTCCTGGCTGTTGTACGTGCGGCGCAAAACGAAGTCGAACTTGCCGTGCGCCTGCACCGGCGTGGCGTCGATCTGCGAGAGGACGAGGTTGCCGTTGGCCGCGTTGACCTTGGCCTGGCCTTGGAACCCGGGGTCGACACCGAAGTACTGCCACCAGTCCTCCGAGCCAAGGCCGGTGTCACACACGACGAGCGGCAGAACGCCGGACCCCGACCCGAACGCGCTGTTGGCGCTGGCCACGTTCTCGACGCCCTGACAGCCGCGGTCCGAACCGACGGCAATGCCGGTGATCTTGAAGATCGTCGTAGCGCCGCCGGCGACGGTAAAGGCTGCGGCGGAGAACGTCGAGTTGTTGATCAACGAACACAGCCCGCTAGCCGCGCAGTCGACGGAGTCCTTGAGCAGCTGCGATCCCTGGCCGAACACGAGCGCGGGCAACGTATCGGTCACCGACGAGATCGTCTGGGTCGTCGTCTGTGGGTTGGTCACCGCGATCTGGTAGGTGACCGCCTGGCCGCGCGACACCACGGTCTGGCCGCCGACGAGGGTGACGGCGACCGTCGGCGGGTTGAGGTTGATCGTCCCGGACGAACCCGGATTCCCCCATCCCGCCCCGTTGCCGGCCCACACCAGGAACGAGTACGAGTGCCCCGTCGTGAGGCTGCCGAAGTTGTAGCTCGTGACGTTGCCGGGGTAGTCGACGCGGCCGCCGACCCCGTTGTCGATCACCTGAACGGCATAGGCCGTCGCTCCGGTCGCCGCGGACCACGACACGTTGGCCGACGTCGCATTCGCGGGCGTGGCGACGACGTTCGCCGGTGTCGGCGGGGGCGGTGTGTAGGTGACGTTGAGCGTCGGGGGCGAAATGCCGGCCTCGGCCGACGCGAACTTCTTCCAGCCGTAGTTGGTGCCTTCGTTCGTTGAGACAATCAGGCCGTTGTTCGCGCCGGCGCTGTTGGCCCAGCCCTGGACCGTGGCCGTGTCGACCGGGAGCGTGACGGCGCGCGCCGGGCACGAACTCGAGTAGCCATAGCCAAATCCGCCCGACGTGGCGGCCGCCCCGGATGCCCCGGGCTTGTTGTTCCAGGTGACGGTTTGGTCCGAGAAACGTGGGCCGGCGGCCCCCTGCACCGTTACGCCGGGGAACGAGCCGCTGCACGAGAAGGAGTACGTCTCGTACATGTTCAGGGAAGCGCCCGTAATCTGCGCGGCGCCGATGGAGGAGATGTCGAAGTAGAGGTACGTGCGCGTGATCTGACCGCCACCGTTCCACGTTCCGATCTTCAGCACAGTCGGGTCGTACGGGCCCTCCGGCTGGTTGGGCCACGACGAGTCCACGTACGCGTCGTAGTTGCCAGCCTGCGACGTCGTGAAGGATGGATCGATCGTCACGGGGTACACCCGGGCCGGGTCAGCCAACCAAGCGGCGTCTGCGGAAACGTCGACCTTGACGGTCCTGCCGGTCTGACCGGCGAGTTTCGTCGCGACCGATGACACGACGCCGTCGCCGGACGGGAGCGGCGTCGAATCGTGAGCGAGACCTCCCCCGAATTGGGCGACGACCTTGCCGGCGCGGCTCACGAACTCGACCCCGGCGGCGCCTTGGCGAGCGGTCACGCCCGCGGGCACCGTGAATTGGTCCTGCCACGTCGAGGCCCCGCCAGGGGCGGCGACCACCAAGGATTCCTCGAAGCCGTCGAGCGTGATGGTCTCGACGATGTCACGACCGGGACCGAACGCGTCAACGAATCGACCGCTCGTGTTGCCGAGCCCGCCGATGTTCCGCGCTGCGTCCGTGGCCGCGTCGTGCCCGAGCGAGAACGTCCCAGAGGCCGATGCCAGTTCAACGCTGGCGGCGCGCGCGCTACCGAGCTTGATACTGCTCGGCGCCGACTTGGCCGCGAGCGTCCCATCGGCCTGCGTAGCGAGTGAGAGGTCGATGTCCTGCCATTCGCCCTTCGTGTTCTTGAAGCGAACGGGCCGCTGGGTGAGTTGCGCAGTGCGGGTTCCGTCGGGGTTCGCAACCCAGCGGAGGGTCGGTGAGACTTCCTCGGCCGCGTTCGTCGCGCCGGGGGCCGGTGTCGGGACCGGACCACCTGACGGAGCGGTCATCGGCGGCACTACCGAGTCACGACCGCGGCCGACCTTCACGCCGGCGTCCAGCGAGCCGCCCGATGCAGTGACTTCTGGGGTCATCGGCTTGAGCCGCTGGGGCGTAGGACTGGGTGCCGACGCGGCGCGCACGCCGGGTCCCGTCGCGGCGACGAGCGCCAACGAACTCGCAATTATGGGCGCGGCAAGCAACGACCGAAGTTTCGCCACGGAGATCTCCCTCGCGCCGACCCGCCCATGCAGGTCGAACTGCGTCGAAGGTACGTAAAGCGTGACGGCCGAACAATGGCACCAACAGGTCATTTGCCATGCCCGGATTGGCTAGATCTGACTACGCGCCCTACGTCAACTGCGGTTGTTGAACGCGTCCTTGACGGCGTCGACGATGGCGCGGCCGACGGCGACCGCCATCTCTCTGAGTAACAACCAGAAGAGCAATCCGAGACCGATCACGCCGGCAACGGCCAGCGCCAGCCCCACGAGTCCGCCGAGGACGATGGCGACTGTCTTCAGGACTGTTCGCCCCGGCGACTTCGCCGCGCTGGGCGGCGCGGCGTCGTTCACTTGCCGGGCGACGCCGGTGGGTCGAAGACGCTGCCGGGCACCGAGGTGTCGAGCTTGGCGATCTCGATGCGCGCCTCGTCGGAAACCAGTCGCAATATGACACCCCGGCGGTCCACACAGACGTCGAGCGCCTCGGCGCCGGCGACGGCACTGACTCGGAAGCACCGCGCATCGTCGCCGTTGACCTTTTCGCTGCGTTGGGTGACCGATCGTCCGGCCAACTTGCCGCGAATCGACTCCACCAGACCCGCGGGGTCGCCCTCCGCGGGGGGCGGCACCGATGCACATGACCACTTCTCACCGGGCGGCTGCCGGCATGCGACGCCCTTGCCGTCGGCGAGGATGCTCGCCGTGTGAACGACCTTGCGGTCGGGCGTGGTCAACGTGGTGTCGACGCGGCTCTTGCCCTTGGTGTTCCACATCTCCAACGCCACCGTGCCGCCCGACACCTTGGCATCGGACTTGGACGTGTACGTCGCGTGGTACGTGACGGTGCGGCCGGACTTCAACAGGCTGGCGAGGGCCAGGCCGCCGGTGTCGAGCTGCGGCACGACGGCGACCGATTTGGCGGGCTTCTTGTCGCCGTCGTCGCGCACGACGAAGTAGGCGATGACTGCAAGCACGAGCACCGCGGCGGCGGCGACCGCGATCCAACGTTGTTTGATGAAGTCGGTCACGTCGAGGCGAGACCCGCGACCTTCGCCGGGTACGTGAACACCGAGTCGTCGACCTTCAGGTCGTAGTCCGTGGCTTCGACCGGTTTGCCGTCGCCACCGTCGATGCGGAGCGGGGCGCTCTCGGCCGAGAAGCAGAACTGCGTCGGCTTGGCGCCCGACGACGCGGTCGTCGCCGGGATGATCGAGTAGCACTTGGCGCTCTGTCCGGCGATGTTCTCGGTCGTCAGCTGGACGGTCTTGCCGGCGACGTCGTGGTTGACGCCGTTGAGCGGGTCCCGAAGGGCGCTGGCCGTCCGCACGTCGGCGCCCGTGCATTGCCACGGGCTGTCGCCGATGAGCAGACATCGGACGAGGGTGCCGTTCTCGAGGAACTCCTGGGTCCTGGCCGTGCCCTCGACCGGCGACACGACGGTGAGGTCACGCCGGACGCGGTCAGCCTTACGCCATACCTCCATCACTGCGCTCGTGCCCGAGCTGCCGCTGTAGGTGTAGCGCACGTGGTACGTGCCCTTCTCACCGGCAGCAATTCGGTCGAGGAGCTCTTGGGCGGGTGCGGACGGCTTGGCCTTGTCGGCGGCAAGCTTCGTCGACGAGCCGCTGCCGCCGTCGTCGCGTGCAACGACCCAAACCACCGTTCCACCTATTGCCGTCCCCGCCACGAAGATCACGGCGGCGACCCACCATCGCCTCACAGGATGCCGAGGCTGGCCTTGATCTGGATCGGCTTGGATTCTCCGCTCTGCGCAACGTTGCCGGCGTCATCGGTCACGACCACACGATAGAAGTAAAGACCCACTCCCACGATGCCGGTCAGGCTCAAATCCTTGCCGTCCCATGCCGTGTAGCCATTGAGGTTGACGCCCGGCGTGATCGTGCAGGTCGGGCTGCACACCTGGCTGCCGTTGTCGGCCGCCCCACCGTCGAGCTGGCGGACCACATTGCCGGTGACGTCGTAGATGATCACCCGCACCGTGGCCTTCGACGAGAGGCTGTCGCCGATGGTCCAGTGGAGCTTGGCCTGCGCCGGCGAGAGGCCGAGCAGGTTGCCCAGGATGTTGAGGATCTGGAGCCACAGCGCAGGCTCAGGATTCGTCGCCAGCGCGATCGGCGGGATCGTGTCGACCTTGAAGTCGATCGTCTTCGGCGTCTCCTGGAGGCCGGCGGCGTCGACGCTGTAGAAGCTGACCGTCGTGAGGCTGGTGTTGGGGATGTCGAACGGCCCGGTGTACGGCACGTAGGCGCCGCTACCGATCTTGTAGAAGGTCTGGAGAACGCCGCTGTTCTGGTCGCCGTCGGCGGCCCGCAGGATCACCCGCGGGACGGCACGGAACCACCCGTTGCGCGCCGAGTACGGCGGCAGCGTGCGGGCCGTGGTGACCGGCGGGGACTTGTCGACGAACACGGACCGCACGTCGGAGACGCTGCGGCGACCGGCGGCGTCGATGCTGTACGCCTGGATGTAGTGGACGCCCTCGTTCAGCGTGAGCGGCGCGAGGTACGGCACGAACGGGCGGCCGTCGACCGAGACACAAGTGCCGGCGGCCGGATGCGTACCCGGAACGTCGTAGCACGGCGTGCCGATCGCGCCGATCTCAGTAAGGCCGGAGCCAGGTGACGGGTCGTTGGACGTCAGGGTGACGACAGCCGAGCTGACGTACCAGCCCGCGCCGCCCAAGGTACCGGCCACGCTGATCGCAGTCGTCGGATCGGCGTCGTCGCCCTTGACGGCCGGCAGGCAAACAGGCGTCTCGACGTTACCGGCGACATCGATCGAACGGGCGCAGAACGAATGCTCGCCGACGACCTGGATCGGGCCGATATAGGGGAGGAACGGCCCGACACCGTCGAACTGGAACTGCTTGGCGGCGATGCCGGAGCCATACGGGAGCACGTGGCCGTAGTCGGCCGGCTGGTCGGTGGCGTCGAGCACGATGTACGGCCGCGACAGATACCAGCTGTTCAGCCCGTCTGGGTTGGGCGAGCGCATCGAGACCGTGGTCCGCGGTGCGTCCACGTCGACCTTGATGATCTCGCCGCCCTCGACATGCACATTGCCGGCCGCGTCAGTGGCGCGGACGCCAACCAGGTGCTGGCCGGTGCCCAAGAGCGACGGGGCGACGTTGCAGGGGGCGTTGCACAAGATGTCGTTGCCGTTGTCGACCCGGTAGGTGAGCATCCCCGTGGTCGGAGCACCGGTACCACCGTGGTCGTCGAAGCCACCGACCGAAACAGTCGGCACGGTGCCGACGTACCAGCCGGCCAAGCCGTTCGGCGCCGCCGGAGCCTTGGTCAGCGTTGAATCCGGTGCGGCGTCGTCGACCCGAAGGTTGTCGACGGTCTTGGTCAGTTCGACGTTGCCCGCCAGGTCGGTCGAGAAGAACTCAACGCTGTGGATGCCGTTGCTGAGCTGCGGCGGGCTGGTGACGACGTAGTTCTGGAAGGCCCCGATACCGTCGATCCGGTACTTGACCTCGTTCAGTCCGGCGCCGCCGAGGGCGTCGAGCGCCGAGACGACGACGAAGGGCTTGGTGGTGAACCACCCGTTGCCGCTCACGGTGACGTTCGGTGCGGCCGGCACGGTGTCGAGCTCGCTCGTCGGCTTGTCCGGATCCCACTTGATCGGCGTCATCACCTGCATCGCCGTGCCGTACAGGCGGTTGCCCAGGGCGTCGACGGCGGCGAAGTGGAACTGGTGGGTTCCGGCGGGCAGCCCGGAGATGTACGACGCGGGGACGGTGCACGGAGCTGCGGTGCAGACCTCTTCAGGCAGGTTGTCGAACCGGTAGCGGAACGGCCCGGTGCTGGCGCTGCTCGAGGCCTCGGCCGGCACGCCGTCGCCCTGGCTGTAGCCGTTGATCGTGATCGTCGGCGCGTTGCCAGGTGCCACGTTCGGCGTGTACCAACCGTTCGAGCCGTTCGGCGCGAACTGGATTGTCGCGGTCGCGGTCGGCGGCGAGTTGCTGAGGATGCCGCTCCTCGACGCGGTGGCGGTATTGCCCGCACCGTCGGTGACGCGGACCTGGATCGTCTTCGCACCGTTACCCGGAACGAGGTTGAACGAGGCACCACTGGCGCAGTTGACGAATTGCGTTACAACCGGCGCCGTGTTGCGGCATTCGGTCTTCACCACATGGGACAGCGCCTGGTTGGTCGGCGTGTCCTGATCCTGCGGATCGAAGCTGAACGTCACGGCGACGCTCTTGGTCAGGAAGCCGGCCGGCGGCGCAGTGATCGACACGGTCGGGTTGCTGTTGTCGATTCCGAGGACGGTCTCGACTCTGGCCGGATTCGTGGTGTTCGTCGACGGGTCGAATTGCGGCTGCGGGAGTCGCGACACCGCGCAGGTCGGAGCCGCGCCGGCGCAGTTGTTCGTCGGCCGCACTGCGATGGCGTACAGGCCCCAGATGCCGTTGTCGGCGACGTTGGGCCGGCTGAACGTGATGGTCGCGAGCGCGTCACCGAACTCGAGCTCGGCGTTGGCGACCCCGGACGGGATCGTCTTGGTCGCCAATTGACTCGCGCCGGCCCCGCATGGATTCGTCGGACTGTTGGAACCGGGCACGGTGAAGCGGTCGGCCAGGTTGCCGCTGGCCGGGGCAGTCGTGATCGTGCTGTGCAGGCCGCAGAGCACGACGTCGTAGCCGCCGGCGTTCTGGTAGGCGGCCTTGGCCTGGAAGGGCACCGTCACGCTGCTGCCGTTGTTCCAGAAGGAGGCGGGATTCCCGGCCTGGGCGGTCGGTGTGGCCACCGCGATGTTGACGCCACTACCGCCGGCGCCACCGGCCGAGCTCTCGCCGTCGCCGCTGCACTGGTTGGCGCCCGCGGACCCGCCGGTCACCGCCGGCGTGAACCCAGCGTCGAACAGCAGGATCGGGCCGAGCATCTTCACGACGCCGCCGCCGCCGCCGCCGCTGGAACCCTTCTTGCTGTCCGCGCCGTTGCCGCCGTTGGCGTGCATCTCCGACGCCGTCGTGCCGCGGACGTCGACCGTCGGTGCGGACAGGACGATGCCGCCGCCTGAACCTGCGCCAGCCGGTGCAGCTACCCCGGTGTTCGCATGGTGGACGAGCGGATCCTCCGGACCTCGGGGCCCGCCGGTCGGCGCGTTGTCGATGTAATCGGGCCCGTCGACGGCGCATGCACCGGTCGTGTTGGCGACGCCGTTGTCGCCGTCGGAGCGGATCGTGCCGTCACTGACGATGGAGTCGTTGGCGAGCAGCTGGATCAGGCCGCCGCCCTTGGGCCGGCTGCCGGAGGTCGCGGCGCCCGGCGCGCCGACTTCGGAGGTGGCTTGGTTCTTCTCGGCGTTGGCGTTACCCGTCAGCGAGTAGGCGGGGCCACCCGTACCTGGCGTGCCCGCGCCGCCGGCGCCACCGTGGCCGGCGCCCGCGTTGCCCGTGGCCGACGTCGTCGCGACCGGCGGGGTTCCGACCGACGGCTGCGTCGGCTGGGTGAGGTTGCCGTCGATGACCCCATGGTTGGTGAGGGTGTCGGTGGTGATGACGAGCTTGCCGACGTCGGCCGCCGCGCAGTTCGCGCCGGTGCCGGTCGGGTTGGCCGGATCGGCCGCGGTGGCGATGGCGATCGTGCCGCCAGGCGCGCCGGCCTGGATCGTGAGGTCGCCGAAGGCGTGGAGGCCGCACATGGCGAGCGTGGTGCCCGCGAACACGGTGTAGTCGGGCCCGTTCACCGGCGGCGGGGGCGGCGGCGGGCAACCGACAGGTGTCGGCACCTGGTTGCAGTCGAGCGGCGGCGGCGGATCCGCGGGCGGCGGGTCAATGCCGGCCGGGGCGCCCGGTGTGAGAGCACTGTCGGCCAGGGCGTCGGAATTGAAGATCGGGTGCTGCGGCCAGAGGCCACCGGACACGGTGTTGAAGGTGTCACCGGGCGCACCAAGCGGGATGTCGCCGTCGTCGGCGCCCGGGATGCAGAAGAACAGGCCACCGAGGTTGCGCAGCTGCGGCACCGAGTTGATGAGGTTGCCGATGAGGCCGCCCAGGATGAGGCGCGGCTCCCACAGCGGCCAGATCACGACGTTGTCCGTCTCGCCGGGGCCGGCGCTGATCGTGTCGCCTGGCAATGCCGGGCCGAGGTCGGTCGTCACCAGATCCCAGAAGCTGCCGCTGCACTTCAGGTACTTGAAGAGGAACGGCACGATGAAGTCGCCGACCGGTATGTAGTACAGGGTCAGGAACGTGAGCCCGATGTTGATGTCGGGGAACGGCCACGGCGTGTGGATGGTGATGCCGAGGTTGGCGTTCAGCTTGAGCTGGTGGACGTACCAGTCGATCGGCCCAAGGGTGGTGTCGCCGCTCCCGTCAGACGCGCTGCCGCTGTTGATCATCTTCACGTGCAGCAGGTTCTGCCGCATGGTGGCGTGCGACGTTCGCCACTCGAGAGACGCGTCGAGCCGTGACTCGACTGTGAAGTCGAGGTTCACCAGGCTGGCGAGCAGGTCGGCGATGACGTCGACGACGAGATCGAGAATGTCCTCGACCCAACCGGGCAGATCGAGCGCGTCGACGACCCACTGGACGGCCTGATGACCGAGGTTCTTGAGCGTCGGGGCCAGGTTGAGGTAGCCGTAGATGTTGAGCGGGTTGACGAGCAGGTAGGCGTCGGCCTCGATCGCCGCGTTGGTCTGCGCGACCGGCCCACCGGACTTGATCGCGTTGAACGAGTGGGTCTCGAGGCCGTTCTTGGCGCCGTCGTGGTTCAGCGTGGCCTCGACGAGTCGGGCCTTGGCCTTCGTCGTGTCAGGCCAGAAGTTGAATGAGACGAACGCCTGGGCCAGGAACACGTTGGTGGTGATGCAGAGCACGCACTCACTCGGCGGGGCCGGAGGCGTCGGCGGCGTGCCGGTCGGCGGCGTCTCCTTCTCGCCCTTCATCAGGAAGGCGACGCGGAACGTGGCGTCGTCCGGTCCGACGTTGGGATCCGGGTTGCCGTTCTTGTCGTTCGGGCCAGGGATGTTCTTGATCTCGGCCTCGATGCGACCGACCGACTGGCTGTTGCCGATGAGGCGTACCGCGGCGGACTCATCGGTGCTCAAGCGACCGTCGATCTGGATGTACTTCTGGCCGGTGCCGCGGTTGGTCCGGTTGTACATCGAGATGCCGATCTCACCCGGGATCAGCAGACCGTGCACGTAGTCGGTGTTGCAGTCGAGCGGCGTGTCGATGGTGAAGTTGCCGAACAGGGACGTATTGCTGACGCGCTCGTGCGGGTTGGCCCGGCACGGCCGGCTGAGCAGCACCTGGCTGCCGTCGCCCGCCTGATACATGGCCGACAGCTCACCCAGGTTGCCGATCGTGTTGCCGGCGGCGTCGCGCACGACGTAGTGGAACCGCATGTCGCTGCCGTCGAAGAAGTGGTCGGCGTCGCTTTCCTTGTGCACCGACTCGGACTGCACCTGATCCACCGTGACGGACTGCGGAATGGGCAGGCGGAACGACACGCGTGCCGCGGTGCGTTCGTCGTTGTCGACGGCCGCGTCCGGATCGACGGTGATGGCCTTGGCCCGGATGCCCTTGAGCTCGTCGCTATTGCCGGTCGTCGCGCCCCAGCCGTCGCCGCGCGGCAGGTCGTTGAGATTGGCCAGCGCCTCGACCGGGTTGGTGCCGGCCAGCGTTGCCAGGTCCTCGGGCTTACCGAACTCGCCGACGCCGAACAGGAAGGCGTCGCTGAGCGGCTGGTCGAAGCGGACCAGCGGCGGCATGCAGTCGACGACGGTGGCGGCGGCCTGCGACTGGGTGATGTCCGGGTTGTGCGTGTTGTTGTACAGCGTCGTCTCGGACGCCACGCTGCCGCACCGGCGGCGCAGGGCGTTGTTGGGCCCGTCAGAGAGCTTGGTCTTGGCGATGTCGACCTGGAAGAACGGCGGCAGGTCGTTGATGCCGGCGTCGCGCAGCTGGACGATGTTGCCGTCGGCCGTCTTGTACACGGCGGACAGCGCGAACGGATCCTTGACCGACGGGTTCGTCTGCTGGAGGTCGGCACCGATGCAGCGGTAGGTCGACACGCCGTCATTGGTCGGCAAGAGCGGGAAGTCCGGCCGGTTGTCGCGGTTGGCGCACGCCGTGGCCGACGAATAGATGCGCTGGAGCCGCGAGCTGGACACCGAGTCGTCGGCGTCGCCGAGGCGGCCGACGGCCTGGAAGTCGAACGACCCGGCCGGGTCGCCCTCGGCCACCGCGGAGGTGTACTCGGTGGTGGGCGTGGGCGGCGGGAACGGCGACGACTGGTTGGTGAGCGGTACGAAGCCCGGCGCCGACGACGTGTAGCCGCTTTGGAGATCGCTGCTCGTCCCCGACGGGAAGTCGAAACTGGCGACGTTGAACTTGATCTGCTTGATGCCGAGCGGATCGCCGTCGTGGTTCTTGCCCTGGACGTCGAGCTTGCCGCCGTTGTGCTCGCTCGGGAGGATGCCGTCGACCCGGTACGGGATGCCGGTGATGTTGATGCGACCCGACACGATGTCGGTGCCACCGGGCGCCGCCGCACGCAGGAACGCGTCGACGTCGAGGCCGGTGAGACCCGGGTTGGCCGGCGTGCCGAGGAACTGGAACGCGCCGTCCTGCGGCGTGGTCGCCGTGTTGTCGTCGCAGAACGTGACCGGCTGGCCGGCTGCGGCGGTCGGGTTGGTCGGGCGAGCGCCCCGGAAGCAGAACTGGAGTCCGGCGGGGATGTGCTCGAGAAGGACGTCGCCGCGGATATGCGTGGCGTCGGCGAGGACGATGTCGGCGAAGGCGCGAGCTGCGAAGTCCTTGGCGAAGTCGATGTTGACGACGTTGGTGCCGGTGGGCTCACCAGCGTTGTCGGCGATCTGATGGAAGCCGAAGCCGGCGACGTTCTTGATCGACGCCTCGGCCTTGAAGATCGGCGAGCCATCAGGCAGCGGCCGGGCGCGGACGGTGAAGCTGTTGAGGTTGGCCGGCGAGTTGACGTTGTCCTTGTAGACCGGCCGGGCCGGGATAGCCGCGGTGAACGGATCGGGCGCGATGTAGTTGCGCACGACGGCATTGATGGCGTCGATCCGGATGCTGGCCGTGAGGTCGATCGACCCGGCCTTGTTCGGGTCGTGGGGCATGTTGATGTTGCCGTCGACGACGATCTGGTCGTCGATGCCGAGGATCTCGCCGGTGGCGACGAGGACGTCGGCCTTGCCAGGGATCCGCGCGCCGGTGTTGTCGAGCTTGGGCTTCACCGACGACAGCTCGAGGTTCTTGAAGTCCATCTTCCCGGTGTCCGAGTCGGTCTCGGCGTGGAAGTTGTCGGACAGCTTGTCGGGCTCGTAACGCAGATAGAGATGCTTCGGCAGGTTGATGAGGTCGGCGCCGACGCACATGGCGGTCGCCGACGGCCGCGGGTCCTGGCAGATGCTGTCGCCCTGGGTCTGGTGGGCGCGGAAGTGCACGTTGATGCCGGGCCCGGCGCCGGGTGCGTCGTACTGCACGCGCAGCGGGCCCTTGGCGTTGCCGTTGACGTCGTCGGCCGGCGTGAGGATGTGGGCGGTGATCTCTTCGGGGATGTTGTCGAGGGTCAGTTCACCGTGCAGGCGGCGGGCCTCGATCGGCGGGTTGCCGACGGCCGTTGACAGGCCATTGAGCGCGGCGTCGACGTTCACCTTGATCTGGTTGATCGGCACGCTGGCGCGGTACGCGAACGACATCGGCGTGTGATCGGGCTGGCCGATGTTGTTGAACGGCGTGTTGTTCTCGCACGGGTCGGTGATGACGTCGCCCGACGGCGCCACGAGTGCCTTGTTCGACTCGCGCATGCAGATGCGGATGTCGTCAGGGAGCGGCTTGATCAGCAGGTCGGCCAGAACGTCAGCGGTCGCCGATTGGATCGGAAGGTCGCCGACATTGAGGTTGCCGAGCGGGAAGTTCTTGATGTCGACGCGGGCCTGAAGGTTCTGATTGTCGCCGACGCGGACGCGGAAGCCCTTCGCACTCTGGGCGAGGTGGTTGACGTAGGTGGCTTCGCGGATGTGAAGCAGGTTCACCGCGGCCTGGAACAACTTGGCGCGCGCGGCGACGGTCGCCCATAGCGGTTCGGTGATGCCGTGGTTCGGGGCGGGGAAGTCGAGCGGGCGGACGAGGAAGTTCTGGGCCTCGACGAACAGTGAATCGAGTTGATCCTCGGTGCCGGCGGTGCACGCGTCCGAGTTGTTGAGCTTGCAGGTCCGGATCGAGACCTTCTGGAGGTCCCGCTGCTCGTTGGTCTGGCCCGGGTTGGTGACGTGCTCGTCCATGTGCATCGTCACGTAGCGCGGCAGACCGAGCAATTCGGCGTGGGCGCGAATCGGGACGTGACCCACCACAGGAGTGGTGCTCGGGAGACCGACTACGGCGTCGACGATCAGGTCGGGCTTGGCGCCGATCGGCGAGTTGGATTCGAAATCGACCTTCGTGTGGTGATCGATCGGAGCACCGGCGCTGGCCGGCATGGTCTCCGACTGGCCGACCGTGACCTCCGCATGGCTCGGGACGCGTTTGAGGTCGAGCGTGGCGCACGCGGTTGCCTCGTCCCCGCATGCCGCGTTGGCCCCCGCCGCGGCGCGGAACACCTGGGCGTGGGCCTGCACACGGATCGGGGCCGATGCGTCGTACGTCAGCACCATCGGATCGGAGTTGGGCCCGTCGCCCGGCCCGTGCTGGCGCACGGTGATCTTGGACGGCAGGTTCGTGATGAGCAGTTCGGCAGCCGCGAGGAGGCCGAGCACGTCCGGCAGCGAGCCGGTGCGCGTGTCGGCCTGGACCTTCATTTCGAGTGGCTTGAGGCCGGTGCCCATGTCGTAGCCGGCGTCGAATCCGTCGTTGGACTGCTTGTAGAAGACGCTGCGGATCTTCTCGAACCGGGCGCGCCCGCGGAGCGCGATGTCGTTCGGGCCCGGCTGGCGGTATTGCAGGAACGCGTGCTGATCGGTGGTCGGCTCGAGGACGCCGAGCGGACCCGGGTGACCCTTGACGAGGTGGCCGTCGACGGCCAGAACGCCGATCTCTCCAGCAGTGCCCGACTTACAACTCGGCGAGGGGTCGAAGAACAGGTAGTTGCACGCATGGAACTCGACACGTGTCGCGTTCTTCGTGCTGTCGAACAGGGCCGACAAGTTGGTCGGCAGCTGCGTCACGGTCGCGTCGGCGCAGGCGATGTCGTGGGCCGGGTCGGGATCGTTGCAACTCGCACCGCCCACACCGAACTCGCCGTGCAGACCGAGGTTGATGCTGCTCGCCGGCGGGCCGACCGTGAGGACGCGCACCGGACCGCTGCTGTCGCCGGTGGGGACGTTGACCTTCGCGGTCAGGAACGTCGGGATGTTCTCGATCTTGAGGTTGGCCGCGGCCACCACGTCGTCAGCGAGCGTGGGGGTGGCCTTGTCGAGGTGGATGCGGGCGGACGCGATTGTCGAGAACGGTGACGACGCATGCCAGTCGAAGACGATCGGCGACTTGGTGAGCGTCTGGTCCTCGAACGGCTGGGCTTCCTGGCACGCCTGGGTCAACGGATCGGTGCCGGCGACCAGGGGGCCGCCGCTGTTCTGGAAGCAGATATTGATTTCGTCCGGCAGCGGATAGACCAGGGCCTTGGCGGCCAGATCGATGCGCTGGCCGGCCGGCAGGATCGCCGGGAGGCGGATGCCCTTGATATCGGCGTCCACGGCCAGGTTGCCGCCACCGCCAATGCGCGCGCGTGCCCCGAAGAGGCCGCCCGAATTGGCGTACTGCACTTCCTTGATGTGGACGATGCGGGCGATGGCCTCGAAGTTGACGAGGTTGGCATTGGCGTCGTCGCCGCGAGCAGCTACGCCGATGAAGTTCGGTGCCGGCGAGACGGGCTGCGGCAGGTTCGCCGGGCGGGTGATCCAGTCGCGCACAGCGGCGCGGATCGCGCCGATCTCATCCTCGGTGCCGGTCGCGCAGGTGCGCGTTGTGTAGTTGTAATCGCAGGTGTGGAACTCGAGTCGCTGCAGCGTCTCGTCGGCACCTTGAACCATCCGGAGGCGCAAGTACCGAGAGAGCCCGTCGAGTTCGGCATGGGCGAACAGCGGCGCAACGTCAGCGGGACCTTGGGGGCCGAGGGCGACGTCAGCGCGGAAGTCGGGCTGGTTCCCGGGAGGATCGGTGGGCAGGCCGTGATCGACCTCGATGCGGCTTTCCGGGTTGCCTTCGGGCGTCGTCAGACCGTTACGGACGCGCGCCTCGATGTGCTTGGGAATCGTGCGGCCCTGGAAGTCGGCGCAAACGGTGCCCGCCGCGCCACACACCGCGTTGGCCACCGCCGTCGGTTGGCGCAGCTCGAAGTGGGCATCGACGTCGATGCTCTTGGACGCGTCGTAGACAACCTTCAGGGGATCGGTGAGTTGGTTCGCGCCGGGCGGCGTGAACGACATGTCCATCGAGTCCGGGAGCGGCGCGATCTGGGCGCGGCCTTCAATCAGCGGTCCCGTGGGCCGCTGGTCGATGCCGATGTGGCCGACGAATGGAACCTCGCCGTCGCCAATGCCCGCGTGGGCTTTGTAGCCGCCGCCGACCTGGTCGAAGCTGATGTCTCTCAGTCGTTCGGCCCGGCCGATGATGAGCTGTTCAGTACCGCCGGTTATTGGTACTTGCTGGAAGCTCGCGTACTGGCGCTGGTCCGGGATCCACGGGACGAGCTTGGTGGGGTTCCCGAGGTAGTTCGCGATCTTGGCCTCGATAGCACCGATGCCCGTGCCCGACGCCGTGAATTTGGCGTGGGCCTGCTTCGACGCCGCGTTGATGTTCCACTCGCCGTGCATGACGGCGGGGAGCTGTTCGATGTCGGCCCGCGCGACCAATGGCGGCTTGCCGGTCGTCGTCGTCGTGAGGTCGACCTGTACGTCGGGCAGTCGAGCGTTGGGCTTCGAGTGGTAGTCGACCGTGCCGCCGGTGTCGGTCTGGTTCAGATCGAGCGCGATGGCGCGCGGCATACGGTCGACGCGTGCGACGCCGTTCACCGTCTGGGTCGGCGTCGTCAGGCTGAGCTTGGACGTGACGTCGACCTCGGTATCGACGCCATGCGAGTACGTGATGTGCTGGCCCTGGCTGTCGGTGCCGTACGTGACCTGCACCGCGTTCGGGAACGGCCGGTAGTTGAGGTCGATGTTGGCGTTGGTGGAACCTTGCTGGAAGCCACCGATGATCGAAAGCGGGCCCTGGTACGGCGCGGCGATCGGACCGAGGCGGAACTCCTCGATGCCGGGATGCAGCCCAAGCTGCTGGCCGGTCGTGTCGATGACGGCCTGGATCGGGTTGAACATCTTGTCGAGGCCGGCGACCGTCGCCTTCCAGAACTGCGGGATCGTGCCGCCGGCGCCGGTGTCGTAACCGAAGCGGAAGATCATGTCGGGCTGGCTGCCGCCGACGTCCTTGATGATCATCTTGATGTTGATGCGCAGCGGCGGGCTGCTCTGGCCCAACACCGGCGCGGTGATGAGCCGGTTGATCTGAATGTTCGGCGCGATGAACTGGCCGATCTGCGGCGGGTTGAAGAAGAGCCCGTCGACGTTGATGAGGTTGACCGCGACGAGGACGTCCGGCACCAGGTCGCCGTCGACGTCAACCGGCATCGGCGCCTGGATCACACCCGGCTGGCCGACCGGGAGGTTGAGGAGGCTGGCGTGGTGGGTTCCCGACACCGCCTCGATCTCGTAGACGGGTACGGGGACGGGGACCGCTGATGCCGGGGCGGCACGCAGCAGGCCTCCGAGGAGCGTTCCCATCACCGCGAGCAACATCATGAGCGCCATCGGCGCGCCCATGAACGCGACGGCGAGCTTCCGGTTGCGTTGGATCCGGCTCACAGCGGCGGCGGGAAGTTCGGGGCGGTGATGTGCGCGCCGCGGGTGGGGGACGGAACGTCGGCCTTATCGAGGGCGTCAGGCATGCTCACTGTCACGTAGGTGTCGAACTCGCATCCGAGGATGACCAACTTGCACGGGCCGGCGAGCAGGGTGAACTGGTAGCGAACGGAGAACGTCGTGTACTCCCCGGCGAGCAGGTCGCCAAGGTTTTGCGGTTGCGGCCCGAGTGGCGTGACGCCCGGTGTCGTCGTACTGGTCGCCTGCATGACCACGCCGAACGCATCGCCCGGACCGTTGTTGCGCACCCGGTACACGACGGTGACCTTGCGCAGCAGGTAGTCGACGCCGAGGTTGCCCCACGAGGTGGACACGACCTCGAGACCGAAGCTCGGCTGCAGCACGCTGATGTTGCCGCTCAACTGCAACGACCACGGATTGTCGGCGCCGGGCTCCACGCCTGTGTTCGTCAGCGTGAACGTGCCGGTCCCTGTCGACTGGCGATACGCGCCCGTGGCGTGCAGCGCATCGATGGCCCATGTGCCGGGCCCGCTGATCTTGGCGCCGTCGAAGGTGAGCGGCGGTGCCGCGCAGGTACCCGCCGTCAGCAACAACGGAACGGTGCCCCGCTGGTTGCTGAA
Organism: Acidimicrobiales bacterium; assembly: GCA_035649535.1. Taxonomy (GTDB): domain Bacteria; phylum Actinomycetota; class Acidimicrobiia; order Acidimicrobiales; family JACDEA01; genus JACDEA01. Next base: position 107,742 of record DASRJI010000195.1, on the reverse strand, counting down.
GGTCGCGTGCGACTCGCCGGGCTGGAGGAATGCCTTGGCCGCTGGCCCGGCGAGCGGCGTGCCGACGGGCTCGTCGCCGTCGTGGTGCACGTCGAACGTGCCGCGCAAGAAGCCGGGAAGTCCGGCGGATAGAACCGGATTTACCGGGGTTTCGATGCTGATGTGCCGGTATTGGCCGCTTCCGCCATCCGCGCAGCGGCGACCTGGGTCAACGATGCGTCCGACACCGTTCTGGCCGGTGAAAGTGCTGTTAATGGGCTGCGGAACTGGGCCCGCGCCCGCGGGCGAAAGATGCGCATAGGGAAAGGCGACGACGACTAGCGCCGTTGCAATCCCCAGGCAACGCCTCATCCAGCGTTCCGCCAAGATGCCCCTCTCCCCGGCAACGGCTGCGCGTCCGTTGCCAACAAAGACAACGTGGACCGCGCCGAAACCCTGCGCGGTTTCTACGATTCTGTGAAATTTCTGTCAAGAGGTTCTTCGCGTCGCGTCGACTGACCGTTCCCTACAATTCGCGCACGGCACCCAATAACGGCCAGAGCCGAGTTACCCAGAAGTCGCATCCGTCGTCGAGTTCGAGCCGATGGATCGTCGCTGTCGCAACGTTCACCGTTGTCGCGTTCATCGCGCTCGCGATGAGCAACGGCGTGGTGTTCAACAACGACGACAACGGCACCACGGGGAGTACGCCAACGACTCTCATATCTCGCCCTGTGCTTCCGGGCGACAGCGACACCGGCTCGACCATCGGCGGTGCGTCGGCCCGCTGCAAGGACGGCACGTACTCGTTCAAGTCGGGCAACGAAAAGGTCTCCGACGACGAGCTCTGCAAGAACAGCGGCGGCGTCGAACAGCGCCTGCGCTGATGGAGCCGGGCGGCGCGGGGGACGCCAGCTTCACGATCCACGACTACATGACGAGGCCGCCGGACTACAACCGGCTCCGGCGGCTGCCCGCCTTGCTTGCGCTGGCCTTGGGCATCTGCCGGCGGGCGGCGCCCCGACCGTTCCTCGTTGCCGCCGTGCTCCAGGTCGTCAACGGCTCCGCTCTGGCCGGCCAGCTGCTGTTGCTCAGGCGGCTGCTGGACGAGTTGTTGAAGCCGGGTGGCGGCGCGTCCTTCGGCGATGTCCTGCCGGCGGTGATCGCGCTGATGCTCGTCGGTGCGTTGATCAACCTGGCGAGCGTGTTTCTCGAGGGCCAGCAGCGCATCGTCGGCGCCCTCGTCGCCGCCTACACGTCCGATCAGTTGATCGAGGCGACATCTCGCGTCGACCTCATCACCTTCGAGTCGCCCGCGTTCCACGATCGCCTTCAGCGCGCGCAGATGAGCTCGGCGGCGCGCCCGACGCAAATGGCCACCGGACTCGTCGGCATCGTCGGCGGCTTGTTCGCGGTCGGCGGGGTGAGCGTCGCCCTCATCGTCGTGCAGCCGGTGCTCTTCGTGATCGTGATCGCCGGCTTCCTCCCCGCCTGGCTGGCGACGACCCGAGCCGGCCGGCTGATCTACCGCCTCTCCGTCGCCCAGACCGAGCGTGACCGCAAGCGGGCCTATCTGTTCTCGGCGCTGACCGGCCGCGAGGAGGCACAGGAGATCCGGGCCTTCGGACTCCGCGGTTTCCTCGGGGCGCGCCACCGCGCGCTCTGCCTCGAACTCATCCGCGAGCTCCGCACCGTGCTGCGCCGCCGCCTCGGTATCGCGCTCCTCGGCCAGGCCGCGACCGCACTCGTCGGCGCCGGCGCTATCGGCGCTCTCGTGTGGCTCGTCACCGCCGACCGCATCTCGCTGGCGGCCGCTGGTTCGGCGGCGGGCGCCATCTTCCTCTTAGCGGGGAGGCTGCGCGACGTGGCCGGCAGCGCGGCGGGGCTGTACGAGGGCGCGCTCTACCTCCAGGACTACTCCGTGTTCGTCGACGCGGTCCCGAAGCTCATCGCCACGCGCGCGCAACTCGAGGCGCCGGAGCGCCTCGACTCCGTCAAAGCGACGGGCGTGACGTTCCGGTATCCAAGCCGCGCCGAACCGAGCCTTCAGGGCGTCGACCTCGAGATCCGCCGCGGCGAGGTCGTCGCCCTGGTGGGCGAGAACGGATCGGGCAAGACAACGCTCGCCAAGCTGCTCGCCGGCCTGTACTACGCGGAGTCGGGTGCAGTGACATGGGACGGCGTCAGTACCGCCGACCTCGATCCCGACAGCGCGCAGCGCCGCGTCGCGGTGATCTTCCAGGACTTCGTTCGCTGGCAGCTGAGCGCGTTCGAGAACGTCGCTCTCGGCGACCACGAGCGATACGGCGACGTGGCCGGTGTCGTCCAAGCGGCCGAGGCGGCGCGCATCAATGACGCACTCGAAGGACTGGTGAACGGCTACGAAACGCTGCTCGGGCCGCAGTTCTACGGCGGGAGCAGCTTGTCGATCGGCCAGTGGCAGCGGATCGCGCTGGCGCGTGCGTTCTTTCGCGATGCACCGCTGATCATCCTCGACGAACCGACGGCCGCGCTCGACGCTCGCGCGGAAGCCGCGCTGTTCTCGAACATGGGCGAACTTTTCGCCGGTCGCGGCGTGTTGTTGATCTCGCATCGTTTCGGATCGGTGCGTACCGCCGATCGGATTTACGTCCTCGACCAGGGTCGCGTGGTCGAACAAGGCACGCACGACGCACTGATGGCGCAGGACGGCTACTACGCCGAGCTGTTCCGCCTGCAAGCCCGCTGGTACATCGATTGAGAGCGCGTGTCGGTGACGTACCTCGCCGCGCCCGCCTCGTCGCCGAGATCGCGGCGACATACCTGCGGGTTCGCCGCCTCCAGCGCCGATCCACGCTGCCGGAAACGCTCACGGCGCTGCGGCGACCGCTCGACAGCCCTCCCCGCCAGCCGCCGGTCAACCGAGGCGACGGCATTCGCCTCGGCCAAGCCGTCGCCCGCACGCTGCGGGCCCTCCGCCGCGACTCGCGTTGCCTGATGCAGTCGCTGGTCTTGAGCGACCTGCTCGCCCGCCGCGACACGGCGACGACGCTCGTCATCGGCGTTCGCCCGGGTGAGAACTTCCTGGCCCACGCGTGGGTCGAACTCGACGGAGCGCCGCTGTTGCCGCCGATGGACGACGAGTTCGTCCGGCTCACCGAGCTGTAACCAAACGGCCTGAACAAAGGCGCGGAAGTGGTGTCAAACTTGTCGCTCGGCGAGAGTTGAGCAGGTCGATTCGGTCGACGGCTTCTGGGGAGGACGATGGATCGAGGGCCGGACCGCGTTGCGGCGACCGCGCAGCTCCTCTGGGCTGCCGCCAAGCCGACGCCGGATCCGGCCGCCGTGCTCGCGGCCGTCGACGCCGGGGCCGACCTGGACGAGGCGGCGATCGGCGCGTGGTCCCGCCGCGTCGGTCCCCTCTTCTGGCGTGCGATGCAAGCCGCGGACCTGACGACCGCGATCAGCGAGCAGATTGTGCGCGCCCTCCGAAACGACGTCGCCGTGCGCCGGTGCCAGGAGGAGCTACTCCTCCCCGAAGCCCTGCGCCTGATCGTGGGGCCATTGACCGAAGCCGGGTTCGAACCGCTGCTGTTCAAGGGTCCGGCGATCGCCCGGCTCTACCCGGAACCAGGCCTGCGACCGATGGACGACATCGACGTGATCCTGCCGCCGGCGCAGTACCAAGCCGCGCTCGCCGGGCTCCGGCACGCGGGGTGGGTCGACGTCGAGGACCGGCCGGGCGACCACTACGACACGTACCTCCTGCACCAGCGCGTGCCCGACCTGCCCCTCGAGCTCCATCGAGACCTCGCGACTCGCGGCGAGCGGTCGAACCGGCTGCGCGGCGAGGACCTTTGGAACCTGCGGCGACCGGGCGAGTGCTTCGGCGCCCGCGCCTACGTGCTGCCGCCCGAAGAGGACCTCGTCGCCCTGGCCGCCCACGCGGCCAAGCCGTTCCACAACTTCGAACGGCTGATCTGGTCGGTGGACTTCGCCGTCGTGATCCAGAGCACGACGCTGGACTGGGACCGCGTCGCCGCTTTCGCCCGTCGCAATGCCTGTTCGACCGCCCTGGCCGTCAGTCTCCGGAACGCGGCGCGCCTAGGGGCCGAGGTCCCCGCCGAGCTGTGCGTGATCAAGGGCGGCGCGGCCCGGCTTGCCGCGCTCGAGCCGGTGCTCGACCCGAGATGGACCATGACCGAAGTCGAGCCGGGAGTGAAACACCGCTTGCGGTACGCGTTGTCGGACGGGCGCGCTAGTCGCGCCTCGCTGCTCGCCGGCGAGGTCTTCGCCAAGGGCCCGCTCCATGCGCCCGGCAAGGCCATTGGGCTGACCCGGCTGGCCGTGCGTCAGTGGCGACGCCTCCGCCGACGTTAAACATCAGGTTGTGAGCCAGGCTCCCCGTCGACGGCTGGTGTCCGCCGCGCTCGCGAGCGCCGCGCTACCGAACAAGGTCGCCTTCGGCGTGCGCGGGCTGGTCAACGGCCTCTGGCTCGGCGTGCTGAACGACCGCGACCTCGAGCTGCTCGACGAGACGTACTACAGCCGGGCCGCCATGTACCGCGGCGACGAATGGAACACCCAAGGCCTGTTCGGGTGGGAGCGGCAGCTCGTAGATGCCCACTTCAAACAGCAGTCGCGCGTCGCCGTGCTGGCCGCCGGTGGTGGTCGCGAGGTGCTTGCCCTTCGCGACCTGGGCTACGACGCCGTCGGCTACGAACCCCATCCAGAACTGGTCTCGGTGGCGTGCGACCTTCTCGCCCGCCACGGGTACCCACCCAGCGTGGAGCAGGTCGAGCGCGACGTCGTACCCGCCGGCATGGGTGTCTTCGACGCCATCATCCTCGGCTGGGGCGCGCTGTCATTGGTGCAGGGCCGCAGCCGCCGCGCCCGTCTGTTGGCGCAGCTCGCCACGCACGTCGCCCCCGGCGGGCCGGTGCTGGTGTCGTTCTTCCACCGCGCCGCGGACTACCGCGAGCTGAAGCTGACGGCCATGGTGGCCAACGGCATCCGATCGGCGCTCCGCCGCGAGCGCATCGACGCCGGCGACACGCTGTCCCCCAACCTCGTGCACGTGTTCACGCGAGACGAGCTGGCGGCCGACGCAGCCGGCGCCGGGCTCACGGTGGCCGCCTTTCACGTCACCGGCGTCGCCGAGGTCCACGTCGACAACGCCGCAGCAGTGCTCGTCTCCGTCTGATGGGCAGCGTGGACGCGCGTTGGCCGGTCCCGACCGACGTCGAGGTGCTGTCCAACCTGTTGCTCGGCCACGACCGCCTCGCCGCCGCACTGCCGCCGGCCACGGGCGCGGGTTGGCGGGCCGCCATCGAGCAGGCGTTGCTCCCGGCGCTGGCCCGCACACCGTGCGTCGTCAGCTTCTCCGGGGGGCGCGACTCGAGCGCCGTCCTCGCCCTCGCCGTCGACACCGCCCGGCGCCACGGCCTGCCGCTTCCCGTCCCGGTGTCCATGCGATTTCCGGGGATGGCGGACACCGATGAGACGCGCTGGCAGGCGGTGATGATCGACCACCTGAAGCTCGAGGACCACGTCGTCCTCGAGCTCAGTACCGAACTCGACGCTCTGGGCGACAATGCCGTCTCGGTCCTGCGGGACGTCGGCGTGCGCTGGCCGGGCAACGCCTACATGCACGCACCGGTCTTCGAGGCGGCGCGGGGCGGCGCGGTGATCACGGGCGTCGGGGGCGACGAGTTGTTCGGCAGCCGCGGCTCCCACCTCGTGCTGGCCCTGCACCGCGAGGAACGACCGACCCGGCGCGACGTTGCCCTCGCCGGTGCGGTGCTCGCCCCGCCCGCGATTCGGGCCATCGCGTGGCGACGCCGGCACGGCGGACCGATCCCGTGGCTAACTAGCCGGGGGGAGGGCATCGTCAACCGGGCGCTGGCGGCCGACGCGGTGCGCTGGCCGCAGCGATGGAACGGGTCGCTCCGTCATTGGGTCCGCAGCCGCGCGTTCGCCGCGGTGTGCAACGCCCTCCCACTGATCGGCGAGCACTACGACGTCGCCGTCACCAATGCATTCGTCGTTCCGACGGTCCTCGCCGAGCTCCTGCCCGAAGGCGGTCCGACCGGGTTCGCGAGCCGGGCCGACGCCATGGGGCGCCTGCTCGGCGACTTGCTGCCGCCGGCGGTGCGCGACCGCACGACCAAGGCGGGCTTCAGCGCGCCGGCGTGGGGGCCGCGGGCGCGGGCCTTCGCCGGGAACTGGGACGGCGCCGGGGTCGATCCCGACCTGGTGGACATCGAGGCGCTGAAATGGGAGTGGCAGTCGACCCAGCCCGACTTCCGCAGCGTGCTGCTCCTGCATCGGGCCTGGCTCGCCGGTCAGGCGAGCGCCGCGAGCAACTGATCGATCGCGGCCGCGAACCCGTCGAAGCCACGCGGGCGCACGAACCGGACCGTCGGCAGGGTGGCGAGATCGAGATAGGCGGCGCTGTCCTCGAGCGTCGGTCCGAGCACGCTGTTCTGGATCAGCCGCGGCAGCCGCTCGATCGGCGGCACCTCTTCGACGCTCACCGCGCTCCCCCACTCGAGGTAGACGATCCCGCCCAGGGGTAGCGCCCCGGGAACGGCGGCGGGTCGGAGTCGGTGGCGCGTGCGACCTGCCTGGATCTGGAGGTAGTCGCCACCCAGCACATCGGCCGTCTCGGACCGGAGGTCCACCGACCGGGGTCCGGCGAAGACGGTCGTGCCTACGAGCATGAGGAGGTCGTCGCTGACGATGCCGTGCCCGTCGCGTGCGAGCCAACCGAGCGTCGAGCTCTTCCCCGCCTCTTTCGTGCCCAGCACCGCCCACGCCTGGTCGCCGACGACGATGCCGCCGCCATGGAGGATCTGTCGGCCCAGCCAGCGGCTGGCCACGGCGGCCGGCAGCCCGATGAACGGGTGGGCGACGAGGTCGTCGGACAGGTCGTAGTCGGTCATGAAGGTGACCCGGAGCTCGGGGAACCGATCGAGGGAGACCGATTCGGTGTCCGAGAGCCATATGACGGCCCGCTCGTCGTCGAACGTCAGCTCGGCGATGCCGGCGTGGGCCGGGCGGCCCTCGTCAGTCGCGCCGCGTCGCGTCCGGACGATGCCGAGGGTCGGCCAGTCCGGTCCGGCAATCGTGAGTATCGCCGAGGGGGCATCGAGGCCCTCGACGGCGAATCCGTAGGTGCCCCATCTCACGGGGTCTTATACCGTGATCTCGCCCGAGTGGGCACACGAAAGGGACAAATACACATGCAATACGAACGCCCGTCGATCAGCGAAATTGGAGGAGTTCGCGATCTGACGTTGCAAGCCTTCAACAAGGTTGGTCAGGCGCCGGACATGTACACGTCGATCACTGCTGGCATCGTGATCGGGAGCCTGGTCAACAGCCCGTAGCGGATTGACGCCGGCGACGTAGTCGGCTCGGCGCGTCACCCGGGGAGCTCGGCCACCAAGCCGCGCGCAAGACAATCCTCGAGAAACGCGTCGACGTCCTCGGAAGCCTGCTCGGCACCAATCCGGTACTCGGCATCCAACGCCGTCACCAACGCCTCACGAGTCGTTCCCTCGGCGAGGAGGCGCCACAGGACGGTGGCCGACGGATTGATCGACAGGTACTTCGAGGTCGCGAGATCGAGCAACAGGGTCTCGCCGTCGACCTCTCGCCACGCAATGGCGTCTTCTCGCAACTTCAGCACCCGCATCCCCAGTCTTCGCTTGCGAAGCCGTAATGGTAGGGGGTAGCGGCTCCAGCACCAATGGGTCCGCCAGGCACAGACCGCCCGGTGGCCCGCTTGACGCGCCCAAATTTCCCTCGTAGCGTGGAGCCCACCACGGGCAGGCCTATCTGGGGGTTGGGGAAATGGGAATTCAAATGCGTTATGACCGTCCGGCAATTCGCGAGATCGGCTCCGTACAGGAGCTGACCCAGCAGACGTTCAACAAGATCGGCGTCCTGCCGGACGCGTTCACCGTGATCACGAACGGCGCCATTATCGGCAGCCTCGTCTTCTCGAACTAAGCCTTCCGGCCGGCCCCTCGGGGCCACCGACACAGCAAAGCCGCACCGAACCGGTGCGGCTTTGTCGCGTCCGGAGACGGGCGCACCCGACCTACCCACGTGTCGGTGTCAGGTTGCGGATTCCGTTGCTCTCACACCGACACGTGGGGCTGCGTGCGTGGGCCGGGGAGGATTTGAACCTCCGAAGGCTGTGCCGGCAGATTTACAGTCTGCTCCCTTTGGCCACTCGGGCACCGACCCGCAGGGTGGCCGAGGATAGCGTCTGGGCATGCCGACCTTCGACGTCGTATCCGAGGTCGACCTGCAAGAGGTACGCAACGCGGTCGATCAAGCCAGCCGGGAAGTCTCCACCCGATTCGACTTCAAGAACACCGACTCCTCGATCGAGTTGAGCGGGAACGAGATCAAGATGCACTCGGCCACCGAGGACCGGCTCAAAGCGCTGGTCCAGGTGCTCGAGGAGAAGATGATCCGCCGCGAGATCTCGCTCAAGGCGCTCGACCGCGGCAAGGTCGAGGAAGCAGCCAAGGGCACGGCCCGCCAGACCATCACGGTGAAGGCGGGCATCGACAGCGACCACGCCAAGGCGATCAACAAGAAGATCAAGGACATGGGCCTCAAAGGCATCCAGTCCCAGACCCAGGGCGATCAGGTGCGCGTCACCGGCAAGAAGCGCGACGACCTCCAGGCCGTGATCCAAAAGCTGAAGGAAGCCGAGTTCGACGTGCCCCTTCAGTTCATCAACTTCCGGGACTAACGCCTACGCGGCCTGCTCGCCCGCGATTACCGCTGTGATGACAACGGAAACCGCGGGACAGTCAGCTGCTGAAGGCGAGGCCGGCGCCGGCGGCGCCGACGGCCAGGAGGACGCTCGCCATGACGTAGAGCGCGGTGGCGGCGCGGCGTCGGGCGTCCGCCAGTTCCACGGTGTGGTGCGCGAACGTCGAGAACGTCGTGAACGCGCCGAGGCCGCCACCGCCGATCGCGGTCAGAACGGCGGGCGAGGCGTTGTGGAGGAGCCCGAGAGCAAAAGAGCCGGACACGTTGATGAGCAGGGTGCCGGTCGGGAACGAGCCATTGAGTCGGCGGTTGACCTCGGCGCGCAACAGCGTGCCGAGCGCGGCGAAGACGACGAACCAGAGAGTGATCACGTCGCCGCCCGCTTCGCCAGCGCGAACACGGCGACCGCGGCGACAACTGATGTCACCGCATAGGTGATGCCGATGGCAGCCCGTCCGTCGCGGAAGAACGTTGCCACCTCGACCGCGAAGGTGGAGAACGTCGTGAACCCTCCGCAGAAACCGATACCAATGCCGTCATGCACGGTGGAGCGCCACCGGCGCGCCACGACGACGCCGAGCAGTGCACTACCGGCGACGTTGATGACGAACACTGGCCACGGGAACCCGTGACCGGCCGACACCAAGTCGAGGATCCCCCAGCGGGCCGCGGCGCCCACAACGCCGCCGACCGCGATCGGAAGGACGCGCGTGGCTACGGCGACGGCTCGCTGAGGCCGAGGAGGCCGCGAAGCGGCGCGGGCGTCGACTGCGCCAGGACGGCGCGCGCCAGTGCGTCGGCCGCATCCCACTCGGCGACGCGGAGCGCCTGCTCACGGGTGAGCGCGGCCCACCCGGCCTCACGAACCGCGGCGGCCACCTCGGCCTCGGCGAAGTGGACTGCGCCGGCTGAGGGACTTGCGGCGGTCGCCCACAGCAGCTGCGAGCGCGGCGGTGACGCCGGCGTGGCGAACATGCCGCCGCCGCCGTCGATCGAGTCACGCGTCATTGCCGTCGCCACCACCGCGCGCGGACGGCTGCCCTGGAACGCGCCGATCAGCGCCGGCGCATTGGTCACCGCGTCGGCGACCCACTGATCCAGGTAGGGCTTCGGGTTCACCGGCGCACCGCCCTTGGGCGCGATCTGGAAGTGCAGGTGACCGGCGCCGCCCTCGGCGTTGCCGCTGTTACCGACGAAGCCGATCACGTCGCCGGTCTTGACCCGCTGGCCGGTCTTCTGCTTGTCGACAAACGCGCTGAGGTGCGTGCCGTAGAACTCGGTGCCGTCGGCAGTAGTTACGTACACCGACAACCCGCCGACCGCTTCCTGCACTTGCCGTAGGACGCCGTCGGCCGGCGACCGCACCGGCGTACCGATGGGAGCGAAGATGTCGGTGCCCTGGTGCAGGTGGAAGCTCGGGGTAAAGCGAGGCGCCCACCAATCGTCGGTGAACGTGGCGTATCCGGCGACCGGGAAGCGCCCGAACCCGACGATCGCGATCTGCTCGGGGGTGAGCCCGAAGTCGCGCAAGGGCTTGAGTGCGTCGAGGATCTTCCCGGTGTTGTTCGGCTTCGTCCGCTTGACCGAGTTGATCTTGCCGACGTACTCGGGCGGCACGATGCGCGGCGCGTTCGGATTGACGGTGGTCGTCGTGGTCGGCGCCGGCTTGCCCGTCGTCGTGACCGGCTTGGCCGTGGTGGTCGGCCCCGGCGCGGTCGCGGGCGGCGACGTGGTGGTCGGCGAGGGCAAGGGCGCGGCCGTCGTCGTCGTAGACGCCGGCACCGTCGTGGTGGTGGGCGTCTGGGCGACCGCCGCGATGGAGCCGCCGACGAACAGGGCGATCACCAGCGCAGCGAACGCGAGAACCGGGAGCCGCCTGCGTTTCACTGCGTCGCAGAGGTTACTGCCCGGACCCCTCAGTTACGCCATTCGCCGGCCCGCAGGCGAGCGATTCGCTCCTCGGTCGGCGGGTGCGTACGGAACAGGTTCGCGAACTGCACTTTTCGCCCGCTCAACGGGTTCACGATGAACATCGACGCGTGGGCGGTGTCGACGTTCATCGGGATCTGACGGGCGCCGGCTTCGAGCTTGGCCAGCGCCCGGGCGAGCGGCTCGCCGTCACCGAGCAACCGGGCGCCGGAGCGGTCGGCCTCGAACTCGCGGCTGCGGGTCAGTGCCATCTGGAGGATGCCGGCGGCCAGCGGCGCGAGCAGCATCAGCATGATCAACACGATCGGGTTCACGTTGTCGTCGTCGTCGCCACCGCCGAACCACATCGCCATGTACGCCGCGTACTGAATGCCCATCGCGATCGCGGCGGCGACCGAGCCGATGAGGATGTCGCGGTTGCCGACATGGCTGATCTCATGGGCGAGGACGCCCTTCAACTCGTCCCAGTCGCAGAGCTGCAAGATGCCCTGCGTGACAGCGACCGCCGCGTGGTGCGGGTTACGGCCCGTCGCGAACGCGTTGGGCTGCATGTCGGGCGTGACGTACAGCGCGGGCATCGGCATGCCCTTGGCCTCGGTCAGCTCGCGAACGATGCGGTAGTACTCCGGCATCTCCTGCTCGCTGACCGGCGTGGCCCGAGCGGCGCGGATCGCCAGCTTGTCGGAGAACCAGTACGAGCCGCCGACCATCACGAGCCCGATCACCAACCCGACGCTGGCACCGCCCGCCCCGCCGATCAGCTGGCCGATCAGGATGAGGAGGCCGCCCAGGGCGGCAAGGAGCACGAAGGTCTTGACCGTGTTCTTACTCACGCGTCCACCGTACCTAGGCGGCGTCCCTAGTCGTAGTAGCCCGAGTGGATGTAGACGCACGGCACGCCTTCGGCGCGGAACATCTCGAGGTTGCGCCGGTCGTCCTCGAACGCGAGCACCAGCTCGAACCCGTAACGCCGCAGGTCCTCGATCGTCCAGCGCTTGAACTCGCGCGCCGCCGCGTACTCGCCGTAGTCGCGCATGATCAGCAGGTCCCACCGCAGCTTGTAGCGGTCGAGCCAGGCCAGCGTCTGCGGTTGCACGCGCGCCGGCCGGCCAGTCAGCAGGATGATCTGGAGGTCAGCGTCCAACAGGTGCAGGAGTTGGGCGACGTCTTCGATCAGCGGATCGTCGCCGCACGCCGCGAAGAACGCGTCCCAGTTGCGACGGCCGCCCTCGATGTAGTGCTGGCGAGTCGCCGCGTCGGAGAGCACGCCGTCCATGTCGAACACGACGGCGCGCGACGGCTCGAGCCGCCCGTCGCGCCACTGCCAGTTGTCGGGAATCAATCTTCTTGGGGCGAGGTGGTCGCGCGCCGCTTGATCTCCTCAACGACAGCGGGGTCGGCGAGGGTGGTGGTGTCGCCCAGGTCGCGACCGTCGGCCACGTCGCGGAGCAGCCGCCGCATGATCTTGCCGCTGCGGGTCTTCGGGAGGTCGTCGGTGAAGATGATCGTCTTGGGTCGGGCGATGGCGCCGATCTTGGTGGCGACGTGCTTGCGAAGTTCCTGCCCTCGCTCGGCGCTGGCCTCCTGGCCGCCCTTCAACGTGACGAAGGCGATGATCGCCTGGCCCGTCGTGTCGTCTTTGGTCCCGACGACCGCGGCCTCGGCGACCGACGGGTGGTCCACGAGCGCCGACTCCACCTCGGTCGTCGACACGCGATGGCCGCTCACGTTCATGACGTCGTCGACGCGCCCGAGCAACCACAAGTAACCCTCGTCGTCGAGCTTGGCGCCGTCGCCGGCGAAGTACCGACCCTCGAAGCGACTCCAGTAGGTCTCGTGATAGCGCTCGGGGTCGCCGTAGATGCCGCGCAACATCGACGGCCACGGGCGGGTGAGCGTGAGGTAGCCGCCACCGACCTCGACCTTGTTGCCCTTGTCATCGACGACCTCGGCGCCGATGCCGGGGAGCGGGAACGTGGCCGAGCCGGGCTTGAGCGTGGTCGCACCGGGGAGCGGCGAGATCATGATGGCGCCGGTCTCCGTCTGCCACCACGTGTCGACGACGGGACAGTTACTGCCGCCGATGTGCTCGTAGTACCACATCCACGCTTCGGGATTGATGGGCTCACCAACCGATCCGAGAAGGCGCAGCGACGACAGGTCGTGCGCTTGTGGGTACTGCGTTCCCCACTTCATGAACGTACGGATGCCGGTCGGCGCGCAGTAGAGCGTCGTGACGCCATAGCGCTCGATGATCGACCACCACCGGTCCTTGTCGGGAAAGTCGGGCGTGCCTTCGTACATCACCGACGTCGCCCCGTTGGCGAGCGGTCCGTAGACGATGTAGCTGTGGCCGGTGACCCACCCGATGTCGGCGGCGCACCAATACACGTCGGATTCAGGATGCAGGTCGAACACGTAGCGGTGAGTGAACGCGACTTGCGTGAGGTAACCGCCGGTCGTGTGCATGATGCCCTTGGGCTTGGCAGTGGTGCCCGACGTGTACAGCAGGTACAGCAAGTCCTCGCTGTCCATCCGCTCGGGTTCGCACCGCGGGAACGCGTCGGCCATCAAGTCGTGCCACCACTCGTCACGGCCCTCGACCATGGTGACCTCGGTCTCGGTCCGGCGGACGACGACCACGTGCTCGATCGTCGGCGTCGCCTCCAACGCCTTGTCGGCGTTGACCTTGAGCGGGACCGCGCTGCCGCGTCGCCAGCCGCCGTCGGCGGTGATGAGCACCTTGGCTTCGGCATCGAGGATGCGGTCGCGCAACGCGTCGGCTGAGAAGCCGCCGAAGACGACCGAGTGCGGCGCGCCGATGCGTGCGCAGGCGAGCATCGCCACCGGCAGCTCGGGAATCATCGGCATGTAGATGTTGATGCGGTCGCCCTTCTCGACGCCGAGTCCCTTCAACACATTGGCGAACTTCTGCACGTCTTCGAGCAGCTCGGCGTAGGTGATCGTGCGGGTGTCACCCGGTTCGCCCTCCCAGTGGAACGCCACCCGTTCGCCCAGGCCGTTGGCCACGTGGCGGTCGAGGCAGTTGTAGGACACGTTGAGCTGACCGCCGATGAACCACTTGGCGAACGGCAGCTGCCAGTCGAGGATGGTGTCCCACTCCTGGTACCAGTCGAGGGCGAGGGCCTGGCGGGCCCAGAAGCCCTTCCAGTCGGCCGCCTCGTCGTAGAACGTCGCGCTCGTGACCAGGGCTTCCTTCTTGAACTCCTCCGACGGCGGGATCCGCCGGTCCTCGAGGAAGAGCGCTTCGATGGCCGCGGGCTCGTTGTCGCTATCCGGCATGCGGCCAACGCTATAGGCGGTCCGGCGCACCCGTATCCTGCCGGTGTGGCGTCACAGATCGAGCAGCTCGTCGATGCGACGCCCGCTTCCCGTGAGCGCTACGTCGACTTTTTGCGGGCGGCCAGCATCCTCGTCGTCGTGTTCGGCCACTGGACCATCGCCCTGATCGGGTGGGACAACGGCGTGATCCGCTCGACCAGCGCCGTCGGCCGCGCCCCCGGTCTTTGGCTGGCGACGTGGTTCTGCCAGGTGATGCCGGTGTTCTTCTTCGTCGGCGGCTACGCCAACTTCGTCGGCTATGAGTCGGCCCGGCGCCGCGGCGACTCGGTCGCCACATTCGTTCGCAGCCGCGTGCGCCGCCTGCTCGTGCCGTTCGTTCCGTTGCTCGCCGTGTGGGTCGTCATCCAGACGGCGCTGCATCTCTCCAACACCGGCGCACCCACCGGTCCTCGCATCGGCGGACTCGTGCTCCTGCGCGGCGTGCGGCCACCGGGGCAGACGATCCCGTTCGGACCTCTGTGGTTCCTCGCCGTGTACCTGATCGTCGTGTGCATCAGCCCATTGACCGTGGCGTTGCACCGCCGCTTCCGCTGGTGGGTTCCTGCGGTGTTCGTCGCCGGCGCCTTCGCCGCCGACCTCCTCGGCTTCGTCGGCGGCAACTCCGGGCTCCGGTACTTCAACGTGGTCTTCGTCTTCCTCTTCCCGCACCAGCTCGGCCACTTCTACGGCGACGGCACGCTCCTTCGTTGGCCGCGCCGTGCCTTCGGTGCGATGGCGGCGATCGGCCTGAGCGGGCTCGTCCTGCTCACCAATCCGTGGCTGTTCCGCCTCGCCGGGGCGCGACGGTTCGACTGGTTCCCCGGCATCGGCCACTACCCACGCAGCCTGCTTGGGACTGATGTGGAGTCGGTCTCCAACGCGTACCCGCCCACGCTGTGTTTCTTGTTCGTCGGGTTCTGGTTGATCGGGATGACGATGCTGGTGCGACCCGTGATGTCGCGCTGGCTGCAACGACGCGGGCCTTGGCGCGCGACCGTCATCGGCAACGCGTGGATCATGACGCTGTTCCTGTGGCACATGACCGCGTACCTCGCCGCGATCGTGTTGCTCTGGCCGCTCGGACTCGGTGCCGAGCGGGAGCCGACGGCCCGATGGTGGCTCGAGCGGCCGGTGTGGATTCTCGTGCCCGGCGTGTTGCTCGCCGGCTGCGTCGCGCTGTTCGGCCGTTACGAAACGCGCCGTACGCGCGCCACGACGACCTAGAGACCGGGGATGTCGACGCGGTAGCCGACGCTCTGACCGCCGTCGAGGACGAAGTCAGCGCCGCTGTAGAAGCCGCTCTCGTCGGACGCGAGGAAAACGATCGTGTTGGCCACGTCGAGCATCTCGGGCCGGCGCTTGAGCGGTGGCCGCGGCGGTGGCTTGATGTTCGCCAGCGCCGACGGGTCAAGCTTCTCCATGAAGGGCTTGACCATGTCGGGGTTCCCGGCTTCGGGACACACCGCGTTGACGCGAATGCCGAACGTGCCCAGCTCGACGGCCGCGGTCTTGGTGAGGCCGCGCACCGCGAACTTGCTTGCGCTGTACGCACTGGTGGCGCCGGCGACGTAGACCCCGTCGATGGACGACACGTTGATGATCGAGCCGCCACCGGCCGCCTTCATCGGCTCGATCGCGGCGCGGATGCCGAGAAAGGTCCCCAGGGCATTGACGCGCATGACCCGCTCGAAGTCCTCGACCGTCGTGTTGGCCAGCGACGCGAGCAGCAGGATGGCGGCATTGTTGACGAGGATGTTGAGGGGCCCGAACTGATCGACGGTGACGGCCATGACGTCACCCCAGTCCGCCTCGCTCGTGACGTCGAGATGCGCGTACGTCGCACCGAGTTCGGTCGCGGTGGCGCGACCCTCATCGTCGAGGATGTCGGCGATCACCACCCGCGCACCCTCCTCGACGAACCGGGCCGCCGTCGCCGCGCCCGTGCCGCGCGCGCCTCCGGTGATCAACGCGACCTTGCCGTCGAGTCGTCCGCTCATATGGTTCGTGGCCTCCTAGGTAAGAACCCGCTCGTTCGGGCGACGTACTCGGCGTACCCCGGGCGCGAGCGGCCGAGACGGCGTTCCAGCAAAGCCTTGCCGGTGACGCGCACGAGGAGGAACGTCATCAGCGCCGGCGCGAACACTGTTAGCACGCCAACCCAGTGGCCGGCGACAACCAGCCAGATCCCCCACCAGACGCAGGCGTCGCCGAAGTAGTTGGGATGTCGCGTGTACCGCCACAGCCCGCGGTCCATGACCTCATCCGCATTCGCCGGCTCGGCTTTGAACCGCGCCAGCTGGAAGTCGCCAACCGCCTCGAAGGTGAGGCCGATGGCCCATAACCCCACGCCGAGCCACACGTTGACCGCGACATGCGGATTCTCGACGTACCCGCCGACCTGGATCGGCATGGACACGAGCCACATCATCAGTCCCTGGAACAGGAAGACATGGACCAACGCGTGGCGGTTGAAGCCCTCGCCGACCCGGCGGCGCATCGCCGTGTACCGGCGGTCCTCGCCCTTGCCGTGGTTGCGCGACCACAGATAGCCGCCGAGGCGGAAGCCCCACGTGGCGGCCATGACGAAGAGGAGCCAGCGACGGGCCGACGGGCCCGATCCAAGGGCGAGCGTGACACCGGCGACGACGGCGAAACCCGGGCCCCAGAAGATGTCGATGATGCTGACGTCCTCGATGCGCACCGCGACCGCCCACAGCGCCGAGACACACGCGCCCACCGCGAGCGCGCTGACAACGACGTTTAGCCCCAGGCCGCCCCAGTCCATCTACGGCAGTTGGTCGCCGCGAACCCACACGGCGTGAAAGCCGATGGGGACACGACCGGGGAGCAGCACGCGCGCGACCGGTCCGGCGCCCAGGTCGGCCGCGTCGAGAACGACGACCTCGGATCGTTGCTCGACCTCGTCCTGCACGAAGCTCACGAGATAGCCGTCGTCCTCGGCTCGGCCCGGACTCATCGTGCGCGGTGCGAACGGCGCCTCGCTCCCCCACCGGCCGTCGCCGAACCAATGTCGGTCGCTGTCGCCGGTCTGGGTGTCGTACTTCACGATGCCGTCGAACAGCAGGCTCGGCTCCGGCGAGATGCGCATGTTGTACGCGTAACGCGTGGGCCGGCCGAGGCGGCTCACGTCCATCGTCGGGAACTCGGTGTTGTCGTCATCGAGATACGCCTCTGACGTCGCGCCGGTCACCAAGTTGAACCGGTAGCGATAGAGGTGGGCGTCGAGCCGGAGGTACGACAGCATCTTGGCCAAGGGCCCGACCGCGTCCTCTCGCGGCGCCGGCTTGGTCACCCGGCACAGGTCGAGGACGATCTCGTCGCCCTCCTCCCACGCGTTGACCGAGTGGTACACGTAGCACGGGTCGGCTTCGAACCACCGGATCTCGTCAGCGCGACCGCGACGCGGGATCACCCCGAAGCGAGCGGGAAGGTCGGTGTCGAAGAGGATCTTGTGGCGCCCTTGGCGGAGCGCGACCGGGTCGTTGATCAGCGGCAGATCCATGAGGATCGAGTAGTGCTCGGTGGCGGCCATGTCGTGCGGGAGCCGCGCACCGGGCAAGTCGATGTCGACGAGATGGCTGAGCCGGCCGTCGGCGCCGACGACGCCGTATCGCATATACGGCGGCACCGGGCTGTAGTCGAAGAACAGCAGCTCGCCGGTGTGCTCGTCGACCTTGGCGTGGGCCGAGACCTGGCACGGCCGCGTGCCCTGGAAGTCGTCGACGCCGAGGGTCTCGAGCGTGAGCGGGTCGATCGCGTAGGGCTCGCCGGCCATGTACCAAGTGGCCAGCACCCGGTCCCGGAAGTACACGAGGTCGGTATTGGCCGAGTCCTTGAGCGGTAGCCGCAGGCCCAGGTCCGGGTTGCCGGACGGATTCTCCATGACACCGGTGAACAGCGGCGCGTGCTCGGCCGACTCGCGCTCGAACGCACGCGTGCGGATCCACCGGTTGCGGTACGACGCCTGACCGTTGCGGAACCGCAACGCGTGGACCATCCCGTCGCCGTCGAACCAGTGGTAGCGACCGGGCGGCGCAAACTGGGGATTGGGTCCGTTGCGAACGAACACGCCGTCGAGATCGGGCGGGATCTCGCCGATCACTTCGAGGTCGTCATCGGTGCGTTCCTCGGTGACCGGACTGAACAGACCGGCCAGATAGGGGTTCGCCTCGACGAGCGTGTCAGTCACGGACCCATTCGAGCACGCGGAAGGCGCCGAGGCCGGACGGATCGGTCAGCGCGTCGGCTTCGTGCACACGACTGCGGCTTTTGAGCGCCTCGAGGTCGCCGATGTGGGCGCGCTCCCGCCAGGCGGCGCGCGCGTCTTCGACGATGGCGTCAAGACCGTGCGCCCTGAGGAACTCGGCCTGCGACGTGTTCGCCGTCGGCGCGGGGAGTTGGTCGACTGCCACCTCGCATGTGATGTCCTGCGTCCCCGGCTGGTCTAGGGGGTGACCGCCGCGGCCGTGGGCCCGGTAGGTCCGCAGCCATTCGGTCCAGGGCCGAATCGCCATCGACTGCGTCGTATCGCAGTAGTCGATGGCGACGACGCGCGGCGCGGCCGCGGCCGCCTGGCGGACCCACGCGGCCGCGCGCTCCTGGAGCGGGATCCGTGCTCCGACCGGTGCGTCGAAGGCATAGTCGATCGACTGCAACACCTCGGCGCCGTCCTCGACGTGGACCTCGAGCCAACCGTCGGGCCCGCGTTCGAGCAGGCGAAACGGGAGATTGTCGAGCAACTCGTTGGCGAGGATCACGCCGTCGACGTGGTCTGGCATGGCGTCGGCGAACTCGACTTCGATGTACTCGACGTCGAGCACCGACTCGATGCTCCGTCGCAACGCGCCGGAGCCAGCGCCAACTTCAACGATCGTCCTCGCGCCGTCCACCGCCGTCGCCAGGACCTCACCGAACAGCGGGCCGAGCTCGGGGCTGGTGATGAAGTCCCGCCCCCGGCCTGCGCCCCGGCCGCTCGCGTAGAACCCGTCTTGGCCGTACAACGCGCGGTCGACGAACTCGTCGAACCGCACGGCGACTAACGAGCGAGTGACGCGAGGTCGCCGAGGCGGGCGAAGACTTGCGGGTAGACGCCGATGGCGACGACCGACACCGCGCAGATACCCAGGGCGGCGGCGAGCGGCGCCGGAATCCGGATCGGCGACACGTCGCCGTCGGGGGCCGGGCTCATCCACATCTCGCGGGCGATGCCCGCGTAATAGAAGAGCGCGATCACCGAGTTCACCGCGGTGATGACACCAAGGACGACCGCCGACGGTGTGCCGGCGCGCAGCACCGCAAGGAATATGTAGAACTTGGCGAACCATCCGCCAAGCGGCGGGATGCCGGCGAGCGAGAACACGAAGAACGTCATCAGCACGCACAGGCCCGGCGCGTAGGACATGAGCCCGCCGTAGGACGAGATCTCGCCCGAGCGCGTCTTGCGCGCCACCGCGATGACGACGGCGAAGGCGCCGAGGTTCATCGCCGCGTAGATGAGGAGGTACACGATGCTCGCGGTCTTGGCCGTGTCGAGCGCGCGCGCATTGGCTCCGGCAACGGCGAAGGGCACCATGATGTAGCCGGCCTGGGCGATCGATGAATACGCCAGCATGCGGACGATGTTCGTCTGCCGCAGCGCGATGAGGTTGCCGACGGTCATCGAGAGGGCGGCGAGCACCCAGAACAGGGGCCCCCACACCGCGGACTGGCCAGGGAACGCGATGAAGACGAGCTGGAACAGGGCGACGAAACCGCCGGTCTTGGACGCCACCGACAGGAACGCGGTGACCGGTGTGGGCGCGCCCTCGTAGGTGTCGGGCGCCCAGAAGTGGAACGGCACGGCCGAGACCTTGAACGCGAAGCCGACGATGATGAAGAAGATGCCGACCGTCACCACTGGGGCGGTCTCGGCGCCGGCCAGCTTGCCGGCGATCTCCGGGAGCACGGTCGTTCCCGTGACGCCGAAGATCAGCGACATGCCGTAAAGCATCACCGCCGACGACAGCACCCCGAGCAGGTAGTACTTCAGCGCCGCCTCGTTACTCCGCAGGTCGCGCTTGCGCCAGCCGGCGAGCATGTACGCCGGCAGCGAGAGCAGCTCGAGGGCCACGAAGATCGAGATCAGGTCGCGCGCCGAGGACATGACGACCATCCCGAGTAACGACGACAGGACGAGGAACGCGAACTCGCCCTCGTAGTAGTCGCCTTCCTCGATATAGCGCGTGCTCATGAGCAGCACGACGTAGCCGACGACGAAGAACAGCGCCTTCAGCAGTAGGGAGAAGTTGTCGACGACGTAGGCACCGCCGAACATCGACCGGTCGGTGCCGTCGACCGCCAACGTGAGTATCGGCACCAAGCTGGCCAGCACGCCGATGCCGGCCAGGTTGGTGACGAGGACTTTTTGGTCCTCGCGGGCGATCAACAGGTCGACGAGAAGGATCACGATGATCGTCGACGTGAGGACGATCTCGGGCGCGAGCGCGTGATAGTCGATGTATGGCGCGCGGAACACGGCGAGCAGCACTAGTGCGCAACCGCCGCGAGGGCCGCACTCACCGACTGCACCGCGCTGTCGGTCACGTTGAACAACAAGCCGGGCGCCACGCCGAGGGCGACGATGAGCGCCAGCATCGGCGCCCACGCCAGCCACTCGGGACCGTGCACGTCGTGGATGTGCGCGTTGGCGAACTCTTCCTTGGGCGTTCCGAATGCGGTGCGCTGGAACATCCAGAGCAGGTAACCCGCGGCGAGCACCGTGCCGATCGACGCGATGACCATGAACGTGCGGAACATCGGCAGCGACAAGCCGTGCGCCGGGTTGTACGCCGAGAGGATCGCCGGGAACTCACCCCAGAAGCCGGCCAAGCCCGGGAGCCCGAGCGAGGCCATGGCGCAGAAGCCGAGGATCCAGCCCAGCTTGGGCGCTTGCACCAACAGGCCACCGAGCCGAGACAGCTCACGGGTGTGGAAGCGCTCGTGGATCGAGCCAGCCAGGAAGAACAGCATGCCGGTGATCAGCCCGTGAGCGACCATGCCGAACACCGCGGCGTTGATGCCGTAGCTCGTGAGCGTCGAGATACCGAGCATCACGAACCCCATGTGCGCGACCGACGAGAAGGCAATGAGCCGTTTCAAGTCGGTCTGGGCCAGACAGCCGAGCGCGCCGTAGATGATGCCGATCACCGACAGCAGTCCGATCCACGGCGCCCATGCATGAGCGGCCTCGGGCAGGATCGGCAACGCGATCCGGATGAAGCCGTAGGTACCGAGCTTCAGGAGGATCGCGGCCAGGATCACCGAGCCGACAGTTGGTGCTTCGGTGTGCGCGTCGGGCAGCCAGGTGTGGAACGGGAACATCGGGACCTTGATGGCGAAGCCCATGAAGAGGCCGCCGAAGATCAGGAGCTGGGTGCCGCGCGCGATGGCCGAGCCGTTGTTGATCAGCTCGGGGATGTCGAACGTCTGGCCCGCCTTGAAGTACAGGGCGAGGAACCCCAGGATCATCAGGGCCGAGCCGAACAGCGTGAACAGGAAGAACTTGATCGACGCGTACTGACGGTTCTCGCCGCCCCAGACGCCGATCATGAAGTACATCGGGAGCAGCACCAACTCGAAGAAGACGAAGAACAAGATCAGGTCTTGCGAGACGAACGTGCCGTTCATACCCGTCTCCAGGACGAGCAGCAGGATGAGGAACGCCTTCGGATTGCGCGGCTCGGGGAAGTGATCCCACGAGTAGATGACGCACAGGGCGCTGATGAGCATCGATAGGGCGAGCAGCGGCAACGAGATGCCGTCGATACCGACGTGGTACCGGCTGTTGATCACGTCGATCCACGGGCGGTTGACGACGAACTGCAGCTTGTCGCTGGCGCCGTAGTCGAACTGCACCAGCAGGTAGACGCCCACGCCCGCCGTCAGCAGCGTGACGAGGAGGGCGACGCTCTTGATGCCTATCTCGCTCTCCTTGGGCCACAGCATCAAGACGAGTGCGCCCGCCATCGGCAGGAACACCGCCGCGGTGAGTGCCCAACTCTCGTAGTTCACGTCGATCCCTTCAGCCCTATGCCCACACGATGAGTGCGATGGCGAACATTGCAGTAGCGGCGAACAGCACGGCGGCGTATTGCTGCACGCGGCCGGTCTGAATGGTGCGCAGCCAGCCACCGCCTTCTTCGGCGGACACGCCAGCGCCGTTCACCAAGCCGTCGACCACCTTCTGGTCGATGACGTCGTAGGTAAATGCCGCCGCACCCCGCGCCCCGGCCGCGGCGCCGTGGACGACGCCGTCGAGCACGTTCTGGTTGAACCAGTACGCGGCGCGAGCAAGCGGACCCTTGATGCCCCCGACGATCACGCCCGTGTAGAGATGGTCGAGGTAGTACCGGTTGGCGAGCAGTTGGTAGCCGCCACGCGCCAAACCACTGCGGTCGGTCAGGCCGCGCGGGCCGAGGTTGCGGAAGTAGTAGGCGCCGGCCAAGAGAATCCCGACGAGGCCGGCGACGGTTCCCATCGTCGCCGCGGTCACGTTGAAGCCGTACTCGGGAACGTGGGCGTGCTCGATGGCCTCGTTCAGCGTCCAGCCGCCGAAGCGCTGGCCGACGGCGAGGAAGCCGGCGACGATCGAGAAGAACGACAACACGACGAGTGGGCCGGTGATCGCCGGCGGCGATTCGTG
Organism: Acidimicrobiales bacterium; assembly: GCA_035649535.1. Classification (GTDB taxonomy): domain Bacteria; phylum Actinomycetota; class Acidimicrobiia; order Acidimicrobiales; family JACDEA01; genus JACDEA01. The sequence goes on along the minus strand of DASRJI010000195.1, from coordinate 85,016 downwards.
CGGATGGCCGTGACCGCGGTACTCGCCGAAGAACGTGAGGTACACGCAGCGCGTCATATACGCCGCGGTCATCACCGCGCCGATCAGGCCGACCCACATGAACACGGTGAAGCCGTTCTTGCCCGCGGCGTTGAGGATCTCGTCCTTGGACCAGAAGCCGGCGAGCGGCGGCAGTCCGGCCAGCGCGATCGAGCCGATCAAGAACGTGCGGTACGTCGTGGGCATGTGCTTCTTCAGACCGCCCATGTCCTTCTTCATGTCGAAGGAGTGGTGCGAGCCCGAGTGACTCACCGAGCCGGCGCCGAGGAACAGGTTCGCCTTGAAGAAGGCGTGGGTGAAGAGGTGGAAGATGGCGCCGGTCCACGCGCCCACGCCGAGGCCCATGATCATGTAGCCCAGCTGGCTGACCGTTGAGTAGGCCAGGACCTTCTTGATGTCGTCCTGCACGAACGCCAACATGGCGGCGATCAGGATCGTGATGCCGCCGATGATGGCGATGAGGTTGATCCCACCGTCACCAATGTTGAACGCGGCCCAGAACACGCCGTAACAACGGGCGACGACGTACACGCCGGCCACGACCATGGTGGCGGCGTGGATGAGCGCCGACACCGGCGTGGGGCCGGCCATGGCGTCGGGCAGCCACGTGTGCAGCGGGAACTGCGCGCTCTTGCCGATCGGCCCCATGAACAGGGTGATGGCGCCGACGAGCAGCATCGTGTGGCCGATGTGACCTTCGAGGGCGGCGTGGTTGATCGCCGCGATGTTGAAGGTGTCGGCGGCGAAGAACAGGATGATGATGCCGATCATGAAGCCGGCGTCGCCGGTTCTCGTGGTGAAGAACGCCTTGAGGGCGGCGTTGGAGTTGTCCTTCTCCTCCCACCAGTGGCCGATCAGCATGAACGAGCACAGGCCCACCAGCTCCCAGCCGACGAGCAGCAACAGGAGGTTGTCGGCCACGACGAGCAGCAGCATCGAGGCGGTGAACAGGCTCAGTGCCGCGTAGAAGTGCGTGAATCGCCGGTCGTCCTTCATGTACGCGCTCGAGTAGATGTGGACGAGCAACGAGATAAAGGTGACGACGAACAGCATCATCACGGTCAGGCCGTCGATGTGGATGCCGGCGCCGATCTGGACCATCCCGTTGTGGAACCACGTGAAGCCCCGCTCCACCGGTTCGCGGAGATGTGACTCGTGGTCGACCGGCAGGCGGATCCACTGGATCGCACACCCGGTCGCCAGCAACCAGCTGACGAGCAGCGAGAGGATGCCGACTTCGGACCCCTGCCGGGGCAGGCGCTTACCGAAAAGCAGGATCACGGCGAAGGACGCCGCCGGGATGGCGGGAATCAACCACGCGTTGCGAAGAAGCGTCACGCCCTAGCCCTTCATCAGGTCGATCTCGGTCACGTCGATCGACCTCCGGTTGCGGTAGATGAGTAGGACGATGGCCAGGCCGACGCCCACCTCGGCGGCGGCGATGGCGATGACGAAGAGCGCGAACACCTGGCCGGCGACGGTGTGGTTGAACGCGCCGAACGCGATGAGGTTGATGTTCACGCTGTTGAGGATCAGCTCGACGGCCATGAGAACCAGCACGCCGTTGCGGCGGGCCAGCACGCCGTAGACGCCCATGCAGAAGAGGAGGGCGCCCAGCAGAAGGAAGTAGTTCAGCATCATCGCTAGTCGCGCCTCGCCAGAACGATGGCGCCGACGAGGGCGGCGAGCAGCAGGACAGAGACGACTTCGAACGGCAGCAAGTAGGTGCTGAAAATCGAGTCGCCGACCTGGGCGGTGGTCTGCGGACCGCCGGTGAAGCGGATCTTCGCACCGCTGAACGCGTCGTTGAGCGTCCACGCCAGCACGCCGAAGAGCAGCAGCGACACGAGCACGGCCAGCCAGCGTTGGTCGTTGTCGAGGTCCGAGCTCCGCCCGATGGGCGCGCGCGTGAGCATGATGCCGAAGAGGAACAACACGATGATGGCGCCGATGTAGATCAGCACCTGCACGACGGCGGTGAACTCAGCGGCCAGCAGGATGTACTGGGCCGCGACGCCGGCGAGCACGACGACGAGGTACAGCGCGGCGCGCACGACGTTGGTGGACGTGACGACGCGGAACGCGGCGAACACCATGGCCGCCGCGATCACGAAGAAGGAGATGTTCTGCGCCTGCATGGAACTTACTTAGCGCCCTTCTTCGCCTCGGCCCCGACCTCGAGCGCGGGCTTGTCGGGCACCGTCGCCATCCACTCGCCCAGCTTGTCCTTGTCGTGCAGGAGATCGGCGATGCTCGGCTCGGAGTACTCGTACTCGGGGCTCCAGAACAACGCATCGAACGGGCACACCTCGACGCAGATGCCGCAGTACATGCACAGCGCGTAGTCGATGTCGAAGCGGTCGAGGTACTGCACGCTGCGCGGCTTGCCGCCCTCGCGCCGCGGCGGCGCCTTGTCCTTGTGACCCTCGATGTAGATGCACCAGTCGGGGCACTGGCGTGCGCACAGCATGCACACCGTGCAGTTCTCTTCTTTGAGCGCGATCACGCCGCGGGAGCGCGGGGCCAGCGCTTCCTTCTCGTGCGGGTACTGCACCGTCACCGTCTTCTGCGTCATCGTCTTGAACGTGACGCCGAGACCCTTGATGAGGCCGGGGAGCTTGGGCATCAGAAGACCACCTTGAGGATTCCGGTCGCGGTGATGTTGATCAGCGAGAGCGGGATGAGGTACTTCCACGCGAAGGTCTGGAGCTGGTCCTCGCGGAAACGCGGATACGTGAAGCGGATCCAGAAGATCAGGAACGAAACACCGATGATCTTGGCGCCCAACGCCAGTGGCCCGATGACGTCGGCCATCGCGCCGTGGACCCCCGGCACGTACCACCCGCCGAGGAACAACGTCGCCGCGATCGCCGCGAACGCGAATGCGGTGGCGAACTCGGCGATGAAGAACAGCAGGAAGCGGATCCCCGAGTACTCGGTGAGGTAGCCGGCAACCAACTCCGATTCGGCCAGCGGCATGTCGAACGGCGTCTGGGTCAACTCGGCCTGCATGGCGACGAGGAAGATGAAGAAGCCGACGAACTGCGTGAGGATGAACGGGGTGCCGATGCCGGTGAAGCCGAAGATGGCGCCGTCGGCCTGCTGGTGCACGATCGTCTGGAGGCTGAGGCTCTGGGCCTGCACGACGACGCCGACGATCGCCAACACGAGGGGCAACTCGTAGGCGATGAGCTGGCCGGCGGCCCGCAGCGCGCCCATCAATGAGTACTTGTTGGCCGACGCCCATCCCGCCATCAGGACGCCGAGCACGGAGAGCGACGACATGGCGAGGGCGAAGAAGATGCCGGTGTCGAAGTCCTCGACGATGAGGCGCGGGCCGGCCGGAATCACGACGTACACGAGGAACGTCGACGCGAGCACGACGAACGGCGCCAGCGCGAACACGCGGCGATCGGCCTTGCTCGGGAAGATGTCTTCCTTCTGGAGGAACTTGCCGAACTCAGCCATGAGCTGCAGCAACCCGTGCGGACCGGCCTCCATCGGGCCGAGCCGGCTCTGCATGTGCGCCATCATCTTGAACAGGAAGCCGTAGACGAGGATGAACGCGCCGGTGACCACCGTCAGCAGGATCACGACAAGCTTGAGCGTCGTGGTCTGCCAGTAGGCCGGGTTCAGCGCGAGCAGGGCGTGCACTAGCGGTCGATGTCCCCAAGGATGAAGTAGAGGCTCGAGAGGATCGTGATGATGTCGGGGACGTAGACGCCCTGGAGGAGCCACGGAACGATCGAGACATTGTTGAACGACGCGCTGCGGATCTTGCAGCGGAACGGACCGAGCCCGCCCTGGCTCACGACGTAGTAGCCCATCTCGCCGAGCGGGTTCTCGGTATGGACCCACGCCTCGCCGGCCGGGACCTTGATGATGCGGGGGACCTTGGCCATGATCGGCCCCGCGGGCAGGCCGTCGAGCAACTGATCGACGATCTTCGACGCCTCACGCGTCTCTTGGAGACGGACCCAATAGCGCGCGTAGCTGTCGCCGTCGACGTGGGTCCACACCTTCCAGTCGCAGTGCTTCCACGCGAGCGGCGAGTCCTCGTCGCGGCGGATGTCCCAGTCGACGCCGCTGGCGCGGATGTTGGCGCCGGACAGGCCGTAGTCGAGGCCGACCTGCGCCGGGATGACGCCGATGCCGCGCATGCGCTGGGCGAATATCTCGTTGCCCATCAGGAGCGTCTCGAGCTCGTCGCAGAAGTCGCGCACGCGGTGCATGACGTCCTTGCACTCGTCGACCCAGCCCTTGGGGAGGTCGTCCTTGAGCCCGCCGATGCGGTCGTAGTTCGGGTGGAAGCGTCCGCCGGTGGCCGACTCGATCAGGTTGAGGACGTGCTCCCGATCGCGGAACGCGTAGAAGACCGGTGTGATGGCGCCGAGCTGGGCGCCCATCTCGCCGAGGAACAACGTGATATTGGCGATACGCGCCATCTCGAAGAGGATCGTGCGGATCCACTGCGCGCGCGGCGGGGCATCGATGCCCATCAGCTGCTCGGCGGCGAGGATGAACGGCACTTCGTTGGCGAAGCTGCTCAGCCAGTCAATGCGGTTCACCAGCGTGGTGATCTGCGGGTAGGTGCGGACCTCGGTGAGCTTCTCGTAGCCGCGGTGCATATAGCCGCACACCGGGTCGGCCCACACGACTTGCTCGCCGTCGAGGCGCACGACGATGCGCAGCGTGCCGTGCGTAGCCGGATGCTGCGGGCCGATGTTGAGGGTCATGCCCTCGGTCTCGAGCTCGATGTTGATGCGCGCGTCGGCCGCCTGGCCGGCGATGTACATCGACTTCTGATGGTCAGTCACGGTCATTCGGCTGCTACCTCCTCGCCTTCCGCGGGCTCATCGTCGGCGCCCCCCGGCATCGGTTCGACGTCGACGAGCCCGGGCCACGGCTTCACTTCGCGAGCGAGCAGCGGGAAGTCCTTGCGACCCGGGAAGCCTTCGAACTCGCCGGGCAGGTAGAGGTGCCGCAAACCCGGGTGGCCGACGAAGTTGAAGCCGTACATCTCCCACGTCTCGCGCTCGTGCCAGTCGGCGCCGGCGAACACCGTCGTCCACGTGTCGACCTCGGGATGCGCCTCGTCCAGGTCGGCCTTGAAGGTGACCCCGACGAACCGACGGACGTCATAGACGCGCGCCAGCACCTGGAAGCGAGAGTCGCCGCCGGCCACGCCCGAGCTCTGCTCGGTGCTGCCGGTGCTGCCGTCGCCCGCCGACGGATCGGGATCCCAGATCTTCTCGCCGGACAGGTCGGGGTTGGGCAGCCAGTCGATGGCCGAGAGGAAGCAGAAGTAGTCGAAGCCGTGACGCTTGGCCGACTCGCCCGCGGCGCGCCACGCGTCGCGGTTGACCCGGATCCACACGTCGCCGTTGGCGACCTCGGTCTCGACCACCGCGTCGCCCAAGTCCTTCGTGAACACGGCAACGATGCCCTGGCGGAGTTCGTCGACGGGCGGCGGGGCCGACGCGTCGTCGGCGGACTCGGCCGCGGGTGCGGCCTCGGTGTCAGGCGCCGACGACAATGGGGTCTCCGCGCCAGCGTTCGGCTGGGTCCTCGGTCTTGATGCGCTGCTGGAGCATCACGATGCCTTCGAGCAGCGCTTCGGGACGGGGCGGGCAGCCGGGGACGTACACGTCCACCGGCAGGATCTGGTCGACACCCTTGGTCACCGAGTAGCTGTCCCAGTAGGGCCCGCCGCAGTTCGCGCAGCTGCCCATCGAGATCACGTACTTCGGATCGGGCATCTGTTCCCACAGGCGGCGGATCGGCGGGGCCATCTTGTCGGTGACCGTCCCCGAAATCACGACCAAGTCGGCCTGGCGGGCGCTGGCCGGGAACGGGATGACGCCGAGACGCATGACGTCGTAGCGCGGGGAGGCGAAGGCGGCGCCCATCTCGATCGCGCAGCACGCCAGGCCCCACTGGTACACCCAGAGCGAATAGCTGCGGGCCAGGTTGAGGAGCTTGGTGAGGGGCTTGGGCGATCGGCCCGACTCGATCAGACCCATCGAAGGACGCCCTTCCGCCACGCGTACACGAGGCCGAGCAACAGGATCACGATGAATATGAGCATTTCGACCAGGCCGAACACGCCCAAGGTCTCCAGGCGGACGGCCCACGGGAGGATGAACACGGCCTCGACGTCGAACATCACGAACAGCAGGGCGAAGATGTAATAGCGGATCTGGCTCTGGCTCCAACCGGTGCCGACCGGGTCCACACCTGACTCATAGGTGATGTATTTCTGCGGCTGCGGACGGGTCGGCCGGAGCGCGCTGCCGAGCGTGAGGACGAGCCCGACAATCAGCATCGCCGCCCCTCCAAAAACCGCAACGGTGAGGAAGCTCCGGAGGTAGTCGGACATCGCGGCCGATGCTAGTGATGCCTTTCACGTAGAGGCAATCTCCCGGCCATCACCGGGTTTATTTCCCGGGCTAGCGGTTGCGGACGGCCTGGAGCTCCTCGGCGCGGAAGTCGTCGATGCGGCCCTCGGTTCGGAGCCCGCCGAGCCGGCCCGACTCCCCGTTGAGGTGCCACACGGCGCTCCATCGTTGGGTCACGACGACGTCGCATGCGCCGACCCGTTCGTACACGTGGGTGACGGTGCCGTTGGGCCAGGGCCCGCCCGCCTCGTCGTAGGGGCCGCCCGACGTGCCGTCGCCCCAATCGACGTAATACGGACCGGTCGCGTCGATAACGAGCTCGCCGCGCGGCGTGTCGCGAGTGAATTGCGCGGTCGGGAGGTCGCCGGTCTCGAGGTACGACTTTCGCCCGGTCACGGCCCAGCCTGGCGCGATGCGAGGCGCCGGCTTCGGCAGCGGGACCGTGCCCCAGAACGACTGCGCCTCGGCGGCGGCGCTCCCGGCCGGCGCCGGGCTGCTCGGGCACATCGGGAAGTCACGGGTCAGCCGGCGCCAGCGGTCCTCATCGGCCACCGCGGCCGTCTCCGCTTCGGCCTGCGTGTCGTAGCGGCGGTACTCAGTCGCCACACAGGTTTCGCCGTTGCGCTGGTCCAGGTACGGGTGCTCCTCGTAGTACCCACCCGACGTTCCCCCACCGCCGCCACCACTTGCCGTCCCACCCGACTCATGGCCGGAGTACTCGACCGATCCACCATCCGCGCCCTGATGAACCTCCGTGGGATCGGCGAGCGCTGGCGCAACGAACAGCACGAGGGCGAGCGCGATCACTACGCGCATGGGAGGTTGCCGGACTTGAGATCCTTGGCGATGACCCACGACGTCGGGTTCGGAGCAGCTCGAGGCCGCGACGCCAAGCTGATCTTGCCCGCCGATGGCGCAATTGGCTCGCGGCGAACCGCGTTGTAGTCGTTCGAGACCTCGACGGCAACGCAATCGACGCGCACGGCGAGCACCTTTGTGACGGCGATCTTCCGATCCCCAGGATCCGCTCGAAATCCCGCAAGACCACCATCAATCTGCTCGTTCCAGACCTCGGTCGCATCATGAAACGCGTCGTCGGTGAGGATCGAGTGGAGGAGGTTGGCGGCCTCGGGGGTTATGCGTCGGTTGGCGACGATGAGGCGGGTGGCGTCGCCGTTGATCTTCTCGAGCGCGAGGAAGACGCGGTTGAGGTAGGGGATGTCGATCGTGGCGGGCACGGCGTAGGGGTCGGTCGTGGACGTCGAGCCCGGAACCGTGGCGCCGGTGGACGATCGATCGCTCGAACTGCAGGCACAGAGCAACAGGAGCGCAAATACCATCCCGTTTCGTGCCTTTCGATGCACTTCGGTGAGATTCCCACAGGCATAGGCGAAAAGCAACGGGGTCGTACGATGGCCCTATGGCGCCCAGCTATCACCGCCTGGGTGAGGTTCCGCCGAAGCGCCACGTGGCGTTCCGGGCGCCCGATGGCCGGCTGTACGAGGAGGAGGTCGTCGGGCTCGAGGGCTTCGGCGGCCGCTACTCGATCCTGTACCACCGCCACGCGCCGACCCGGGTGAGCAAGGTGGCCGCGGTCGACCCGACGCCGCCAGCGCCGACCGGCAGCGCCGACACGACGTTGCGCCACCACCTCTTCCGCACCGCGGGCGACGGCGCCGAGCCCAGCGGCGACGAGCTGGCGAACCGCACCGTGCTCATGTGGAACGACGACGTCCGACTGGCGGTGTCGTCGTTCGGCGGCGATGCGGGGCGGGTGACGCGCAACGGCGGCGCCGACGAACTGCACTTCGTCCACGAAGGCGGCGGCCGGATGGAGTCGGTGTTCGGCGCGCTCGACTACCGCGCCGGCGACTACGTCGTCATACCGAAAGGCACGACCCATCGATGGCGGCCGGCGGGGGCCGTCAACCGCCACTTCGTCATCGAGACGCCGGGCGCAGTCCGGCTCCCACGGCGCTATCAGAACGGCGAGGGGCAGCTCCTCGAACAAGCGCCGTATTGGGAACGGGACTTCCGCGCGCCCGCCGAGTTGTTGAGCAACGACGATCCGACGCCGACCGATGTGTGGGTGCGCGTCGGTGACCGCACCGCGGTGTACACCCTCGACCACGACCCGTTCGACGTCGTGGGCTGGGACGGCCACCTCTATCCGTACGCGTTCTCGATCCACGACTTCGAGCCGATCAGCGGCCGTCAGCACCAGCCGCCGCCGGTGCACCAGACGTTCGAGCTGGACCACGCGGTGGTGTGTTCGTTTTGCCCGCGGCGGCTCGACGACGGCGCCGACGTCATCACCGCGCCGTATAACCACGCCAACCTCGACAGCGACGAGGTCATCTATTACGTGAGCGGCGCGTTCTTCAGCCGGCGCGGCATAGAGAGCGCGGCGCTCAGCTTCCACCCGCGCGGCATCCCGCACGGGCCGGCGCCCGGTGTGGCCGAGGCGTCGATCGGCCAGACTCACACCGAAGAGCTGGCGGTGATGGTGGATACGTTCCGCCCGCTCAAGGTGGCAGCGGCGGCTGATCCGTTCGACGATCCGGCGTACCCCACGAGCTGGGTCGCGAGCTGACCCGCATGGCCTCTCGTCGCATCGCGCTCGGCTTGTTGAGCGGCGCCGCCTTTGTCGTCGCCGCCGGGGCGGCCGCGCCGCCCGCCGTCGCCCAGACGAGCTTGAACGACTGCGACGTGCGGGTGGGCGGCCACCGTTTCGCCAACGGCAGCCACGTCTCGCTGCCAACCAGCCGCCCGGCGACGATCGCGGTCACCGCGCTCGACGAGAAGCCCCGCTACCGGGTCGAACTCGAGCTGGCCGGCGTGCGCTCGACCGTCGGCACCGGTCGGGGCAGCGACTTCGGGTGGCAGCGCGAGCTGAACGTCAAGCGCTACGCCACGTTCGGCGTCGGCACGTACCGCTTGCACGTCCGCACGACGGTCGACGGTGCGCCGTGCGTTGTCACCGGCCTCATCGACCTCAGCGGACGGGCGCCCGTCACCACCCTCGCCGGGGGTCTGGCCACGCTGGCCGCCCTCATCGGTGTCACCGGGCTCGCGCTGATCCTGTTCCGTCGCGGCGGCAAACCGTTGAACACGCGACAGGGGTTCAGCGTCGACGATCCGCTAGGCGAGTTCGTCGCCGTGGCCACGCCGGGCGACTACGCGGGGTGGGCCGAGGTCGCGTGCGACCAGGGCGCCCGCACGTTCGTGACGACGCGGCCGACCTCGGAAACCGTGCGCGCCTTCCTCGCCGAGGAGAGCACCCAGTCGCGCCTGGCCGAAATCAAGAGCCGCGGGATCCGAATCCGGCCGGCGGGCGCTGACGTCGCCCTCCCCCGCGTCCGCTGGCGACCGCGACCGTTCGTCATCGCACCGATCTTCGGCATTCTCGGAGCCCTCGGTGTACTGCTGTACCTGCAACAGGCGACGGTGCTCTATCCGACCGCGCGCGCCGTGGGCCTGAGCGCGGCGATCGGGCTGGTGGCGGGCCTGGTGATCACCAACCTGAGCCGGCTACTCGGTGCGGCGACGCTCAACCGCCGGCTGGCCGCGGCCGAGTCGGGACTCGAGGTCGAGGCCGTCGAGCCCCGCTACCCGCCGATGGACCACCTCGACGAGCTCGACACGTTCGTGTGGACGCCGACGCACACCGTCCCCGACGGCGCCGACGGCGTTCCCGCATGGGAAGCGCCCGACCGTACGCAGCCCCCGGTGGCCACGCTCGACCCCGCGCTGCCCGTACGCGTCGTCGAGCGCCGCGACGGGCTCGCCCAAGTTGTGTGCTCCAACGGCTGGGTCGGCTGGACCGACGCCGAGCCGCTCGAGGAGATCACCTCGTAGTCGGCGTCAACCGCACGTGTCGGTGTTAGAGCTACGGAAAGCGCAACCTGACACCGACACACATACGCTTTGGGCATGCCGTACGCGCCTGCCAACGCTGTGATCCACGACGCCGACTCGCACGTGGTGGAGACGCCGGACTTCTTCTTCGAGTTCGCCGATCCCGACATTCGCACCAAGCTCGAGCCGCTGTATGTGAGCACCGTGAAGCCGGGCGAGGACGACCTGATCGAGCACTACCGCAAGCAGCACGCCGACCCCGAGTTCCGGGCGCTCGACGAGGCCGAGATCATGTTGCGCAAGAACTGGAAGGCAACGGGCTCGTTCATCAAGGAGGACCGGCCGGCGGCGCTCGACATGCTCGGCTTCGCCAGCCAGCTCGTGTTCAACACGTTCGCCAACGGCCAGCTGTTGCGGGCCGAGCACGGCGACGACCTCGACTACGCGTACGGCATCGCACGCGCCCACAACCGGGCCATCGTCGACTTCTGCGCGATCGACAAGCGCCTGCTCCCCGTCGGCTACATCCCGCTCGCCGACTTCGAGCGGTCCACGGCGTTCGCCGCCGAAGCGCTCGAGCTTGGATGCAAGGCGCTCATGATCGCGTCGGCCTGCCCGAAGACGCACTCCCCGAGCCACATCGGTCTCGACCCGGTGTGGACGCAGGCCGAAGAAGCCGGCGTTCCCGTCGTGTTCCACGTCGGTGGCGGCGGCGTGCTCCTCGACCCGATGTACTTCGAGAACGGCCTACCGCCGGTGCCCGACTTCCACGGCGGCGACGGCAACTTCCGATCGGTGAGCTTCATGGCGATCATGTATCCGCCCATGCAGACGCTGGCGACGATGATTATCGACGGCGTCCTCGACCGGCACCCCAACTTGAAGATCGGCGTGATCGAACAGGGCGCCGACTGGGTCCCGGGTTGGATGCGCTCGATGGACTCGGCCGCCGATGCGTTTCGCAAGAACGAGGAACGGCTACAGAAGCTGAGCCTCAAGCCGAGCGAGTTCGTCACCCGGCAAGTGCGGGTGACGCCGTATCCCCACGAGAACGCGGGGTGGATCATCGAGCAGGCCGGCGAGGAGGTCTGCATGTTCTCGTCCGACTACCCGCACGTGGAGGGGGGTCGCAATCCGCTCGGTCGATTCAGTGCCACCACCGATGGCCTCAGTGACGGCGCCCTGCAGCGCTTCTACTGCGACAACTTCGTCGACCTTATGGGCCCGGCGCTGCACTAAGGACCACGCCCTCGGGCCGGACGAGCCCGCGGCGAACGGCGAGATATGCACCCTGAACGGTTGGGACGTCGTTCGTGGTCCCGTCGGCCCATCGCACGATCACCGTCGGTCCCTCGTTGCTTCCGTACACCGCCGAGAACGCAGGCACGTGTTTGAACCCGCGCGTGGCCGCCCACGCCGCGTTGCTCGCGGCCGGCGCCGGCTCCACCTTCACGGTCTTCCACCGGTCGTGCTTGCGATAGGCCACGACCAGGCTCAGCTTCTTGGCGTCCTTGGTCAAGAGGATCCGCACGTTGCCCACGCTGCGGGTGACGAGCACACGATGGCCGTCGGGCACGACGCCCACCAAGCGACGCGAGCCCTCGGGTAGAGCGACCCACACCAGCGCATCGAGAACGAGCGTGACGCCGACGATAACGAGCAGGATCCGCCGAAGCATGCTCAGAAGATCAGCGTCGCGTGGCGGGCGAAATCGATGACCGGACCGGGCAGCAAACCGGCGGTGATCGTGAACACGACGGCGATCACGAGGACGCCGGCAATACCGCGCGGCACGGGCAACACACCGGGTGACTCATCGCCGTCGGCGACCGGCGAGTACATGACGATGATCACGCGGAGGTAGAAGAACGCAGCCACGACTGCGGCGAGCATGGCGATCACCGCCAGCGCATACGAGCCGCTGTCGACGGCCGCGGCGATCACGTAGAACTTGGCGAGGAACCCGGTGGTGAACGGGATGCCGGCCTGGGCCATCAGCAACACGGTGAAGGCGAGGGCGAGGGCGGGTCGCTGCGACGACAGGCCGCGATAGGACTCCACTTCGTGGCGGGCGTCGCCGCGACGGCCGACCACCGTGACGATGGCGAAGCTGCCCAGCACCATGAACGTGTAGGCGAGCAGGTAGAAGAGGGAGCCGGCGATGCCGCGAGCCGAGGCGGCCTGGAGGCCGACGAGCACGTACCCGGCGTGGCTGATCGACGAGTACGCCAGCATGCGCTTGATGTCGTTCTGCACGATGGCCAGGACCGAGCCAACGAGCAGGGTCGCCACCGCGAGCACGGCGATGATCGGTTGCCAGTCGAGCCGCAGCGTGGTGAAGGTCGAGAAGAACACGCGCAGCAGGCCGGCGAAGCCGGCCGCCTTGGCCGCGGCGGCCATGAAGCCGGTGACGGGCGACGGCGAGCCCTGGTACACGTCGGGCGTCCACGTGTGGAACGGCACCGCGGCGACCTTGAAGCCGAGGCCGACCAGCAGCAGCACCATGCCGATCAGCAGCACGCCGCTGTTGGGCACCACGTTCTCGGCCAGGTACTTGCCGATCGTCGGCAGGTTCGTCGACCCAGTGGCGCCGTACACGAGCGCGATGCCGTAGAGGAAGAGTGCCGATGAGAACGCGCCCAGCACGAAGTACTTCATCGCCGCCTCGTGCGACTCCTGACGACGGCCGTGGAACCCGGCGAGCACGTACAGCGCGATCGACAAGATCTCGAGGCCGAGGAACAGCACGATGAGGTCGTTGGCCGCCGCCATGAGCATGCCGCCCGACGCTGAGAGCAACAGCAGCACGTGGAACTCAGGGCCGTCGAGATCCTCGCGCCGCAGGTACGCGTCGCCCACAACTGATCCGAGGACAACCGCGATCGCGATCACAACCATGAAGAACACCGCGAAGCCGTCGATCACGATGGCGTCGCCGATCGCCCGCATCGGCCCGTGCGCCCGCACTCGATCCCAGAGGCTCCACGCGCCGCCCAGCGACACGGCGGCCGACAGGATCGCGACCAGCACGTTGACGGTGGGCCGGCGGCGACGAATCAGCGACGACCACGTGAGCAGCACGAGGGCGCCGCCGATGAGGGCGAGCATCGGGAAGATGGTCGAGTACTCGACCGGAATCTTGAGCGTCACGTCGGCGGTCTGACCGAGGATCACTTGGCCGCCTCCACGTGATCAATGAGTCGGTGCACCGACGGGTTGATGCGGTCGAGCACGGGCTTCGGATACACGCCGAGGAAGACGATCATGGCGATGAGCGGGAGCATGACGGCCCGCTCGCGCAGGTTGAGGTCGGTCATGGTCGCGTTCTCGCCGTCGGGCTCGCCGTGGAACACGCGCTGGTAGGCCCACAGCAGATAGACCGCGGCGAGGATGACGCCCGACGTGCCGACGACGGCCCACCAGCGGTGGGTCACGAAGGTGCCGAGCAGGATGAGGAACTCGCCGACGAAACCGTTGAGTCCCGGCAAGCCGACCGACGACAGCATCACGACGAGGAACGCGGCGGCCAGCAACGGTACCGACTTCTGCAGCCCGTGCAGTTCTGAGATCTGACGCGTGTGGCGGCGGTCGTAGATCATGCCGACGAGAAGGAACAGTGCGCCCGTCGACAGCCCGTGGTTGACCATCTGGAGGACACCGCCGGAGATGCCCTGGCTCGTGAATGCGAACGTGCCGAGCACGATGAAACCGAGGTGGGCCACCGATGAGTAGGCGACGAGCCGCTTGAGGTCCTTCTGCATGGTGGCGACGATCGCCCCGTACGTGATGCCGATCACCGCCAGCGTCAGGAGGATCGGCGCCAGGTCGACCGCCGCCTTCGGGAAGAGATACAGCCCGAACCGCAGCAGCCCATAGGTGCCCATCTTGAGCAGGACGCCGGCCAGGATGACCGAACCGGCTGTCGGCGCCTCGGTGTGGGCGTCGGGCAGCCACGTATGCACGGGGAACAACGGGACCTTGACCGCGAACGCCGTAGCGAAAGCGAGGAACACCCAGCGCGCCGTGTTGGCGGCGAGCGTCTGGTGTTCGGCCAGACGGACCAGGTCGAAGGTGAGTTCGCCGGTCGCCTTCTGGTGCAGGAACACCAGCGCCAGCATGCCGACGAGCATGAGCGCCGATCCGGCGAGCGTGAAGATGAAGAACTTGAGCGCGGCGTAGACGCGGTTGTCGTAGCCCCATCCGCCGATGAGGAAGTACATCGGCACCAGCACGATCTCGAAGAACAGGAAGAACAGAAACAGATCGAGGGCGAGGAATGTGCCGAGGCAGCCGGCTTCGAGCACGAGCATCCACGCGAGGTAGCTCTTGAGGTCGCGCGTGACGTTGGCGCCGAGCAACGCAAGCGGGAACAGCACGCCGGTGAGGACGACGAGCCACAACGAGATGCCGTCGACGCCCAGCTTCCACGAGATCCCGAATTGCTTGATCCAGCTGTGGTGCGAAACGAACTGGAAGCCGGCGTCGCCGACTTTGAACTGGACCGCGAGGTACGCGGTGAGGACGCCGGTCGCCACCGTGACGACGAGACCGAGCACCTTGAGCACGTCGGTTCGCGACTTGGGCACCAGCGCGATGAGCAGGCTGCCGATGACGGGCAGAAGGACGATCGCCGTGAGCAGCGGGAAGCCGGGGTGCGTCTCGTGCATCAGTTCGCCACCCTGACCACGACGTAGGCGAAGAGGAGGACGGTGCCCGCAGCGACGCCGAGCGCGTAGTTGCGCACGTAGCCCGTCTGCACCTTGCGCAGCTGCTCACCGCCGCGGCGAACGAGCTCGGCGACACCGTTGAAGGCGCCGTCGACCACGTTCTTGTCGACCGAGTAGGCCGTGAAGTCGGCCAGCCCGCGGCCGGGCCCGCCAACCAACGCACTCACCGATTCGTCGACGCGCCACGCTCGCTGCAGAACGTCGGGCTCGAGCTCGGGCCGCTCGGCTGTCCGCGACCAGGCGGACCGGGCCAGCGCGATGCCGACCAGCGCGGCCGCGGTGGCGATGGCCGCGAACAACACCTTGTGCGCGCCGCTCGCGACCAACTCGTGCTGGGTGGTCTCGAGGACGGGATGCAAGAAGTGTTCGAGCACGGCGGTCTTGGCGAACGGGAGGTTGATGGCGCCGGCGACGGCCGCCAGGCCGGCGAGGATGATCAACGGCAGCGTCATCGTCGGCGGCGCTTCGTGCGGCTCGGCGTGACCCTCGGCCGTCTGCCAACGCGCCTCGCCGTAGAAGACGAGGATCACTTGGCGGGTCATGTAATACGCGGTGAGCAGCGCGGTGACGAGCCCGACCGCCCAGAGGATCGGGCTCTTGTCCCACGCATTGGCGAGGATGTCGTCCTTCGACCAGAACCCGGCGAACGGCGGCACGCCGGCGATGGCCAACCACCCGACGATGAACGTCCCCGACGTGATGGGCAGGTACCGGCGCAGCGCGCCCATGCGCTTCATGTTCTGCTCGTCGTGCATACCGTGGATCACGGCGCCGGCGGCGAGGAAGAGGAGCGCCTTGAAAAAGGCGTGCGTGATCATGTGGAACAGGGCGGCGGTGTACGCGCCGGAGCCGACGGCGAGGAACATGTAGCCGAGCTGTGAAATCGTCGAGTAAGCCAGGACGCGTTTGATGTCGTCCTGCGCGCAGGCGATCGTGGCCGCGAACAGCGCGGTCGCCGCACCGACGATGGCGATCACGGTCAGGACGTCAGGCGCGACCGTGAGGATCGGGCTGACGCGAACCATGAGGAACACGCCGGCGGTGACCATGGTTGCCGCGTGGATCAGCGCCGAGACCGGCGTGGGACCCTCCATGGCGTCGGGGAGCCAGATGTACAGCGGCAGTTGCGCCGACTTGCCGCATGCGCCGAGGAACAGGAGCAGGCCGATTGCGGTCGCGGTGCCCGACGTCAGCAGGTTGCTGTACGGCAGCACCTTGGCGTAGTCGAGTGACCCGAACGCGCCGAAGATCAAGAACATGGCGATCAGGAAGCCGAAGTCGCCGACGCGGTTCGTGACGAACGCCTTCTTGCCGGCGGTGGCGGCGCTGTCGCGCTCGAACCAGAACGAGATCAACAGGTACGAGCAGGCGCCCACGCCCTCCCAGCCCAGGAACGTGAGCAGGAAGTTGTCGGCCAGCACCAGCATGAGCATCGAGAACACGAACAGGTTCAGGTACAAGAAGAACCGCGGGTAGCGCTCGTCGCCGTGCATGTAGCCGATCGAATACAGGTGGATCAGCGTGCTGACGCCGGTGACGAACAGCGCCATCGTGATCGACAGCGGGTCGATCAGCAGACCGGCGTGCACGTCGAGGTGGCCGACCTTGATCCACGTGAACAACGTGTCGACGACGTGCCGTTCCTCACCCTGCAATTGGTGAAGCCCGGCGAAGGTCACGCAGGTCGCGACGAACGACCCGGCAACGGCGGTGGTCGCCAGCCAGCCCGCCCCGGGCTCGCCGATGCGCTTGCCGGCGACGACGGCCAGTAGGAAGCCGGCGAGCGGAAACGCGGGAATGAGCCAGGCGGCGTGAATCACTGTTGAACCGTCAGCCCTTCAGGATGTGGAGGTCGTCGGCGGTGGCGCCGGCGCGCCGTCGGAAGATGGCCACGATGATCCCCAAGCCGACCACGACCTCGGCGGCGGCGACCACCAGCACGAAGAACACCACTGCTTGGCCGCCGATGTCATCGAGCATGCGGGCGAAGGTGACGAACGTGAGGTTGACGGCGTTCAGCATCAACTCGACGCACATGAACATCACCAGCACGTTGCGCCGGATGAGGAGGCCGACGGCGCCGATGCTGAACAGCAGCGCGGCCAGGGCGAGGTAGGCGCCCCCGCTAACCGTCATGACTCCGTCTCCGCCTGCTTGGGCTTGCGGGCGAGCACGACCGCGCCCACCACGGCGATGACCAGCAGCACCGACGTGACCTCGAACGCGAGGAGGTACCGGGTGAAGATGACCGACGCCAGCTTCTCGACGTTGGTGCCCGCCCCGCTCGCCGGGCCGGCGTCGGAAGAGACGCCAGTCGCCCACGAGCCCTGGAACCGGACCAGCAGCAGCAGCTCGACCAACGTCATCCCCGCGAGCCCGATCGCGACCGGGCGCTGACCGCGCAACGGCTCGGCCCAGATGTTCTCGTGCTTGTCGACGCCGAGCAGCATGATGACGAACAGGAACAGCACGACGATCGCGCCGGCGTAGACGATCACCTGCACCGCGGCGAGGAAGTGCGCCTCCTGCTCGACGAACAGCACGGCCACGCCGAACAGCGTCATGACCAGACTGAGCGCGGAGTGAACCGGATTCTCGGAGAGGATCACGCCGAACGCGCCAGTGAGCACGATCACGGCGGCGATCATGAACACGGCCCAGTCGACGTAGTGCGTGGCGGCGAGGATCACTCGGCCTCATCCCCCGACTGGCCGGCCTCGGCGGGCTTAACGCCGAAACCAAGTTCGCCCGACCAGTCGGCCGCGCCCTCGAAGCCGGCGGCGCCACTCGGGGCGGTGGCGCGCATCCAGCCCGAGTTCTTGCTGTCGTCGCGACGCGCGTCCTCCCACGGCAGGCGCTGCGAGTTGCCGTTGTCATCGACGAGCAGTTCCTCACGCGTGTAGATCGCGTCCTGACGGTTGGTGAAGCTGAACTCGAAAAGCTTGGTCTCGGTGATCGCCTCGGTGGGACACGCCTCGACGCAGAGGTCGCAGTGGATGCAGCGCAGGTAGTTGATCTCGTAGACGAAGCCGTAGCGCTCGCCCGGCGACACCGGTGCATCCGGGGGGTTGTCGCGGCCCCGCACGTAGATGCAGCGGGCCGGGCAGACGCCCGCGCACAACTCGCAGCCGATGCACTTCTCCATGCCGTCGTCGTAGCGATTGAGTACATGACGACCGTGGAAGCGCTCGGGCTTGGGCCGAACCTCGTCGGGATACTGCGTGGTGACGATGTCGTTGAACTGGCGGAGGGTGACCTTGAAGCCGTCGAACAGGCCCATCAGTTGAGAACCTCCTCGGCGTTCTCCCGGCCGACGGTCATGGCCCGGCCGAGCAGGGCGGCAAACACCAGACCGAGGCCGGCGGCAAACGGGATGTACTTCCAACGGCCGAGGATGATGGCGCCGTCGATCAGCAGCCAGGCGAGGGACAGCGGGATGAGGCGCTTCCACCCGAGGTCCATGAGCTGGTCATAGCGCAGGCGGGGCAGCGTGGCCCGCAACCACACATACGTGAACAAGAAGATGAACAGCTTGGCGAGGAACCAGAAGATGTTCCACGCCAGGCCGCTGTTGAACATGTCGCCGAACGGCGAGCTGGGACCGCCGAGGAACAGCGTGACGATCACGGCCGACATGGTGACGGTGTTCATGAACTCGGCGAGGAAGAACAATGCGAAGCGGATCGAGCTGTATTCGGTGTGGAAGCCGCCGACCAGCTCCTGCTCGGCTTCGACCAGGTCGAACGGCGGCCGGTTCAGTTCGGCGGTCACCGCGATGATGAAGATCACGAACGGCACCACGCCGAGCCGGGCGATGTTCCATTGCCAGATCGGACCGGCCTGCGACGTCACGATGTCGCGCGTCGACAGCGAACCGGTGATGAGGACGACGGCGGCGACCGACAGACCCATCGCCGCCTCGTAGGACACCATCTGGGCCGACGCCCGCACGGAACCGAGGAGCGGGTACTTCGAACCCGACGACCACCCGGCCAGCATCACGCCGTAGACGGCGACCGACGAGCAGACGAGGACGAACAGGATGCCGATCGGCGGGTCGGCCAGCTGCAGCTGCGTGCGTTGGCCGAAGATCGAAATCGAGCCGCCGACCGGGATGACCGCGAACAACAGGAACGCGGGGACGGCCGACAAGTAGGGCGCCAAACGGAAGATGCGGAGGTCGGCCTCGTCGGGCGCCAGGTCCTCCTTGAAGAACAGCTTGATGCCGTCGGCCAGCGTTTGGAGCAGGCCGAACGGCCCGGCCCGGTTCGGACCAATCCGGTTCTGGAACGCGCGGGCGATGACCTTGCGCTCGAACCACACCATGAACATCACCGCGACCATGAGGACAGCGAAGGTCACGACGGTCTTGACGATGACGACGATGACGACGCCGAGGTCGACGCCGTTCTTGAACAGCGGGTCGCCGGCCGCCAGCAGGCTGGCGAGGTGCGTCATGGCGTTTCCATCCGCACGTCGTTGGCCGGTAGGGACGCATCGATCAGATCGGCGGCGCCCAGGCCGGCGGTGTTGAAGGCGACGAAGGCGTTGCCGCGCGGCACCCGCTCGTCGGCGACGACGTTGGCGACGATGCGGGTGCGGCCAATCAGGCGGACGCTGCCGCCCGAGCGGACGCCGAGTCGCTCGAGGTCGTACGGGTTGACGTGCACCTCGACGTCGCCGGCCAGCCCGGCCATCGACGGCGCGTGCTGGGTCATCGTGCCGTTGTCGTACAGCGAGCGGGAGGAGACCAGCCGCAACGAGTACGCATCGTGCGGCGGGACGACGGCGTCGCCCGGCGGACTCGTGTACGTCAACAGCGGCGGGCGCTCGACGCCCTCGTTGCTATCAGCGTCGGGCGCCGCGCCCTCGCCCGGTGCCAGCGCGGTGACAGGGACGCCGTGCTCTTCGACTTCGAGCAGCCCAGGCGTCGCCGCCGGATCAATCGGGTCGCTCGAACCCTGCGGATCGTGGGCGCCCACGTCGCTCGCCGCGATGGGCGCCGACGCCGCCTCCACCGACGGGTCGAGCGGTACGACAACCCCATCGCGATGGTTGCGCGAACCGAGAACGGCGCGCGTCAGGCCGTGGTGCGACGGGGCGAGGCGCTGGATCTCGTCGGTGAGGTCGTCGATGGTCGTGGCGGTGAAGCCACCACCCAGACGCGCCGCCAGCTCGGCGGCGATCATCCAGTCGGGCCAGGCCACGCCCGGCGGGGTGAGCTTCTGACCGAGCCGGGCGACGCGGCCTTCGATGTTGGTCGTCGTCCCCGGTCGCTCGGCAAATGCGGCGGCCGGCAACAGCACGTCGGCGTGATCGAGCGACGCGGTCGCAAACAGGTCGACGCCGATCACGGTGCCGGCGCCGCTGAGCGCGCGACGGGCCAGCTCGCGATCGGGCGCGTCCGCCATCGGGTCGGCGCCCAGCAGGATCAGCGCCTGCACCTTGCCCTCGGCGGCGGCGGCGAGGATGCCGAGCGCGTCGTTACCGCGCTCCTCCGGCACCACCCCCCACTCCTGATCGAACCAGTGCCGCCCGTCGTCGAGGCTCACTCGGCCCGGAAGCACGCCGGGCGCCATCCCCATGTCGAGGGCGCCGAGCACGTTGCCGCGCCGCAGGGCCGGGAGCACGCGTGCGTCGGGCAGCCCGGCGACCAGCGCGGCGATGGCGTCGGCGACGCCGCCGGCCGGCTCGGCCAGGGAAGGACGGCCGGCGACGATGACGACGCCCGGCTGCGACAGGAACGGACGGGCCCGCTCGAAGTCGGCGCCCGTAACCGGCCCGACATCCGCCGACGAACCGCTGAGCAACGCGGCGACAACGGCGGCGACCTCACCCGGGCGATACCCGAGGTGCGCCCGCGCGTACTTCGTCAGGCCGGTCGCGCGCGGCGCGATCTCGATGATCGGGACGCCGCGCTCGACGGCGGCGGCGCGCAACCGGAGGTACAGCACCGGCAGCTCTTCTTTGAGGTCCGGCGCCAGCAGCACGATCGCCGGTGCGTTGCACGCGTCCTCGATCGTCGCTCGCGGCACGCCGAGCACCAGCTCGGCCGGCAAGCCGTCGCCCAGCTGCGCGTCGACGCTGTCAGTACCGATCACGCCCTTGGCCAGCTTCGTCCACGCGTAGGCGTCCTCGTTGGCCAGGCGGGCGCCACCGAGGACGGCGACTGATCCGGCCCCGAAACGATCGCGGGCCTCGCGGATCGCGGTGGCGGCGGCATCGAGCGCCTCGCCCCACACCACGTCGATCAGCTCGCCCGACTTACGGACCTGCGGGGAGGTGAGCCGGCCTTCGTTGTTGACCGCTTCGAAGCTGAAGCGGCCCTTGTCGCACAGCCAGCTGTGGTTCACCGGCTCGCTGTCGAGCCCGATGTAGCGCGTGAGCTTGTTGGCCGAGGACTGCACGGCCATGCGGCAGCCAACCGAACAGACCGTGCACGTGCTCTCGACTTGTTCGAGATCCCACGGGCGGGCCTTGAATCGGTACGGCACCGCAGTGAGCGCGCCCACCGGGCAGATCTGCACCGTGTTGCCACTGAAGTACGAGGCAAAGGGGTGATCCGGGTACGTCGCCACTTCGGTGCGCTCGCCGCGGTTGAAGAAGTCGATCAGCGGATCGCCGGCGATCTCGTCGGCGAAGCGCGTGCAGCGGGCGCACTGAATGCAGCGCTCGCGGTCGAGAAGGACGAGTGGTGACAGCGGGATCGGCTTCTCGAAGTGCCGCTTCTCCTCGACGAAACGGGTCTCGCCCGGGCCGAACGCGAGGGTCTGGTCCTGGAGCGGGCACTCGCCACCCTTGTCGCACACCGGGCAGTCGAGCGGGTGATTGACGAGGAGGAACTCAAGTACGCCGTCCTGCGCCTTCTTCACGCGCGGCGTATCGGTGAAGATCTCCTGGCCCTCGGCGACTTCGATGAAGCACGCGGGAACGAGCATGGGCCCACGCGGGCCGGTGACGTCGACGAGGCACATGCGGCACATGCCGACCGGCTTCATGCGCGGGTGGTAACAGAAGCGCGGGACGTAGACGCCAGCGCGCTCGGCGGCGGCGATGATGACTTCGCCCTCGCGCGCCTTGACCTCGCGCCCGTCGAGGTTGATGGTGACTTCCACGCCCTTGGGCTCAGCCATAGGGGCAACCCCCGTCCTTGATGTGGACGAGGAAGTCGTCGCGGAACATCTGGAGCGCGGAGCAGATCGGCATGGGCGACGACGGACCGAGGAAGCAGATCGTCGTCATCGGATAGGGGAAGGCGAGACCGGGCGCGATGTTGTCGGACACGTCGAGCAACAAGTCGAGGTCCTCCATGCGGCCCGAGCCCGACTCGATGCGAAACATGATCCGGTCGAGCCAGCCGGTGCCTTCGCGACACGGCGTGCACTGCCCGCAGGACTCTCTGGCGAAGAACCGGGCCAGGCGCCACGCAGCGCGCACCGGGCAAGTCGCGTCGTTCATCACGACGATCGATCCCGAGCCGAGCATGGAACCGCCACCGCCGGGCAGGGTGCCTTGGGCTTGGGCGACCTCGTCCTGGCCGAGCGGGAGGTCGAGGTGCTGCGGTCCGAACCACGGCGACGACGCGCCGCCGGGGATGAACGCCTTCAACTCGTTGTTGCCGCCCTGGATGCCGCCGCCGTAGACCGGCGCGTAGATGAGGTCGCGGAACGTCGTCTTGACCATCTCGACCTCGTAGTTGCCCGGCCGCTTGACGTGACCCGACAACGAGAAGATCCGGGTGCCGGTGGACCGGCCGGCGCCGAGCGCGGCAAAGGCCGCGCCGCCGTTCATCACGATCCACGGGATGTTCGACATCGTCTCGACGTTGTTGACGACCGTCGGCTTGTTGTAGACGCCGACCGTTGCCGGGATGATCTTGGGCGGCACCTTGATGCGCGGGAACCCGCGCTTGCCCTCGAGGCTTTCGAGGAGCGCTGTCTCCTCGCCGCAGATGTACGCGCCGGCCCCGGGGTGCACGACGGCCTCGACCGAGAAGCCCGAGCCGAAGATGTCGCGGCCGACGGCACCGAACTTGTAGGCGTCGTTGAGCGCGGCCTGCATGCGCTCGAGTCCGAGGGCGAACTCGCCGCGCACGTAGAGGAAAATTCGCTCGCACCCGGTCGCATAGGCCGTGATCAGCGCGCCTTCGATCACCTGGTGCGGATCGCGCTCGACCAGCATGTGGTCCTTGAACGTGGCCGGCTCGCTCTCGTCGCCGTTGACGACGAGATAGTGCGGACCCGGCAGGGCCATCGTGGTCTTCCACTTGATGCCGGCGGGGAAGCCGGCGCCGCCGCGGCCGAGGATGCCCGCGGTCTCGACCTCGGCCTGGATCGCCTCGGGCGCCATGGTCAACGCCTTGCGGAGCGCCTCGTACCCGCCGGTCGCGAGGTACCGGTCGAGCGTGTGGCTGTCCTCGTAGCGCAGCCGCGACGTGACGATCTTCGGCGCCTCAGTAATGGTCATGCGGGGGCCTCGCGGCGAACGCGGTTGAGCGTGCCGTGGGTCGGGACTTCGTCGTTGAGCTTGCCCGACTCGAGGTCGGCGACCAGCTCGTCGAACCGGCCGTTGGTGACTTTGCCGAAGTAACGCCAGTTGACGGCGAGGCAAGGGGCCTCGTCGCACCGGGCGATGCACTCGACTTCTTCCAACGTGAAGCGGCCGTCGTGCGACGTGACCCCGGGCCGCACGCCGAGCTTCTCTTCCGCGTGGGCCAGCAGCTCGTAGCCGCCGTTGAGGAGGCACGCGATGTTCGTGCACACCGACACCAGCCATTTGCCGACGGGCTCGGTGAAGAACATGTCGTAGAAGCTGGCGGTCCCCATGACTTCGGCCGGCGTCAGCCCCAGGAGTTCGCCGATGTGCTCCATGGCGTCGCCGGTGAGGTGGCCGTCCTGCTCTTGCGCGAGGTGCAGCAGCGGGATGAGCGCCGAGCGCGAACCCGGGTAGGCGGCGATCGTCTCGCGAGCGCGCGTGAGGAACTCCCCAGCGAGTTTGCTCACCGGTCGACCTCCCCCATGACAGGGTCGACGCTCGAGATGATGGCGACCGCGTCGGCCACGAGGCCGCCGCGCATCATGGTCGGCAGCGTCTGCAAGTTGACGAACGACGGTCCGCGCATGTGCAAGCGGTACGGCTTGGGCCCGCCGTCGGCGACGAGGTAGCAGCCCAGCTCGCCGCGCGGCGACTCAACGGCGACGTAGGCCTCACCTTCGGGCACCTTCATGCCTTCGGTGAACAGCTTGAAGTGATGAATCAGCGCTTCCATCGACTGGTCGATGCGGGCGCGCGGCGGTGGTGTGATCTTCCGGTCCTGGATGCGGTAGTCGCCGGCCGGCATCTTGTCGACGATCTGCTGGACGATCTTGATCGACTCGCGCATCTCGTTGAGGCGGATCGCGTAGCGGTCGAACGAATCGCCGTAACTACCGACGACGACATCGAAGTCGAGCTGGTCGTAGAACTGGTACGGCATGTCGCGCCGCAGGTCCCAGGTGACACCTGTCGATCGCAAGATGGGTCCGGTGGCCGACAGCGCGATGGCCTGCGCCGGCGTGAGGACGCCGACGCCCTCGGTGCGCTCCCGGAAGATCGGTTGGCCGGTGAGCAACTCGTCGTACTCGTCCAGCCGGGGCGGCAGGTTCTCGCAGAGGTCGTCGACGTCGTCCTCCCACCCGTCGGGAAGATCGGCGGCCACGCCACCGACGCGGATGTAGTCGTGGTTCATCCGGAGGCCAGTGACCTTCTCGAAGAAGGCGAGGAGCGTCTCGCGCTCACGCCAGCCGTAGATCATCATCGACAGCGCGCCCAGGTCCATGCCGTTGGTCGCCATGAAGAGCAGGTGCGAACTGATGCGGTTGAGCTCGCACATCAACATGCGAATCCACGTGGCCCGAGCTGGCACCTCGATGCCGAGCAACTCCTCGGCGGCCATGGCGAACACGCACTCGTTGAACAGCGGCGAGAGGTAGTCCATGCGGGTGACGTTGGTGCCCTCTTGGGTGTACGTCAGCTCCTCGCCGGTCTTCTCCATGCCGGTGTGGAGGTACCCGATGATGGGCTTGGTGCGGAGAACGGTCTCGCCATCGAGCTCGAGCATGAGGCGCAGCACACCGTGGGTGCTGGGGTGCTGCGGCCCCATGTTGATGATCATGGTCTCGTCTTCGGTGAACTCGGCGTCCTCTTCGAGCGGCGCTGCGCTCTCGGGCAGACGGAGCACCGCGCCCAACTCGCGCCCGAGTTCGGTAGGCGTCGTGATGTTGCGCGGGCGCATCTCCTGCGCGCCTTCCGACGTCTCGCCGGGCACGTCGACCGTGAGATCGGTATCGGTCATCGCGTGTCCGCCGGGGCCTTGAACTGCACGGGGATGCGGCCGACTGAATAGTCCTTGCGGAGCGGGTGACCTTCCCAGTCCTCGGGCATGAGGATGCGCGTGAGGTCGGGGTGGTCCGAGAACACGATGCCCATGAGGTCGAACGCCTCGCGCTCCATCGCTTCGGTGCCCGGGTACAGGTCGAACAGCGAGGGCACGGTCGGGTCATCAGCCGGGACTTGCGTTCGGATGCGGACCCGACGCGGCGGGTCGAACGAGAGGAGGTTGACGACAACCTCGAAGCGCTGCGCCTCGACGCCGTCGGGCAACCGACGCCCCGGGTGCGTGAGGTAGTCGACCGCGCACAGGTCGGCGCACATCACATAGCCATCGTCTCGATAGCCGGTGATCTTGCTGATGTA
This sequence comes from Acidimicrobiales bacterium, assembly GCA_035649535.1. Classification (GTDB taxonomy): domain Bacteria; phylum Actinomycetota; class Acidimicrobiia; order Acidimicrobiales; family JACDEA01; genus JACDEA01. The sequence goes on along the minus strand of DASRJI010000195.1, from coordinate 59,260 downwards.
TTCGTCGCGACCGACGTGGACGACTTCGGACACCGTCGCCGTCATACGAGCGTGGCGCGGCGACGGGTGATGTCGCCGGTCTCGATCTTGTTGTGCAGCGTGAGGATGGCGTGGATCAGCGTCTCGGGACCCGGCGGGCAACCCGGTGCGTACACGTCGACCGGCACGACCTGGTCGACGCCCTGGACGATCGCGTAGTTGTTGAACATCCCGCCGCTCGACGCGCACACGCCCATCGAGATGACCCACTTCGGCTCCATCATCTGGTCGTAGACCTGGCGCAACACCGGTGCCATCTTCTGCGAGACGCGGCCGGCCACGATCATGAGGTCGGCCTGACGAGGCGAGGCGCGAAACACCTCCATGCCGAAGCGGCTGAGGTCGAAGTTGGCCGCGCCGGTCGCCATCATCTCCATGGCGCAGCACGCCAGACCGAACGTGGCCGGCCACACGCTGTTGCGGCGCGCCCATTTGACGAGGTCTTCCAGCGTGCCGGTGAGGAAGTTGTGATTGAGGTCTTCGAGGCCCATGGCGAACTCCTAGGCCGCGTCGCGCCCGATGCGGCGAATCGTTGAGTCGCTCGTGCGCTCGCCGACGACGACGGTGGGCTTGCGCCCGCGCGCTGAGGGACCCCAGTCGAGCGCGCCGCGGCTGATGAGGTACATAAACGACACGAACACCGCGATGGCGAAGACCGCCATTTCGATCAGACCGAACAGCTCCAACCGCCGGAAGATCACCGCCCACGGGTACAGGAAGATGATCTCGATGTCGAAGATGATGAAGATCATCGCGACCAGGTAGAAGCGCACCGGAAAGCGCTCGGCCGGCTCGCGCGTCGGGACGATCCCGCACTCGTACGGCGCCGACTTGGCCGCGGTTGGCTTCTTCGGCGCGAGCAGTCCCGACGCGAAGAACGACAGACCGGCGAACAACCCCGCCAACACCAGCAGCGTGAGGATCGGCAGGTAATCGGCCATCGCGCCTACACGCCCGCGGGTTCGGGGACGGGGACGGTCTCGGCATTCTCGGCCGCCGCCCGCGCCGCCCAAATCTCCTTGTCACGGCGGTGCAGCACGTTGCACACGATGCCGAAGATGACCAGCGACGACAGCGCGATCACGAACGGCGGGAACCGCAAGCTACCGAGGTCGCGCACCATGATCACCGAGATGATCGGCTGACGAACGTCGGCCACCGCCGCCGCCGGCGTGCCGCCAAGGTCGGGCTGGGCCAGCACCGGGCGGATCTGGATGACCTCCCAGTGCGGCGAGTGACGGAAATAGAACTTGTGGTGGCGGATCGTGAACAGCTCGTTGTCGCCACCGGTCCGGTACCCCGCGATGCGGACGTAGTCGGTGGTCTCGCTGAAGATCGGCGGGAACTTCTTGGCGAGCGGATCCTCGCCGCCCTCGCCTTCGGGCGCCGGGCCGCTCGGCTTCACGATGAGCTTGTCAACGGCGGCTTGCGCGTCGGCCAACTCAGGCGAGTCCGACGGCAGCTCCTTCCATCCCTTGGGGAAGTCGCGTATGACGGACTCAGTCGAAGCGCTCAACTCACCGGTGACGACTTCCTTCGGCTTCCACGTCGGCTCACGACCCTTGAGACCGATGCCGTACACCATCCAGATGATCGACATCGTGGCGATCCACCCGGACAGCCCGGCGGCGGCGAGGAGGAAGCCGAGGCGAGCGCCGAGGTTGGTGGCGAGCAACAGGTACACGCTGCCGGGAAGGATCATCACCGCGGCGATCACGATGGCGGCGCCCCGGATCTGCGGGTCCCACGTGAGGCCGCCGAGGATGGCGTGCAGGTTGAAGATGGCGGTCACGGCAGGCTCCGCTCGTACTGGACGATGGCCAGGATCTGGTCGGGGGTCAGCATGCGACTGAAGCCGGGCATGCGCCCGGTGCCGACGCCGCGGGTGCCGTACGCCTTGCCGAAGTCAGAGCCGTTCATGATGAAGTCGAGCTGATCCTCGAGGCTCGGGAACTGGCGGATCGGATCGCCGTGGGTGAGGTTGGGCCCGAAGGCACCGCTGCCGGCGATCTCGGGGTCGCCGTAGGACCAGCCCTTGGTATGGCAGCGCGCGCAGTTCGTGTTGAACAGCACGCCGCCGTCGCTCGGGCTCTTGCCCTCGGCCTGGGCCTCGGCCTTGGCCTCGGCCAACGACCGCGCCATCGCCTTGTCGTCGCTGATCTGGATGCTCTTGACGTAGGCAAGGAGGTCGGTGATCTGCTGGTCGTTCATCGGGCCACCGCCGGCGATGCCCCACGCCGGCATGGGCGTGTTGGCCCGGCCGTAGGTGATGATCGTCTTCACCTCATCGTCGGAGAAGCGCTTCAAGACCGTGTCGAGCGCGGGCACCGTCCAGGTGACCTTGCGGCTGCGGCCGAGATAGTCGGTGATGACGAAGTCGGTGCTGCCGCCTTCACCGGAGGTGCCGTGGCACTTGCCGCAGCCGAAGTGGCCGATGTTGCCCTCGGGGAGCGGCGAGTCGGTGGGCTGGAACAGGACCGAGCCGCGGTGCGCGGCGCGCTTGTCGAAGCCCTTCACCGCGCCGGCCTGACGCGCCGGCTCCTTGACCCAGTACAGCGGCAGCCCAATCGCGGTGATGCCGATGAGGGCGAGCGACCACAGCAGGACGCGGTTGAGGCGGGCGCCTTCCATGGCTTCGTCGTCGAGATACGGACGGCGGTTCGGTGCCAGTTCGATCTCGGAGCCGACCTCGCCACCGGTGCGGCCGAGGTGCAGCAAGAGGTAGATGCCCCAGCCGACCAGGGTGGCAACGACCACGGCCAAGCCGAGGCGCTGCTGCGTCGTGACGCCAAGAAGATTGTGAAGGCTCAGGCGCAATGCGGGCCTTCCGCCTCCTGGCCAGTGGTGTTGGTGCCGATCGCCGGTCCGAGGATCCGGCTACCGGTGTCGATGGCAACCGTGCCACCCACCACGTCGATCGGGAACCGGTCGAGGCCGCGGGGCGCCGGGCCACCCTTCTTCTCGCCGACCCGGTTGTACTTCGAGCCGTGACAGGGACACTCGAACCACTGCGAGCTCTTGCACCACGGCACGCGGCAGCCGAGATGCACGCAGCGCTGATAGAGAGCGACGAGGCCCGACTCCATGCCCGGGAGCAGTGACGCGGCGTAGACCTTCTTGGCCTTCTCGATTTCGTCGGGCGGATAGGCGCTGAGGTAGGTGCGGGCCTCGGCGACGTACATCGGCTCCTTATTCGCCGCGATACCGGCGAGGATGTCGCTGAGCTTGCCCGCCTTGATCTTGCCGCCGAAGCCGACGGCCGGCGGTGGCCACAAGAACCCGACCATGCTCGCGGCGGCGAATGCCGCGGTGCTGAGTGCCATCAGCGTGACGATGCCTCGGTTGAGGAACTGGCGGCGCGTGACGTCGATGGCGTCGGCGTCCATAGGCAGAGCCGGCACGGGCGCCGGCGCCGGATCGACCGGGACAAGTTGGCCGCCCCGTCGCTCGAGCACCGCCGCCTTCTCGATCTCGCGGCCGGTGCGGAACCCTGCGTCGCCGGCGTGCTCGAGGGGGTTGCCCTTGTCGCGCGTGCGCGTCTCACGATTGAGGAAGCCGATCGCACGCGTGGACTCGCGCCTCGACAACGTGGTGAAGAGGAACAGCAACGCCAAGACGAACAGCGCCGCGATCCCAAAGACGAGAGCAGTGTTCATTTAGAGGTCGAAGATCTCGTGCACGCCTTGGCGCCACGGGAAGATGAAGTTGAAGCCCTCGCCGCGGAAGAACGAGCCGATGATGACGAGGACGGCCCAGAACATGAGGAACACCGTCATGATCGCGATGGCGAACTTCCGGTCCTCGGGCTTGTTGCTGGGGTTGCGGTCGATGTAGCCGGCGAACGCGAGCGCGGCGAGGCCGACGCCGGGGATCATCACGCCGGCCACCATCGGGTGGAACATCGTGAGCAGTTCCTGCAACCCGAGGAAGTACCACGGCGCCTTCGACGGGTTGGGCGTGCGATTGAAGTTGGCCATGCCCAGCAGCGGAGCGTTCACGAAGGTCGAGAACACGAGCAGGAACGCGGTCATCGCCAACGACGCCGCGAACTCAACGACGAGCAGGTGGGGCCACACGTGGACCTTGTCGGTGGGGCTGGCCTTGACGTCCTGGATGGACCCGGCCTTGACGACGGTGAGGAGGCGCTGGGTGTGACCGGCGGGTCCGGCGGCGGCAATCGGCGGCGCAGTAGCGACCGCGGTGGCCGTCCCGGCGGCGGCCGGCGCCGCCGCTTGTCCGGTCAGCAGGCGGCCGGGGATCTTGTCGGGGTCGTCGTCGGCCGGCGCGCCGGCGTCGCCGCCTGCGGGAGGCTCGCCGTCGCCGCCGCCCTGCTGGGCCTGCAGCGCGGCGCGGCGCTCCGCCGCTCGCTTGAGAAGGTGCTCGGGGACGTCAGCCATTCGCGCTCACCTCCTACAGCGGTCCACTGATGCCGCCGTCCTTGCGGACGCGCCAGAAGTGGATGGCCATGAAGATCACAATGATGAAAGGAAAGAAGAGCACGTGGAGTACGTACCAACGTAAGAGCGTGTCGGTGCCGATCTCGACGCCTCCAAGCAGGACGAACTTCACCTGCGTTCCGAAGACGGGCGTGTAGCCCATCATGTTCGTTCCGACGGTCACGGCCCACAGCGCGAGCTGGTCCCACGGCAGCAGGTAGCCGGTGAACGAGAGCAACAGGGTGAGCAGCAACAACACGACGCCGACGACCCAGTTGAACTCTCGGGGCGGCTTGTAGGCGCCGTGGTAGAAGACGCGACTCATGTGAAGGAAGACCGAGATCACCATGAGGTGCGCGGCCCATCGATGCATGTTGCGCACTAGGAGGCCGAAGGTGATCGACGTCTGCAGGGTGCGTATGTCGTCCCACGCCTGGGCGGCCGTCGGTCTGTAGAAGAACATCAAGAAGATGCCGGTGACCGTCAGCATGATGAACAGGAAGAACGACAGGCCGCCGAGGCAGAGCGTGTAGCTGACCTTGACCGCGTGTCGCTTCACCTTCACCGGGTGAAGGTGGTACAGCACGCTGTTCATGATCACGTAGGAGCGGTTACGGGGACTGTCGGCGTAACCCTTACGGAAGATCGAGCCGGGGCGGAAGATCGACGTCCAGACCTGCGAACCCTGCGTCTTGCCCCATGTTTCCTGGAGCCGCGCGCCGACCGGCTGGCGGCCGTTGCCGTTTCCGTTCCCGTTGCGCCGCGCCATCAGAACCTCATTCCGTACGCGTAACCGTGGTTGCTGTCCCGTTGGTGGCGGTCGCCGTCACGCGGCGCCACGCCGGTCTTGCCGAGGATGATGACGCCGGTCGGGCAGCGGTCGACACACAGCGCGCAACGCGTGCACACGTCCTCGTCGACCACGAAGATCACGTGATCGTCGGGGTCGAGGCCCGGCTGCTCGGTGTTCATCGCCTCTTCGACTGCCGCGGGCGAGAGCATGTGGATGCACTTCCACGGGCAGATGTCGACGCAGCCCTCGCACATGATGCATTCGGACTGGTCGATGTGGAGGAACTGCTTGGGCTTGACCGCCTTGGTGAGGTCGTCGGGCGCGACCTCGCGAAGGACGTAGTCGTCGCGGAATGCGGGGAGCGGCGGGTTGGCGTCGGTCTTGGCCATCAGCTCTCACCACTCACGGGACGAAGGAGCGGCCGCCCGAACGCCGAGGTTTCGATCTCGGTGCCCGCGGCTTGCTTGCCGCGCTTCTGCCACCAGGCCCAGCCGTACAGCTGCGCGCCGACGAGGACGCCGTACAGGCCGCCGACGATGACGTCGCGCAGTACCTGCGCGGTGACGATGAAGTAGCCGTGGCCGCCCGGCAGCGGGATCCCCTTCGGGAACAGGAGGTACGGCGGCTTCATACCGAGAAGATGATGACCGGCGATCTTGAGGCCGCCGAGGGGGATGCCGATCTTGTCGTCGCGCCACTTGAAGCTGTTGTCGGCGAGGGCGAGGAATTGGTGGGGCACCACGCCATACGCGATGAACAGCAGGGCGAAGACGTAGACCGCGGCGACGAAGGCTTCGCCCCACGTCAGCGGCGTACCGGGCGCGCGCCGGCGGGCGACCAGGAGGAGGACGCCGACCATGATCGCCAAGATCACCCAGGAGGCTATGAACGCAGCCATCGCTCGGGTCCCTCGACTCCTCTCACGTCGGCCAATACCTACTTCGTGAATCCGCTCACATACTACCCCCACCGAGGCATTTGGTCACCCTGGCGGCGCGCTGGTTCTAGCACCTGGCAACCCACCTTTCACAACCATGGATTCCCCCCAGCCCTTGCTCGCGGACTACGTTGCGGCCGTGCCTGAAGTACCCGAGCATCTGCTGCGCCGATCCCGCGAGCGGCGGGAGGCTCTCGGCATGGCGACCGGCGACGATTCGCCGGCGGCCCCCGCCGCCTCGGGCGAGTCGTCCACGGCGGTCGAATCGACGTCCGCCGCGCCGGCAACCGCGGCCGCGGCGGCGCCTGCCGTCGTCGAGGAACCGGCGGCGCCCGTCGGTCCCTCCCCTGCTCTTTTGAAGCTGCAAGAGGCGCGTCAGCGGCGGATCCCGACGTGGGCGTTCCCCGTTCTCGTCGCCCTGCCGCTCTGGGCGGTTCTGTATGTGGGGGCTTTCGGGAGCCACCAGGCCTCGGTCGCCGAGACGCCCGAACAGGTAGGCGCTCGGATCTACGGAACCGCTGGCTGCAGCGGCTGCCACGGTGCGGCCGGCCAGGGTGCGGTCGGTCCCAAACTCGCCGGTGGCGAGGCCAAGCTCACGTTCCCCGACGAAGCCGCCCACATCGACTGGGTCAAGACCGGCTCCCAGACCAAGGCCAAGGGCACGCCCTACGGCGACCCGAACCGGCCCGGCGGACAACACGTCGTGGTGTCGGGAGGCATGCCCGCATTCCAAGGCAAGCTCAGCGACGCCGAGATCGCGGCCGTTGTCGCCTACGAACGTGACAGTTTGTAAGGCGTGCCAGCAGCGCCCGAGGCCCACGACGTTCTCGTAGTCGGGGGCGGGCCGGCCGGTGCGGCCTGCGCCTACTGGCTGGCCGAAGCCGGCCACGACGTCCTCCTCCTCGAGAAGAAGCGGTACCCCCGCGAGAAGACCTGCGGTGACGGGCTGACCCCGCGGGCAGTCAAGGAACTCGAGTCGATGGGCTTGGCCACATCGCTGGCCGAACATCACCGCTTCGACGGGCTGCGGTCGATCGCCTTCGGCCGCACCCTCGAACTGAAGTGGCCATCGCACCCCGACTTCCCGAGCTACGGGTACGTCGTCACGCGAAAGGACCTTGATCACCTCGTCGCCGAACGGGCGGTCAAGAGCGGCGCCACGCTCTGGCAGGAGTCGGAGGCCCTCGCTCCGGTCGTCGAAGACGGGCTGGTCCGCGGCGCGGTCGTCAAACGCAAAGAGACGGGCGCCACGCAAGAGGTGCGCGCTCGGTATGTCGTGGTCGCTGACGGGTCCCTGTCCCGATTCGGTCGGGCCCTCGGCACGTCGCGCAACCGCGCCTTCCCGCAGGGCATGGCGATCCGCGGGTACTACGTGTCGCCCCGTCACGACGAGCCGTGGATCGAAAGCCACCTCGACGTGCGCGACAAGCAGGGCAACGTGCTGCCGGGTTACGGCTGGATCTTCCCGGTCGGCGACGGGCGCGTGAACGTCGGCGTCGGTCTGCTGTCGACGTTCAACCAATGGAAGTCCGTCAACACGTCACACCTCATGGACGCGTTCGTCGATTGGGCGCCCAAGTCGTGGGAGCTGTCGCCCGAAACGTCGTGCGGGCCGCCAACGGGTGGTCGGCTGCCGATGTCCCTGTCCGTCGGACCGCGCGTCGGGCCGACGTGGCTCGTCGTGGGCGACGCCGGTGGCGCGATCAACCCGTTCAACGGCGAAGGCATCGCCTACGCGTACGAGACGGGCCGCATGGCGGCCGACGCGCTCGACATCGCGCTGCGAACCGGCAACGGGCTCGCGCTGCGCGACTACGAGCAGCGCCTCAACACCGAGTACGAGCTGTATTACAAGGTGGCGCGCGCCTTCGTGAAGCTGATCGGCAACCCCCAAGCAATGCGGTTGCTGGTCTCGACCGGCATGCACAGCCGCACGCTGATGGAGTGGGTGTTGCGCATCATGGCCAACCTCTTACGGCCCGATGAATTAGGCCCGGCCGAAGCGGCCTACAAAGCCGTCGCCCTCCTCGCCCGCGCCGCGTAGCAGTACGGCAGCCCGACCTAGGGCGTGTGGAAATTGAAGGCGAACGAGCCGGACTCGACGTCCTCCACGACGCCTTCGGTATCACCGCACTCACTGCCGCCGATGAGCGGATTCGGCGGCACGAATAGGGGCCCGTAGCTCTGGTACGTACCGCCCGGCACGTCGTCGGCCGCGCCTGCGTAGGCACCAGAGCCATTGGTGACTTCCATGTGGAACGGTCCTCCGAACCGCTCCCACAATGTGCCGGATAGCGAGTCGCCACTGAGGTCCAGGGCCTTGAGCGTCCAAGTTCCGTAGTGCAAGGACATGCAGTGCACGAAGCGGTGTGTCGCGTACGTGAGCCGCCAGAGCCGAACGGCGCCCGTCGTGGTCAACCCGGCGCCGGCAAAGTGGTAGTCGCACGTGGGGTAGATCCCGCCGTCCGACGTACAGGTACGGCTCATAAGCTTTGCCACGACGTTGTCGACCACCACTGTGTGGTTGGTTGTGGCCCGCGCCGAAGGCGCCAGTCCGACCGATCCGATGACGCCGACTGCGACCACAACGGCAGCAAGCGTCAAACGCGTGCGTTCCATGTTCAGCCTCCCCAGCTAAAGAACCCGCGCCGACAGGTTACCGACCGGCGTTACTCGTCGCCGGTGGTGACCTCGAGCTGGAGGTTGACGTTGCCGCGCATCGCGTTGGAGTAGGGGCACACCGTCTCGGTCGCCTCCACCAACGCGTCGGCGGTGGCTTGATCGACGTCATGGATCTCGGCGTGCAGCGCCACCTCGATCACGAAGCCGCCCTCAGCGTTCGCGCCCAAGCTCACCTTGGCGGTGACGGCCGAATCACCCATCTCGACCTTCTGCGCCTTGGCGACAAGGAGCAGCGCGCTATGGAAGCAGCCGGCGTAGCCCGCGGCCATGAGTTGCTCGGGGTTCGTGCCCTCGCCCTTGCCGCCGAGTTCCTTCGGCGTGTCGAGCATGACATCGAGGATGCCGTCGGTTGTCGACGCCCGGCCGTTCCGGCCACCCCACGCGGTCGCTTCAGCGGTGTAGATGACGTTCATGACCGCACGCTACGCCGGGCGCACGTCAATTGCCGCGGTGAGCGGCCCGACCGAGGTGCCGAGCTCGCGATCGCAGAACGCGTAGAACGCGGCGGCGCGCTCGCCGACCGATGGTCCCGCGGGCGTGCGCGACGGCGCGAACCGCACGCGGATGAAGCCGCCGATGTTCGACGGCCCGGTTACGAGCGTGCCGTCGCGGTGTTCATCGCCTACGGCCCACCGCCACGCGCCGTGATCGAACACGAGCTTGCGGTCTTCGTACGCCGGCACCGATTCGGGCACGACCTTCCACGTGCCACCGCTGCGAGATGCATCCGCGTTGTCGAGTACCGCGCTCTCGAACTCCGCGGGCCGGTAGTCGAGCGCGAGTCCCGCCATCAGCACTTGGTGAAGTAGGTCGATCGGTAGCTCCGGCATGCTGAACGCGATCTGGCTGAGGCCGGCGCCCAGGCGCGGGTTCAGCTCGGTCGGCCGGAACCCGTCCTCCGTCATGACGCCGTCGACCGTGAACGCGCCGCCGAACCCGACGCGGCGGCGCAACTCGTCGCCGACGCGCCGCGCCACGTCGCGCATCGCCTCGCGGTCGTCTGCGCGCGGGTCCCAGTAGGTGGCCGCGCCGGCGTAGAACAACTCGCTCCCGCGACGGAGCGTGACCATCTCGACCGGTCGTAGCGCGGCGACGTAGTCGGGGAAGACGACGCCGTGGATGCTGCACGGGATTCCCTCGAGGAACGGCATCACGCGGACGCGATCGCACTTGGCGCGCATCTTGGGCAGAGCGGCGGCCGCGTCCTCAGGCGTGCGGATCCAGCGGGTGAGGTCGCCGCCGCCGTGGAAGCCGTCGCGCGCGTCGCCGGCCCAGACGACGCCGGTCGTGTCATCGAGATCGTCCACCGCGACGACCCGCGTCGACGCGCGCTCTATGCCGACCGCGTCCCAGAGCTCGTCGATGACGACCTTGTCCTCCAACGCGATCCACTCCGTGCGGCGCCACGCCAAGCACGGCCGACCGGCGACGTCGGGCGTCTCATTGAGGAACGACCCGTAGACCAGCGCATCGCCGTCGGGGTCGAAGTCGTCGAGCGCGGCGCGGACGTTGGGCGGGACCTCACGCAGCAGCCGTTGGCCTTCGCGCATCGCGTCCATGAACGACGCGTTGGCGACGTCGAGCAGCACAGAGTCACACTCGGGCACCGGGCCGGCCCCTACGCCCTCGCCGATCACGAAGCAGGCCGCGGCGCCGAGTTCGCCCAGCTCGGCCACGCGTTGGGTCTGGCCGGCCAGCGGATACCCGGTCAGCACGATCTTGCGACCGGCGACCACCGGCTTCACCAGATCGCGCCAGTACCCGGCGTCCATCTGCGGACGGTACCGGCGGCGCCGTGTGACCCATGTCCTATTTACTTAGTTAACGTCGTTAGGTTAAGACGGTTCACATGCTGCTCGACCGCCTCGCCCGCTTCGTCGTCCGTCGTCACCGGCTGGTGCTGCTCGCCAGCCTGGCCGCCTTCATCGTCGCCGCCGTGGTGGGCGGCGGTGTGTCCAAACACCTCCAGTCCGGCGGGTTCGAGGACCCGAAGGCGCCGTCGGCCCGGGCCGCCCGCCTGCTCCACGACCACTTCGGCGGCGGCGAGCCCAACCTCCTCTTCCTCGTGACGGCCAAGAGCGGCAACGTCGACGCGCCCGACGTGGCCACCGCCGGCACGGCACTGACGGCGCGGCTGGCCAAGGAACCGGGCGTCGAAGCGGCGCTGTCGTACTGGACGATCGGCTCGCCGCCCCCGCTGCGGGGCACCAAGGGCGATCAGGCCATGGTCTTCGTCCGCGTCGCGGGGAGCGACGACCAGGTAATCAAGCGGGTGAAGACGCTCGAACCCACGTACGTGGGTGATCGCGGCCCGATCGTCGTCGCCGCCGGTGGTCGCGGCGCGCTGTTCGCCGAAGTCGGCACCACGATCGAGAAGGACCTGGCGCGCGCCGAAGGCCTGGCGTTCCCGATCATCCTGGTGGTGCTCATCGTCGTGTTCGGCGGCCTGGTCGCCGCGTCGCTCCCACTGGCGATCGGCGTGCTCGCCATCATCGGCACGTTCTTCGTGCTGCGACTGCTCACGCTCGTCACCGACGTGTCGATCTTCTCGCTGAACCTGACGACGGCGATGAGCTTGGGCCTGGCGGTCGACTACAGCCTCTTCGTGGTGTCGCGATTCCGCGAGGAACTCCAAGCCGGGTACTCGGTCGAGGACGCCGTTGTTCGCTCGATGCAGACCGCCGGCCGCACCGTGCTGTTCAGCGCGGCGACCGTCGCCATCTCCCTCGGTGCGTTGCTGATCTTCCCGATGTACTTCCTACGGTCGTTCGCCTATGCCGGCATAGCCGTGGTCGCCGTCGCCTCGGTGGGCGCGGTCGTCGTACTCCCCGCCATGCTCGCCGCACTGGGCAACCGCGTTGGCAAGTCGCGCCGCCACCAAAAGCCGGTCGGCGAAGGCTTCTGGCATCGCGTGGCCGTCGTCGTGATGCGCCGCCCGCTGCCGATCGCGACCGCCGTCGTTGCGCTGCTGCTGTTCCTGGGCGCGCCGTTCCTCAACATCAAGTTCGGCCTGCCGGACGATCGGGTGCTGCCCAAGTCGTCGATCGGCCGTCAGGTCAACGACCAACTGCGCAGCAACTTCAGCGCACAAGAGGGCTCACCGATCTCCGTCGTCGCGCCGGACGTGGACACTCCCACCCGTCAGCCCGAGGCGATCGACACCTATGCGACCACGCTGTCGAAGCTCGACGGCGTGGCCCGGGTCGACGCCTTCACTGGCTCGTACATCGGTGGCCAGCGCGTGATCGGCGCCAGCCCGACGTCGGCGCGATTCATCACGCTGGACGGCAAGGGCACGTGGCTGTCGATCGTGTCCAAGGTCGAGCCGGTGTCGCCCGCGGGTGAGCACCTGATCCACGAGGTGCGCGACACGCCGGCGCCGTTCAACGTGCTGGTGGGCGGTCAGTCGGCCCAGCTCGTCGACTCGAAGGCGTCGCTGTTCTCGCGGCTCCCGTGGGCCGGTCTCTTGATCGCCCTCGTCACCTTCACGGTGCTGTTCCTCATGTTCGGCAGCGTGTTGGTCCCGGCCAAGGCCGTGGTCCTCAACCTGCTCAGCCTCACCGCCACGTTCGGCGCCATGGTGTGGATCTTCCAGGAGGGCCACCTCAAGGGCTTCTTCAACTTCACACCCACGGGCGTGATCGACACGACGACGCCGATCCTCATGTTCTGCATCGCGTTCGGGTTGTCGATGGACTACGAGGTCTTCCTCCTGTCGCGGATCAAAGAGGAGCACGACCGCGGGGGCGACAACCAACGCTCGGTCGCCGTCGGACTCGAGCACACGGGCCGCATCGTCACCGCGGCCGCCGCGCTCCTCGCCATCGTGTTCCTTGCCATGACCACGTCGCACGTGGCGTTCATCAAGTTGTTCGGGCTGGGCCTGGCAATGGCCGTGGTGATGGACGCCACGCTCATCCGAGGAACGCTCGTGCCCGCGTTCATGCGGCTCGCCGGCGACGCCAACTGGTGGGCGCCCGCACCGTTGCGACGCATCTACGACCGCTTCGGGATCTCCGAATCGGCCACACTGGTGCCGATGCGCGACGAGCTGTATCGCCGGGGCGTGGTGCGGGCCGCGAAGAAGTGCTCGAGCGAAGACGAGCTGTTCGCGCTGCTCGAGGAAGAGAACCTCACCGTCGACGAGTTGCTCGGGTTCGGCGCGCCGGCCTCGCTGTTGCAGGGGTCGTCATAACCCCCGCGACGCGGGCGCGCGCCAAGCGAGGCGAGGGCGAACGCCTACGCGACGAGATCGTGGCGGCCGGCATGAAGGTGTTGGCCGACGCAGGTAGCGAACAGGCGATGTCGATCCGTGCCGTGGCCGACGCCGCCGGGGTCACGCCGCCGTCGATCTACATGCACTTCGCCGACAAGGCCGACCTCGTCTACGCGGTCTGCGAGCGACACTTCATCGAGCTCGATGCCTATGTCGAGTCGCAACTAGCGGGCATCAGCGAGCCCGCCGAGCGGCTCGCGATGCGCGGTCGGTCTTACATCCAGTTCGGGCTCGACCACGCCGAGCAGTACCGCGTGCTGTTCATGACGACGGAGTTCCCAGATCACTACACGCCCGAGAAGATGGGCGAGATGGCGGGGTTCAAGCACCTCGTCGACAACGTGCGCGAGTGCATCGACGCCGGCACCATTGTCAGCGACAATCCGGAGCTCGTGTCGATCGGGTTGTGGGCCCTCGTACATGGCGTCACGTCGCTGATCGTGTCGCGTCCCGGGTTCCCATGGCCGCCTATCGACGAGCTGGCCGACCACGTCCTCGCGACCTACGCCGCCGGGCTAGCCCCCAAACGCTGACGCGACATCGAGCGTGCGCTCGATGTCGTCGGCCGTGTGGGCGAGGCTCGCGAACAGCGCTTCGTACTGGCCGGGCGCGAAGGCGATGCCGCGTTCGAGTAGGTGATGGAACAGCGCCGGGTAGTCGGGCACCGTCACGCCGATGAGCGTGGCGACGCGACGAACGTCGGCGTCAGCACCGAGCGCCTCGGCCAGACCGGCGGCGAGCGAGGTCGCGATCTCGGTGAGCGCGACGAATGCGTGGGTGTCGAGGAGGTCGAGCACCGCGAGGCCCGCGGCGGTCGCGATCGGGTTGCCGGACAACGTGCCGGCTTGGTACACGGGACCGAGCGGAGCCAGCACTTCCATCACGTCACGGCGTCCACCGAAGGCGGCGAGCGGCAAGCCGCCGCCGATCACCTTCCCAAAGCACCAGAGGTCCGGGCGCACACCGAACAAGGTCGAGGCACCGCCGGGTCCGACGCGGAACCCGGTGATGACTTCGTCGAAGATCAGCAATGCGCCGGCCGCGTCGCACGCGGCGCGGAGGCCTTCAAGAAATCCCGGCGCCGGGGCGATCACGCCGTGGTTCGCGGCGATGGGCTCGACGATCACCGCGGCAACATCGGTCCCGACTTCGAGCGTCTCGTTGTACTGACCAACGATCGTGTCGGCCACCATCGCGGCCGGAACGCCGGCCGACGCGGGAAGCGCGAGCGTGGCCATGCCGCTGCCGCCGGCGGCAAGGAGTCCGTCACTATGGCCGTGGTAGTTGCCTTCGAAGATCACGACCTTGTCGCGACCGGTAAACCCGCGGGCGACGCGGATCGCGCTCATCGCCGCTTCGGTGCCGCTGGAAACGAGGCGCAGCATGTCGCAGCCAGCGACGCGTTCGCAGATCGTTTCGGCCAGGATCACTTCGCGTTCGGTGGGCGCGCCGTACGTGCTGCCGTCGAGCGCGGCGCGGCGAACCGCCTCGACGACCTTCGGGTGCGCGTGCCCGAGGATCGACGCGCCGTAGGACTGCACGTAGTCGACGTACTGGCGGCCGTCGACGTCCCAGATGTGCGCGCCCTCGGCCCGGGCGACGAAGTACGGCGTGCCGCCGACCGACTTGAACGCCCGCACCGGCGAGTTGACGCCGCCGGGAATGACCTCGTTGGCCCGCTTGAAGAGTTCCTCGCTGCTAGCCATTCAGCGTCTCAGCCATCTCGCCGGCGAGATAGGTGAGGATGATGTCGGCGCCGGCCCGTTTGATCGCCGTGAGGTGTTCGAGGGCGACGGCGTCGCCGTCGATCCACCCGCGTTCCGCGGCAGCCTTGACCATCGCGTATTCGCCGCTGACGTGATACGCGGCGACGGGCACGTCGACCGCGCGACGGACAGCGGCGATCACGTCGAGGTACGCGAGGGCCGGCTTCACCATCACCATGTCCGCGCCCTCGTCTATGTCGAGGTCGACTTCGCTCAGCGCCTCGCGGCCGTTGGCCGGATCCTGCTGGTAGCCCTTGCGATCGCCGCCGCCGACGATCGACACGTCGACCGCATCCCGGAACGGCCCGTAGAGGGCCGACGCGTATTTCGCCGCGTAGGCGAGGATCGCCGTGTCGGCGAACCCGCCGTCGTCGAGCGCGTCGCGTATCGCGCCGACCTGCCCGTCCATCATCCCGGAGGGGGCCACCACGTCGGCCCCGGCGTCCGCCTGCGCAAACGCGGTGCGGGCGTACAGCTCAATCGTTGCGTCGTTGTCGACGGTGCCGTCCGACCGCACCACGCCGCAGTGGCCGTGGTCGGTGTACTCGTCAAGGCAGAGGTCGGCCATCAGGACCATCGAATCGGCCAGCTCGTCGCGCAGCTCGCGCAGCGCGATCTGCACGATCCCGTCGGTCGCCCACGCCTGTGAGCCGGTGGCGTCCTTCGTCGCGGGAACGCCGAACACGATCAGGGCCGGCACACCGAGGTACGACAGCCGGCGCGCCTCCTTCACGAGCGAGTCGGTCGTGTGCTGCACGACGCCGGGGAGCGACGCGATCGGCTGCGGCGCGTCGATGCCCTCGCGAACGAACAGCGGCGCGACCAAGTCGTCGACCGATATGCGCGTCTCGGCGACGAGCCGGCGGAGAGCCGGCGTGCGACGCAGGCGCCGCATGCGACGGGCGGGGAAGCTCATGCGCCCACCAGCCTACGGCCGTCGAGCGGTGAACAATCCATGGCACTCGGAGATGCGGAAGGCCCCGTCCCGCTCGATCGTCGCTCGCGCGTCGCGCCGCGCGCCCTCGATCAGCGCAGGCCACGTCGCCCCGGGCCGCAGCCCGGGCTCGAGCGTGTAGCGGAGCCGCTCGAACTCGTCGACGACGCACTCGGCGTCGGGGACGACCAACTCACTGTCGCGAAGCTCGAGCAGTTCGACGTCGTCGAACGATGTGCGCAGGAGCGGACCGCCGGTCTCGTTGGAGAACTTCTCGTCTCCCATGGCCGCCGCGCCCCCGCCGCCATGACGGAGGTAGAGGTCCGTCAGCTCCTCCTGGGCGCGGTCGCTGTTGGTGAACGCGTAAAGCGCGCCGCCGGGCCGCAGCACGCGATGGACCTCGGCCACCGCGTCGGGGATGTAGGGCACGTGGTAGAGCATGTGCATCGCGAGGACGACGTCGAACGTCGCATCCGGGAATGGGAGTGCGGTGACATCGCCGCCGACGCGCGACGCAACGGTGCGGTCGATGAATTCGAGACGGCCGATAGCGAGGTCGAGGCCGACGAGGGTTGCGGTTGCGCCGGCAACGTCGCGGGCGGCGGGGAGATACCCGCCGGGACCGCACCCGGCGTCGAGCACCCGACTGCCGGTCGGGAGCGACACGTAATGCTCGAACAGGTACGCGTACCAATCGCGCTCGGGTTGCCGGAGTTCGTAGATGCTGGGCCGACCGGTATCGGGGACCGGCGCGACCTTGTGGTAATCGCGGTCGGTAAACGCGTCGGTCACGATTGGGGAACCAACTGGCGCCACAGCTCCTCGCCGACGCCGGCCAAGCCGTCGGCGATCGGGAGCAGTTGGTCGGGCGCGGTGTTGCCGATGATCGACACGAGGGCGCCGGAGCGTTCGTACCACGCCACGATCGACTGGGTGATCGACGTGCCCTGCACTTGACGAGTGCGGGTGCTGAGCAACCCTTCGTGGCCGCGCACCTCGATGGGCTCGATGTGATCGCCGCCGCCAACCGCGAAGACGAGCTTGATGTTGGTCGCCGACGTTGTGATCGTGATCGTCGTTGTCGGTGACGCCGCCGCGACCTGTATCTGTCGGCTCGCCTCGGGCGTGTGGCCGATCGTGTGCTCCTCGGCGATCTTGTCGTAGCCGTCGGGAGCGGTCTCGAGATGAAGGTTGCGCACGCCTTCGCCGCGCAGCGCGCGGGCGGCGGTGAGCAGCGTCTGTCCGCTCGCCGGTGGACCGGCCAACGCGATCGCCGCGCCGTGGGCGAACCAGTCGAGCGACGCTTCCGTCGCGCCCTCGTGCAGCCGGGCCTGCGCGCCGTTGACGCCGACGATCGTGTCCTTCTCGTTGGGCGACACCGCCCGGTCGGCCGTGGCCTCGATGGCCGTCACGAGTATCACCGCGTCGAACGCGCCGTTCTTCGCCTTGCGACCCAGCGCGGCCCCGTAGGCGCGATGCGCCGGTCCCGCGACCTGCACACCGCCATGGGTGACCTTGAACCCCGGCGCCAGATAGGTCGGGAAGAGGTACGTGGATCTGTTGTCGGCGCTGCCCGCCTTCTTGTTGCTCCCGCCCCCGCACGACGCGACGCAGGCCACCACGATCAGCGCGGCCAGGAACCTACGCACGCGACAGCGCCGCCGTGATGGCGTCGACCAGTCCGTCGACCGTGTGCGGGTCGGCGACAGCAGCGACGGTGAGGCCACGAGCGGCGGCGGTCTCGGCGGTCACCGGTCCGATGCACACGACAACCGGCGGCACCGGCCCGCCGGCACCGAGGTAGTTCGTGACCGTCGACGACGACGTGAACGCGATCGCGTCGGCCCGTGCCGCGGCGTCGAGCTGGTTCGCCGAGAGCGCGACCGCGTCCGTCCGATACGCCTCGACGACATCCACCGTCCAGCCCTTGGCCCGTAGCCCGTCGGCCAGCGTCGGCCGCGCCGCCGCTGCCTGCGGCAGCAACACGCGACCGGGTCCGTCGGGAAACGCGCCGACCAGCGCCTCGGCCACCGCCTCGTCGGGCACGAGGTCGACCTGGATGCCGCGCTCGCGCAACGCGTCGGCCGTCGCCGGACCGACGGCCGCCACCTTCTGGGCGGATTGGTACGGGCTGACGACGCGCGAATCCGCCCAGAACGCGGCGACACCGTTCGCGGAGGTGAAGGCGACCCAGTCGTAGCCCTCCACGTCAACGCCATCGAGGGCGTTGCCCTCGATGGCGATGACCGGCGCGTC
Organism: Acidimicrobiales bacterium; assembly: GCA_035649535.1. Taxonomy (GTDB): domain Bacteria; phylum Actinomycetota; class Acidimicrobiia; order Acidimicrobiales; family JACDEA01; genus JACDEA01. The sequence goes on along the minus strand of DASRJI010000195.1, from coordinate 41,141 downwards.
GACCACAATTGCGCCGAGGTCACGCAGCCGGGCCGCCAAGCGGCCCGGCGCGGTGACCACGACGCAACGGCCGCTCAGTGGTCGGGCGGAAACCACGCGAGGTCGAGCGCGGCGACCGCGCCGATAACGATCGTCGATGGCGGACGGATGTCGGCGTCGCCTAGCCCGGCGAGCGTGGTCCGCACCGTTGCCTGGTCGGGGCGGGTGCCGGCGGTGACGGCGACGACCGGCGTGGCGCCGTCCATACCGGCGGCGAGCAACTTGGCGGCGATGTCGGCCCGATTGGCGACAGCCATGTAGAGCACGACGGTGCCGCCCAGGCGGGCGACGGCCTCCCAGTCGGTATCGGGCGCGGACCACGGGTCGCTCTGGCCAGTAACGACCGTGACCGCCTTCGACAGCCCGCGATGGGTGACGGGGACGCCGGCGTAGGCGGGGACCGCCGACAGCGCCGGCACACCGGGCACGACTTCGAACGGCACGCCCGCCTCGAGAAGCGCTTGTGCCTCCTCGCCGCCGCGGCCAAAGAGATAGGGGTCGCCACCCTTGAGCCGCACCACACTGAGGCCGGTCTTCCCCTTCTCGACAAGGAGCCGGTTGATCTCGTCCTGCGGCGTGCTGGCGTGGCCGGGTGTCTTGCCGACGCTGATGCGCTCGGCCGCCGCCGGCGCCAGGTCGAGCAGCGCGGCAGCGGCGAGTCGGTCGTACAACACGACATCGGCCCGGCCCAAGAGTTCGGCGCCGCGCACGGTGAGCAAGCCGGGATCGCCGGGGCCGGCGCCGACGAGATAGACGGTCACGAGACCAGCAGCGCGGCGCCGCCGGCGTCGTCGAGCAGGTAGCGCGCCGCCCTCCGCCCGACGCGGGCGGGATCGGTGCCGGTTACGTCGTGGGTGAGGAGGACGTGGCCGTCGAGGGTCGCGAGCAACCCGCGCAAGGCGATGTCGCCGTTGCCGTCGACGGTCGCGTGAGCGCCGACCGGTAGATCGCAGCCGCCACCCAACTCGGCGAGGAACGCTCGCTCGGCGTCGACGGCGAGGCGCGAGTCGCGATGTTCGATCGCGGCCAGACGGGCCCGCGTCGCGTCGTCGTCTTCACGACACTCGACGGCCAACGCGCCTTGACCGACCTGCGGCACCATCACCGTCACCGGCAACACCTCGGCGGCGCGGTCGCCCATCCCGAGCCGATCGAGCGCGGCGGCAGCCACGACGATGGCGTCGAACGACGCCGCCTTCTCGAGACGGGAGCCGATGTTGCCGCGCAGTTCGCCGAATGTGAGGTCCGGTCGGCGCGCCGCGAGCTGGGCCCGGCGCCGCACCGCACCGGTGCCGACCCGGCCGCCCGTCGGCAGCGCATCGAGCGCGAGCCCGACCAACGCGTCGCGCGGGTCGCCGCGCTCGGGCACCGATGCGATCACCAGGCCCGCGGTCGGTGACGACTCGAGGTCCTTGCACGAATGCACGGCGAGATCGGCGCGGCCGTCGAGCACCGCGTTCTGCACCGCCTTCACAAAGACGCCTTGACCACCGATGGCGCGGATCGGCACGTCGGTGCGCTGATCACCCGCGGTCTCGATGACGACGAGTTCGACGTCATCGCCCAGTAACGACGCGACGTGCTCGGCTTGCCAGCGGGCCAGCGGGCTACCCCGCGTGGCCACGCGGAGCCGTGACACGCCCTAGTCCTCGAGGTCGAAGAGGTCCCGCAGCGCGTCGGCGAGCCGCTCGCCCCGCGGCGAGCCGGCCGCGTCCTTGAGCCGAACGGTTGGCTCGTGCAACAGCTTGTTGATCACGGCGCGGGTGACGGCGTCGACCGCCGCGGCCTGCTCGGTGCTGAGCCGGGCCGCCATCCGCTCCAGCTCGGCGCGCCGAATCGTCTCGGCCCGGTCGTAAAGGGCGGCGACGAGCGGTGCGGCTTGGCGAGCGGTGGTAGCCGCGAGATGACGCTCGACCTCGCGGTCGATCAGTTCCTCGACCTTGGTGACTTCCTGGCGGCGGCCCTCGACGCCCGCTGTCGCGAACGCGGCGAGGTCGTCGATGTCGAGCAGCGTCACGCCATCGAGATCGGCCACCGAGGAGTCGACGTCCCGCGGCACGGCGATGTCGACGATCAGCAGCGGTCGACCATCGCGCGCCTGCATCACCGCCACGACGTCGTCGGCCTCGACGAGCACGTCGGGCGATCCGGTCGACGTCAGCAGGACGTCGACCTCGACCAGCGCGCCGACCAGCGCGCCGAGCGCAACCGACCGGCCGCCAACCCTGCGCGCCAGCGCCGCCGCCTTGGTGGCGCTGCGGTTGGCGACCAGGATCTCGCCGGCGCCGGAATCAGCCAGCGCGGCGACCATGCCCTCGCCCATGTCGCCAGCGCCGAGCACGAGGATGCGGCGGTCGTCGAGCGAGCCGAGATTGCGACCGGCCATCTCGACCGCGGCCTGCGACATCGACGTGGTGCCGCGCGCGATGCCGGTCTCGGCCCGCGCCCGCTTGCCGACCTCGATGGCGTGGCGGAACACGCCGGAGAGCACCTGCCCGGCTGCGCCTTCGTCCATCGCGTGTTGCCACGCGGTCTTGACCTGACCGAGCACCTCGCCCTCGCCCAGGACGGCGGAGTCGAGGCCGCAGGCCACGCGGAACAGGTGGGCGGCGGCCGCGTCGTCGTGGAACACGTAGAGGTGGTCCGAGAAATCCTCGGGGGCACGGAAGCTCAGCTCGGCGAGGAAGTTGCGCACGTCCTGCACGGCGCCGTGGTACTTCTCGGCGACGGCGTAGACCTCGGTACGCATGCACGTCGACAGCACGACCGCTTCGGTGATGTTGTCGCGGCCGAGCAGGTCGCCCAGCGCCTTGGGCAGGCGCGAGTCGCTGACCGTCATCCGCTCGAGCAAGTCGAGGGGCACCGTCCGCTGGTTCAGCCCTACGACGACGACAGACACGCCTGCAAGCGCTCCCTTGCCTCCTGGACCTGGCCGGCCCGGATCAAATCGAGCATGCCGGAGTCCAGCGCCGACTGCCAGTCGAGCCCCTCGGTGGAGCCCCCGCCGGCCCGGATCGCGGCCCGCTCCGTGGCCAGCAGCTCGGCCAGGATCTCGTACTCCGGACCCAGCTCGGCCTCGAACTTCCGCCGCAGCCACGTAGCCAGGGCCGGGCTCTGCCCGCCAGTCGAGACGGCGACCGTCACAGGGCCTCGGCGAGCGACCGCGGGCAGCGTGAACGAGCAGTTGGCGGGGTCGTCGGCGCTATTGACCCAAACCCCCGCGGCCTCGGCGTCGTCGTGCACGGTGCGGTTGACGGTCGGGTCCTCGGCTGCGGTGATCACCAGCCGGTAGCCCTCGAGGTGGCCGGGGCGGTACTCGTCGGGGGCGACGACGTCGACCAGGGCGCCGCACGCCGCGAGCTGCTTGACCTTGCCGTCGGCGACCGTGCCCCGCCCCACCACGAGGACGCGCCGGCCTTCGACGACGAGGCTCACCGGGTAGAGAGGCGCGTCAACCGGCATCGAGCGCGGGGTCGAGGTCAGGCAGCCCGCCGTGCTTGCGCTGCTGGTAGAAGCTCAGGATCTGTAGCTCGATCGACAGGTCGACCTTGCGCAGCGACACGTGCGACGGCACGGTGAGCACCGCCGGCGCGAAGTTGAGGATGGCGGTGACGCCGGCCTCGACGAGTTGGTCAGCCACGGCCTGTGCAACCGCCGCCGGCGTCGCGATGATCCCGATCGCCGGACGCATCTGGGCGGCGAGGGCGGGCAAGTCGTTGACGTGCCGCACCGTGACCCCCGCGACCTGCTCACCCACGCGGGCGGGGTCGGCGTCCACCAGCCCGACCACCTGGAAGCCGCGCTCCTGGAACCCGCGGTAGTTGGCCAGCGCGTGGCCCAGGTTGCCGAGACCGACGATGACGACCGGCCAGTCCTTGGTGAGGCCCAGCTCGCGGCTGATTTGGTACAGCAGAAACTCGACGTCGTAGCCGACGCCGCGGGTGCCGTAGGACCCCAGGTACGAGAGGTCCTTGCGCACTTTGGCGGCGTTGACCCCCGCCATCTCGGCCAGGCGTTCGGAGCTGATGGTGGTGGTCTTGGCCTCGGCCACCTCGGTGAGGCTGCGGAGATAGACCGGGAGGCGGGCGACGGTGGCCTCCGGGATTCGACGGTGGTTGGTGCCTGCGCTCAAGAATCACAATCGTACGACCTCGTGCACTAGTTCACGAGCAGGCTGTGACACTGCCTCGCTCGCCGAGTCTTCGCTCCGAAGCGACCAGACTCCGGGGCAATGGGTCTGCACACCGCGCTGGCGACGGCGGCCACGCTCGTAGCGCTGGCCTTCGCCCTCTCGCTTTACGAACGGTGGTTGGCGAACCGTCACGCCCACGAGCTGGCGTGGACGGTTGCCATGGCCATGTTCGCCGTGGCGTCGGGTGCGCTGGCCGCCGGCGCCGCGGTCGGTTGGTCGCCCGTGCTGTTCCGGACCTTCTACCTGTTCGGCGCGGTGGCCAACGTGCCGATCCTGGCGTTGGGCACCGTCTTCCTGTTGGCGCGGTGGGAGACGGCCCGCCGCATCGGGCAGGTCGTCGTCGTCGCGGTAGCCGTAGCCGCCGGCGTGATCATCGCCGCACCCCTGCGCGGCGCCCTTCCTCGCGATCATCTCGCCCAGGGCTCAGACGTCTTCGGCGTGCTCCCCCGCGTGCTGGCCGCGGTGGCGTCGGCCGGCGGAGCGCTCGTGGTGTTCGGCGGCGCGCTGTGGAGCGCGCTGCGGCAGCGGCGACTCGTCATCGCCAACACACTCATCGCGCTCGGGACCGCCGTCACCGGTGCGAGCGGCGTCCTCAACTCGGTAGCCGACGCCATGACCGGCTTCGCCGTCACCCTCGTGATCGGCGTGACCCTGATCTTCGTCGGCTTCTTGGTGAGCGCTACCGCAACGAGCGGCGCAGCACCTTCCCGGCCGAGCTCTGCGGCAACTCACTGACGAACATCACCTTGGTCGGGCACTTGTAGCGGGCCAACCGGTCGGCGCAGAACTCGATCACCTCGTCTTCTTCGAGGTGATGACCGGGCTCGTTCACCACGAACGCCTTCACCGCTTCACCCGAGTACGGATGCCGGACGCCGACGACGGCGACCTGGGCGATCCCCGGATGATCGAGCAACGCCTCCTCGACCTCGGCCGGATACACGTTGAAGCCGGACACGATGATGAGGTCCTTGGCCCGGTCGACGATGAAGAGGAAGCCGTCGACGTCGGCGATGGCGATATCGCCGGTGTGCAACCACCCGTCGCCGTCGATGGCCTCGGCGGTGGCGTCCGGGTTCTCCCAGTAGCCGGCGAACACGTTGGGTCCGCGCACCCAGATCTCGCCGGCGTCGCCCTCGACCGCGTCTTCGCCCTCCTCGTCGATGAGCCGCACTTCGAGTCCGGGCAGCGGCACGCCGATCGAGTCGGGTTTCGGATCGCCGTCGACGACCGACGACGTCACGATCGGCGACGCTTCGGTGAGGCCGTAGCCCTGGCGAAGCGGATGACCGAAACGCTGCTCGAACGCGACGGCGACCTCCGACGCGAGTGGCGCGGCGCCAGTCAGCACGAGGCGCACGCCAGCCATCGGGTTGCCTGCCTCCTCGAGCTCGGTGCCGGGCATGGTCGCCCACGCGGTGAACATCGGCGGCGCGCCGAGGACGATCGTGACCTTGTGGTTGGCAACCGTTTCCAGCGCCGACACCGGGTCGAAGCGCTCGACGAGAACCACCGAGGCGCCGGCGAACAACGTGAGGCCGAGGACAACGTTGAGGCCGAAGATGTGGAACAGCGGAAGGACACCGAGGACGACGTCGTCGGCGTGCACGGCGCGGCCCGGATGGCGCTGGGCCTGCTCGAGGTTGGCGCGCAGGCTGCCGTGGGTGAGCATGGCCGCCTTGGGCGCGCCCGACGTGCCCGAGGTGAACAGGAGCGCCGCCAGGTCGTCCTCGCCCCGATCGACGACGGCAGTGGCCTCGCCGCCGAACAGGTCATCGAGCGACGTGGCGCCGTCGAGCTTCACGCCGGCCGGAACAAGAACGGTGGCGACGCCGAGCGCCTCGGTATTGATCTCGGACACCGCGTCGCGCCCGGCGGGACCGACGACGAGAACCTTGGGGCGCACGAGCCCCAGCTGGTCGGTGAGCTCGGCCGCGGGGCTCGAGGGGTTGAGCGGAACGATGACCGCGCCGGCGCCCAGCGCGGCGAAGTAGGTGACGGCGAAGAACCACGTGTTGGCCGACACCATGGCGACGCGGTCGCCGGGCGCGACGCCGAGACGGGTCAGGCCGCCGCGCAGCTCGCCGACTTGGCGGCGCAGCTCGCCGTACGTCGTCTTCTGACCACGCGAGATGACGGCGACGGCGTCGTCGGGATGGCCATCGATAATCGTTGCCAGATTCACCCTAGAAATGCTCCCTGCTCGACCAGCGAGGTACGAACCTCGTCGGCACCGCCCTCGTCGCGCAAGTCGAGCACAGCCGCGGTGCCCGCCGCCTGCCCGAGAGCCAGCGACGGCGCCATCACGCGCGTCGACGCCAGCGCCTGGTGGTCGGCCGAGATGCAACGGCCGGCCACGTAGACGTTGGCCAGGCCCCTGGGGCGGAGGCTGCGGAGCGGGAACTGGTAGTAGCCACCGTCGGGGAGGAAGACGTAGTTGGTGTCGCGCCCCTCGACGTGAAACTCCTGTGGCCAGGCGCCGGCGGCGACCGCGTCGTCAAAGCGGGCCAGGCCGGTGACGTCGGCACCCGTCAGGACGTAGTCGCCGATCACGTGGCGTGTCTCGCGGACACCGAGCGTGGGCGCCGTGTCGGCCAGGAACGCCGACGCGAATCCCGGCACGTGGTCGATGACGAACTGGGCCGCCTCTTCGGCGAGACGGCGGCCCTCGAGTTCGCCGTAGGTGGCTTGGTCGAGATCGGTGACGTCGAGCGGGCCGCCGTCGGCGCCGCGCACGCGCGTCATCGCACCGATGTACTCGCCGGGGCGAAACGTCGGCAGCAACGCGCCGCCGCCGCGCGACAGATGCGCACCGTGCTCGTCGATCGCGGCGGCGAGCGACCCGATGCCGTCGCTCAGTGCTTTGGCGTCATCGGCGTGTTCGAGGAAGAACTGCATCGACGCGTGTTGGCGCTGGCCGGCGACGCCCATCGTCCACTCGCCGCCGGCGAACACAACGAGGTCGGCGTCGCCGGTCGCGTCGATGAACGCCTTGGCCTTTACCGCTTGAAAGCCGCGCTTGGTCGCCAGGACGACGGCGTCGAGACGATCGCCGTCGCGCACGACGTCGGCAACCAACGCGTGCAGGAGCAGCCGAATGTTCGATTCGGCGGTAACGAGATGATCGAAGAGCCGCTTGGCGACCCACGGCACGTACAGGAGGACGGCGGTTCCCTTGAACGGCATCGGGCCCATCGCCGCTTGCCGGGCCTTTAGTGCTTCGGCGACTTCCTCGGCGATACCGCGCGTCACGTAGTCGAAGCCGCCATCGCCGTCTTTGACGTAGAGGCCGCAAATGGTGCCGACCGACGCGGCGGTGAAGTTTCCGCCCAGAAAGGCGTGCCGCTCCACGAGGCAGACCGACGCGCCGAGCCGCGCCGCGGCCAACGCGGCGCCGAGTCCCGCGGGCCCACCGCCGGCGACGCATACATCCACATCAGCGATTACCTGCGCTCGGTAGTCCGGTCGGACTATTTCCACCGATTCACCGTATCGATGACTCAAGTGCGCTCGCGCTCACGCCGACACAGACGTCGGACCACGAAACGGCAACCCCGGGGAAACCCGGAGGACGCAAAGCCATTGGGCCTACAGGAGCAACGACGCTCCCATGGCAGCCAGGCCGCCGAATGGGCAACCCCGCCTCCGTGGACCAGAAAGGAACACGGAGAGAGATGCGGAGGGTCGCCGTACTACTCCTAATGGGAATACTCGGGCTCGTCGGGCCGCTCGCGGCACCGGCGCATGCCGACACGGTGTCTGACGAGTACGCCTTCGTCGCCAAGATCAATGAGCTGCGCGCCAGTGTTGGCGTCGGTCAGCTGACGATCGACGCTGGCCTCACCAACATCGCGCGGAACTGGGCGAGCAAGATGGCAAGTGACGGTGGCATCTCGCACAACCCGCTCCTCAAGGATCTGGTCACCGCGAACTGGTCGAAGCTCGGCGAAAACGTCGGGATGGGCCCCGAAATCGGCTCCCTGTTCACCGCCTTCGTCAACAGTCCGCATCACTACACCAACCTGGTCGACCCCGCCTTCACCCACGTGGGCGTCGGCGTCGTCTATGCCGGCAGCACGATCTTCACGTCACACGAGTTCATGACGCTGCGCGGCGCCAGCGCCAGCCCGGCGCCCCGCGTCACTGCGCCACCCGCGACAACGGCCACGACGCGCCGCGTCGTTGTGCCCCGCCCCGTCGCACCGGCGGTAACGACGACGACGACCGCCCCGCCGCCTCCGCCGCCGCCCCCGCCGCCCCCGCCTCCGCCGTCGGTCCCCGACTGGGTCACGGTCTCGATGGAGAACCTGCGCAAGTTCGATCCACCCACCGCACTTCCGTAACTAGCGCATAAGGAAGAACTGCAGGACGGCGGCACCCACGATCACAAGCAGGAGGAGGGCTATCGCGATCGTGGTGGCCGGTCTCATGACGGGGGTTCTAACCGCACCGCCATGGCGGGATGCAACTTGAGCTGCTCGGCGGCCGAGCCGCGATCGACGGCAATCGACACCAGACCGTACGAGTCGACGACCAGCGCGACGACGCCAGGACCGATGTCGCCGTAGGTCCGGGCCCGCGTCGCCGTACGTCGCTCGCTCCCCCACGACACCACGACGCGGTCGCCCCACGCATCAATGTCGGCCGGGTCGACGTTGAGCTGCACGTTGCCGTAGCGGTCGATCCACAGCACCTCGGCGGCCACGCCGCCGTCCTCGTCACGCGACAAGGGGAGGATCCCGGGCAGCAGCCCGAGCGGATCGATCTCGTCGCCGAACTCAACCAGGTCCACGCCGTTGCAGAGATGGGCGGCGACCGGACCGAAGATGTCGCGACCGGCGAACGTCGGCCCCGGCGCCTCGAGGTGGTACTTGGCGTTGGTGAGCTCGACGGCGCGGGTCGCGCCGCCCGTCAAGGCGACGGCGCCGGCGAGCAGGCCGTTGTCGGGACCGACGAACACGCCCTCGCCCTCCTCGCCGACCTCAACGGCCACAGCTCGACGAGTGGTGCCCACCCCCGGGTCGACGACGGCCAGCACAACCCCGGGCGCCAGGTACTGGACCGCGCGAGCGAGGGCGAGGCTCCCCGAGCGCACATCGTGCGGGGGAACCTCGTGGGTGACGTCGATGACGAGCGCGTGCGGCGCGATCGATCGCACGACGCTCTTCACGACGCCGGCGAACTCATCGACGGTCCCGTAGTCCGACAGGAACGAAACCGTCTCGTGGCGCCGGGCCACTAGCGGGGCTTAGACCGCGTGGGTGAAACGCTCAGCGAGGTACTTGTCGAGGTCGACCTCGCGAATGCGAAACGACTTGCCCACGCGGCCCGCCGGAAGATCGCCCGCCTCGATCAACCGGTAGACCGTCATGTTCGAAACCCGCAGCAGGCCAGCCACCTCAGCCACTGTGAGGTACTTCGCCCGCGCATAGTCCGACGCCAGTGGAATCACCCCTCTCCGGGTGGGCAATGTAGGCCACTGAGGCGATGCGGGGCTAGTGGGACTGGCGTTGCGCGAACTACAGAATTGTCATTCGCCGAGCTCGCGAGCGCGCTCGGTCGCGGCGGCGACCGCGTCGAGAAAGGCGGCGCGAACCGCCCGTTCTTCGAGGACGCGCAGGCCGGCGGCGGTCGTGCCGCCGGGGGATGTGACTGCGGCGCGCAGCTGTTCGGCCGAGTCGCCCGACTCGACGAGAAGCCGCGCCGAACCGAGCAGGGTCTGGATCGTCAGCCGCTCACTCACGTCACGCGGCAGCCCGGCGAGGACGCCGGCATCGATGAGGGCTTCGACCACAAGAAAGACGTAGGCGGGGCCCGAGCCCGAGAGACCAGTGACCGCGTCGAGCAACTTCTCGGGGACGCGCACGACGGTGCCCACCGCGCCCAGGACGCCCTCGGCCCAGGCCAGGTCGTCGTCGGATGCCGCGGTGCCCGCCGCGATCGCCGCCGCACCGGTGCCGACCAGTGCGGGCGTGTTCGGCATGGCGCGCACGACCGGCGTGCCCGCCGGCAGCCAGCCCTCGAGCTTCTTCAACGGGACCCCGGCTGCGATCGACAGCACCCGACCGACGCGACCGCTGAGCGACGCGCACGCGGCTTCGACGTCGTTGGGCTTCACCGCGACGACGGCGCCGTCGGCGTCGACCGGCGCGGCGTCTACGGCCACGCCGGGGAACTCGTCGGCCAATTCCTTGCGCCGCCCGTCGACCGGCTCCACGACTGCGAGCTCGGAGGCGGTGGCCCAGCCGGCGTTGATCAGTCCGCCGATGAGGGCGGCACCCATGCGGCCGCCACCGACGAGCAGCAGGCGCGCCGTCACGGCAGGTACCGGCGGGGATTCACGGCGGTGCCGTTCACGCGGGTCTCGAAGTGCAGGTGGTTGCCCGTCGAGTGACCGGTCGACCCGACGTAGCCGATGACCTCGCCCTGCTTCACGGTCTCGCCGACTTTCACGGCGCGCCGGCTCTGGTGGCCGTACAGCGTGGCGAAGCCGCCGCCGTGGCTGATGACGACGGCGTTGCCGTAGCCACCCATCCATCCGGAGAACACGACCTTGCCGGCCCGGGCGGCGTGGATCGGCGTGCCGCGCGGCGCGGCGATGTCTATGCCGGCGTGCAGCCGCCCCCACCGTCGGCCGAAGCCCGACGTGATGCGGCCCTTGAGCGGCCAGGCCAAGCCCGACTTCGACACTGCGCCGCTGAAGTCGTTGCTCTTGAGCAGCTCGGTGAGCGGCCCTTCGCTGGCGAGCCGCTCGAGGTCCTCCGACTCCGCGTCGCGGATGCGCGCTTCGAGCGCGGCGGAAAGGCGGTCCTTGTCCTTGAGGCCGCGCGCGAGGGTCGAGAGTTGGGCGGTCGCGTCGCGGCGGCGGCCCGCGGCGGCGTCGCGCGCCCGGCCGGCCACGGCTTCACGAATCGCGAGGTCCTGCTGGACCGAGTGGAGTTCGTCGAGCACGTCGCCTTCGCGACGTTCGACGTGGGTGAGCAGAGCGCGCCGACGGCTGACCTCGGCGAGGTCCTGGGTGTGAAACGCCGGCTGGTTGCGCTGCGGGCGCATGTACGTGTCGACGGCCTTGGCGACGATCGAGCCGCGCAGACCGCCGATCTCGTCCTCGGTTGCTTTGAGTTCCGCGGTCGCCTCGGCCAGCGCGCCCTCGGCCTGCGCGGCTGATCGCTTGGCCGCGTTGACCCGCTTGATCTGCGTCATCACCTGCGAGGTCACGACCCCGACGGCCGAGGAGAGCTCCCCATCAGACGCCGTCGCCGGGTCGAGCTTGGCGGCGCGCCTGGCCCGTTCAGCGGGCGTGAGCGCGCCGGCCGAGGCGGGTGCGACCCCGAAAGTGGCCAGGGTCAGCCCGAGAAGCACGGCGACGAACGCGACAGGTCGGTGGGTTTTCGGCATGGGGAAGGACCAGCCCCCCGCCCAAGGGACCGGATATCTACGCTACCGAGGGCCTTTCGGCACCCGCAACCGGCACGGCGGCGGCCGCCCGGCTGCGCCAGGCGACAAGCACGATCGGCAGCGTGGCCACGGCGGCGGCCAGGAACGTGGTGCGGGCGCCGAAATGGTCGAGCCCGATGCCCCCGATGATGGGTCCGGTCGTCTGCCCGGCCCGAGAAACGCCCACGAACAGGGCCACCAGCGAGCCGCGGTTACGCATAGGTGCGGCGCTGGCGATCGTGTCCTGGAGGGTCGGGATGCTCAGACCCTCGCCGGCGCCATAGAGCAGCAGCGCCACCACGATGGCGCCCAGCGCCGGAAGCGCCCCGATCACCGCGAAGCCGGCGACGAACAGGCCGAACGACACCGCCAGCGTGCCCCGCGTCCCGATGCGGCGGCGCACTCGGGCCACGTTGAGCGCGCCGAGCGTCGACGCCACCGCGGGTACCGCGAGCATCAGGCCGCGGCCGGCGGGGCCGACGTTGAACCGGTCGGCCAAATACAGCGGCATCACCGTCAGGACGAGGCCGAAGACCAGGATGAACAGAACGAAAGCCATGGTCATGGCCCCGATGACCGTTGGCGTGCGCACGTAGGGACGGGCCTCGGCGATCTGGCTGCGGAAGGTGACGGCGGCGCGGGTCGACGGCGGCAGGCGCGTCCACACCAGCACGGCGGTCACCAGCGCGAGCCAGTACGGCGCGAACGTGAGACGCCAGCCGCCGAGGCTGGTGAGGAGGCCGCCGAGCGGCGGCAACACGAAGATCGACGCGGTGAGCGCGGCGGCGTTGCGGCCGATGTAGCGGGTGCGCTCGGCGCCGTCCCAGTGATCGCCGATGATCGTCACGGCCAGGTTGATCAGCCCGGCCGAGCCGACGCCTTGCAGCAAACGCAGGGCAAGAAGCGCGTGAAACGACGGCGCGGCGGCCGACACGCCGCCGGCGATGCCGAACAGCACGAGGCACGGGACGACGACTTCGCGGCGGCCGTAGCGATCAGCAAGCAGGCCGATGACCGGCGCGAGGAGGATGCCCGGCGCGGTCGCGAACGCCAGCAACAGGCCGGTGGCCGCGGTGCCCACGCCGAATGCGTCGCGGATGTCGGGGATCGCCGGGGTCACCAGCGTGTTGGCCATGATTCCGGTGATCGTGATGCTGACGATCAGCGCGAACGGCGGCCGAGAAATAGTTGAGCCCGAGGAACCTCCCGACATCACTCGCACTTCCCCGAACGAGTGCTGTCGTTCCGCTCCTCGGACTCGGCGGGCACCATACAGTCGGCGCGCGGTAGGGACAAGGGGCTAAACGCGGTTAACGCGGTTTGAAAACCGACGCGTAGCCGATTGCCATCGCCGGTCGGAAGTACCGCTCCGAATAGGCCCAGCTCGCGCCGATGATCCGGTCGAGCTCGTCGTCGTCGATCGCGCCGAGCGGCATCTGGCCGACGAGGTAGATCGCGTCCTCGATGCCGATCGCGAAACGCATCCCGAACAGACCGAGGTTGGCGCGCAGGAGGTACTCGTAGCAGGCGCCGACGTTCTCCTCGGGCGCGGGCATGAAGTACGTCTCGTAGTGCAACGTGCGCTGCCGAAGCGTGAGCCAGACGGTCGTCGTCGTCTTCTCGTCGCCCTTCATCCGCACGTACCAGCGCCGTTCGGCCGGGTCGTGGTCGACGGCAAGCAGCATCGGGTTGGTCTCGGCTTCCCTGGCCGCCCATTGGTCGATGAGCGCGCCGAGGGCGACGAGTTCCTCCGGCGTGGCCGGCTCGGTCGTCACGCGCAGTCGACGAGTTGGCGCGATGTGAGGTCGGTGTAGAGCCGGCGCAGGCGGCCAGCGGCGACCGACCACGTGTAGCGCTGGGCCCGGCGCGCCGCGCGCGCCGAGAACTGGGCGGCGCGGGCCGGATTGTCGAGCAGCTCCGTGGTGAAGGCGGCGAAGGCGTCGGGATCGCGGCCGTCGACGAGGAAGCCGGTGTCACCGTGGTCGACCAGCGTGGTGAGGCCGCCGACCGCGCAGGCGACGACGGGGGTCCCGCACGCCGCCGCCTCGAGGGCAACGAGCCCGAACGACTCGGAACGGCTCGGGACGAGGGTGACGTCAGCGGCGCGGTAGAAGGTCGACAACAGCTCGTGGCGCTGCGGCGGCACGAAGTGGACGCGGTGGGTGACACCGAGGTCGGCGACCAGCTTGTGCATGCGGATGACCTCGTCCTCGCCGAGAGGACCGCTCGGTCCGCCGACGACAATCAGGCGCGTGCGGGTGTCGGCGATGCGGGCCAGCGTGTGGATGGCGACGTCGAGACCCTTGAGCGGTTGGATGCGGCCGACAAAGAGAAGCAGCGGGCCGTCTTCGTCGAAGCCCAAGGCGCGGCGCGCTTGCCGGCGGTCGCCCGGTGCGAAGAACGCGTGGTCGACGCCGGGCGCGACGATCTCGATGCGCGACGGGTCGGCGTCGTAGAGGTCGCGCAGTTGGTTCGCCTCCACGTCGCAGGACGCGAGGATCGCGTCGGAGCACCCGATGATGGCGGCCTCGGCCTCGGCCCGGTCCCCGGGGTCGTCGCTGTCCTCGGCCTTGACGCGATCGAGGGTGTGGAACGTCGATACGAGCGGCAGGTCGAGCCGGTGTTTGATCTCGTGGCCGGCGATACCCGACAGCCAGTAGTTGGCGTGAATGGCGTCCGCCGGGTTGTGCTCGAGCAGCGTCACGACGCCGTGGGCGAACTCGTCGACGACGAACGGGAGCTCGGCCTTGTCGAGCGGCGCGTCGGGCCCCGCCGGTACATGGTGGACGCGGAAGCCGGGTTCGACGCGGACGACCGGCGGCTGGCTGGGATCCTCGGCTCGCGTGTAAACGTCGGCCGCCACCCCCGCCCGGGCCAGCGCGGTAGCCAGCTCGCGGACGTAGACGTTCATGCCGCCGCCGTCGCCGGTGCCCGGCTGGGCGAGCGGCGATGTATGCATCGAGAGGATTGCGAGGCTGCGCACGCAGGCTTCCAAACGTTGGCGGTCGGGTTGTTCTTCCCCAGCCGGAGCGGGGAGCCCCAAGGATATGCGGTCGCCCGCACTTCGGCCCCGACGCGCGGAGCGCGCCTATTGGTAACGTTTGGGCGTGGGCTGGGGCCTCACCTGCGGCAGGTTTATGCCGCGCGATCGCGCATGACGTCCGTATTGGTCGTCTCAAACATGTACCCGCCGCATCACCATGGCGGGTACGAGTTGTCGTGCCGCGACGTGGTCGATCGATGGCGGCGGCAGGGCCACGACGTCAGCGTGCTCACCAGCGATTTGCGGGTGGCTGGCGCGCAAGACGTGCCCGAGATGCGGGTGTGGCGCGACCTACCGATCGGCTACCGGGACGGCGACCTCTGGTACCCCCCCAAGCACAAGCGACCAGGGCGCGAGCGCACCGCCCAGCAGGTGTTCGCGCGCGCCCTCGACATCGCCAAGCCAGACGTGCTGTCGATCTGGCACATGGCCGCGCTGTCGACCGGCCTGCTGAAGACCTTCGTCGCGACCGGCCTGCCGATTGTCTACGTCGTGTGCGACGACTGGCTCACGTACGCGCCCAAGATCGATCCCTGGATGAAGTTCTTCGAGCATCGTCCGGCGGTGGGCCAGGCGGTCGAGCTCGTCACTCGCATACCCGCAACCCTGCCCGACGTTGGCGACTCGGGGACGTTCCTGTTTGTCAGCGATCTCACACGGCGACGCGCTGAGGAGTACAGCCCGTGGGCCTACCCCAACTGCGATGTGACGTATAGCGGGATCGACCGCAGCGACTTCCCGAGACTCACTGCCCCGCCGGTCCGCCCATGGCGGTGGCGGCTGCTCCAAGCCGATCGGTTCGACCCGCGCAAGGGAATCGAGACATCGGTACGCGCGATGGCGGAGCTCCCGGCCGAGACCCGGCTTGACCTGCTTGGGCGCGGCGACGACGCGTACCGCGCCGCGATGTTGCAGCTCGCCGCCGAACTCGGCGTGGGCGACCGCGTCAGCGCCGGGACCGTCCCGCGGTCCGACATGGCGGCGCGCTACGCCGACGCCGACGTCGTGCTGTTCCCAACCGAATGGGAAGAGCCATTCGGACTCACGCCGGTCGAAGCCATGGCCTGTGGCACGCCGGTGGTCGCGACCGGACTCGGCGGTTCGGCCGAGTTCCTTGTCGACGGCGTCAACTGCCTGCACATCGAGCCCCGCGACCCGAGCGCGGTCGCCGCGGCGGTTCGTCGCCTGGCCGACGATCCCGCGTTGCGGCGCCGGCTGGTCGCCGGCGGACTGCGCACGGCCGACGAACTCGACGTTGATCGCCTCGCCGATGTTTTGGGCGAGTGGCACTGGGCGGCGGCGGAACGGTTCACCGGCCGCCGCCCGGCCCGACGGCCGTCACCGGTCCCGGTGTAGCCCGCTAGGCGCGAGCGGCTTGGAGCACCTCGGAGATGACGCCGCGAGTGTGCGCGGGCGACATCGTGAGGTCTGAGGCGATGCCGCGCAGGGCAGCCCGGCCGGCGGTGTCGATGACGCCGCCGGTAGCGGCGACCTCGGCAACGATCGCGAGGAAGCGCTCCTTGCCGTGCTCGTTGAGCGTCAAGGCAAGCTGGGCAAGGCGCGCCGACAGCTCGGTCACGTCCATCTCTTCGACGGCGGTCGCCAGTTCGTCATCGGTCCACACGCCGAACTCGGCGTAGGCGGCCAGCGCGGCGGCGCGGGCGGCGGGCGAGTCGGTGGCACGCAGGGCGACAACGAGCGCCTCTTGCAATGCGATCGAGAGCTGGGTTTGCGCGGTCCCTGTCGTCGGGGTGTCGAGGACGACCGTTTTGAACGTGCCGTCGCAGGCCTCGCACTCGACGTATTCCGCCAGCGTCTTGAGCGGGATGACCGGCACGAAGAACAGCGTGAACCACCGTCGCAGGCGCTTGAGCACGTAGTTGCGGTCACCACCGCACTGCGGGCACAGGAAGACACCTCGACTGACAACGCTGGCCCGAGAACGCCAGCCCCAAATGAGCAGCATGATTTTGAGTTCGCTGTCAGTGGTCAGAATTCCTGCCGAATTCCCACGCTCCGTGATCGTCACCGACGAGGGGGAGGGAGCTCAGCGGCCCACGTGCCCGTCGATCTGCTCGCGGATGATGTCGGCGTGACCGGCGTGGCGGGCGATCTCCTGAATCACGCACAGGATCGCCCAGCGCAAGTCACGCGCCTTGCCGTCGAGCATCACCGGGGCGTCGGCGTCGCCGAGGGCACGGATGATGTCGTTGCTTGCGTCGCAAGCGGCGCGGTACTCGGCGCGCAACTGACTGAGCGACACCGAGGGATCGACCTGCATTGACCGCTTCCCTCGCGATGGCTTCCCGCCGCCGACGATGCCTTCGAACCACTTGGCCTCGACGAACGTGAGGTGTTGGACCAGCCCGGCGAGGTTGGTGCCCGAATCGACGGTGCTGCGCCGTGCATCAGCGTCGGTTAGGCCGGCCATCTTCTTGAGGACAGCGGCGCGCTGGCCGTCGAGGGCCTTGAGAAGTTCTGCGAGCTCCGGGGTCACGGCGACATTCCACTCGGTGAGCACGCCGCTCGGAGATCGAGGAACATCATGCGGTGAGCAGCTGGGGCGTCACACCGCGTCAGAGCATCGCTGCCGAATGCGGTCGGCGGGGGCAGGACGCCGTCATCGCCGGTTGCGTCGCGTTGCTGAATGGCGACGCGGCCGACGCCGACCTGCTGCGCGCGCTGGCCGGCCAGGCGGCGAGGGCTGTACTCCGCGGCGAGGCGGGCGGTGTCGACGGATACTGGCCACGCGTGTGGGGCGCCCGAGGACTGCTGTACGCGTGGGACGACTCCGCCACGGCCGCGGTGGTTCAAGCGACCAGCGACGAGGCGTGGCGCGTGCGGGAGATGGCGCTCAAAGTCATTGTCCGCCACAGGGTGGGCGACGCCATCGAAGCCGCGGCGCGACTCGGCGATGACCCGGTGCTGCGTGTGCGACGCGCCGCGCACCGTGCCGTTGAACGCTTGGTGGACGCCGGCGCATGAGATCGCTGGCCCTGCTCCTTGTCGCCGGCCTCGCCGCGACGGTCGCGCTGCCCGCGCAGGCGGCGGTTCCCCCTGAGTCGTGCGCGCTGGTGTACCCGGTAGCGACGAGCTGCACGTACGTCGCGGCCGACGTGGCCAGCTTCGTCGGCACCGGCCCGTTTCACCTCCGCGTCAGCTACACCGACAGTCGCGGGCGCAGCCGCACGCGCTACGACATCGATTCGCCGGCCGGTGAGGCGACCGTGATCGGCACCACCGACGCCCGCCAGATCGGTATCGGTGACACCGTCGAGGGTGAGGTGCTCGGCCCCGGCGGCGCGCTCGGCATTGGGAATCCGGGTGCCGTCCCGCACTCGCCGGTCCGGATGGTCGAGGCGCCAAGGTTGGACGGCGACACCACGCAGGTGCACGACCCCGCCATCGTCGCGTCGCGCGGTTGGTACTACGTGTACTCGACGGGGCCCGGCATCCCGATCCGGCGATCGAAGGATCTCGTGCGCTGGGAGTCGGCCGGCCGGGTGTTCGGTGCCAACTCGCCGCCCTGGGCGCCGCAACTCGTTCCCGGTACCGAGTTCCCGTGGGCGCCCGACCTGTCGTTCTTCGCCGGGCGCTGGCACCTCTACTACGCGGTCTCGACGTTCGGATCGAAGCGCGCCGTCATCGGCTTGGCAACCAACGTCACGCTCGATCCAAGCGACCGTCGCTTCGGCTGGCGCGACGAAGGACCGGTTCTCGACTCACGAGACCTTGCCGATCCGTCGGGGCTGCCGTCGGACTACGTCGCGCTCGACCCCAACGTCGTCCGCGACGCGTCGGGCACACCGCATTTGGTGTTCGGCTCGTTCTACGGCGGCCTGAGGTCGCTGCGCCTCAATCCCGCTAGCGGCCGACCGGTCCTGCCGCTGCTGCCGGTGCCCCTCGCCACCAACGTGCAGGAGTACACCGGCGTCGAGGCCGGCTACATGATCAACCGGCACGGCTGGTACTACCTCTTCGCGTCGTACGACTACTGCTGCCGCGGTACGGACAGCACCTACAACGTGAGGGTCGGTCGGTCGCGCTCGATCAACGGTCCGTTCATCGATGACCTCGGCATTCCGATGCTGGCCGGCGGCGGGCGCTACGTGCTGGTGTCACACGGCGACATGCGCGGACCGGGCCACAACTCGGTGCTGCGCCGGGGAAATCGCTTCGACATCGTGTTCCACTGGTACGACGCGGCCAACAGCGGCATCCCAACCCTCGGCATTCTGCCGTTGCGCTGGACCGCCGACGGCTGGCCGGTGGCGCGCGACTAGCGCGCCGAGCGCTACGACCTCACCCGCCAGGGAACAGGCGCGGCTCGAAGTGGACATCGATCGTCACGTGATAGCCGCTGTAGTCAGCCTTGCCGTGGTGGACGGTCTCGCCATCGAGGCCGACCTCCCAGGCGGGTGAGCCGAACCCGAGCGAGGCGTCCTCAAGAACGAAGACGGCGCCGGTGTGATGGAAGCTGCCGCGACAGCTTCCATCTGGATCACGAATGCCGGCGTTGAACTCGAGCTCCGTCGAGACGAAACGGGAAATCGGAGGTGCGTTGGTGAACTCCGCGACGAAACCGAGTTTGTTCTTGATGCGGTTCAAGTTCGCGTGCAGGAAGAGCGGGACGCGGTCGCTCGCTTGGAGCTGCAAATTGCGTAGATCACACAATCCTGGCTCCAACGTGGCCGCCGCCGTCCCCGTCGGGAAGACTTCGTCGTAGAAGCACAGCTCGAGCTTGCGGCAGTACTTCTCATCCGGGTGGTCAGCCGATGGGCTCACTGCGAGCCGGCGCAGGTGAATCGTGTTCTTTACTGTGCCTTCGACGGTGTCGAGCCCGTCCTCGAATTCGGAGTCGTTCTTGTGCTGCGTGGAAAGCTCGACGTCGGTGTCGAAGCCGACCGATGCGCACGCGATGGCTTCCTCAAAGCGGGACTCCCACGGGTCGCCGGTGGCACCGAATTTCTGGGCCTGCTGAACGCTGGCCTGCATCTCCATGCCGGCGACGATGCTGCCTTGGGAGCATTCCGCGAGCCGGAACCGGTACTCGACGTCCAGGAGCTCGATGATCCGAGCCTTGAGGCTCTCGTATTTATCGGCGAGGGGACCGCCGGTCAGCCGAAACAGCTCCACTTGGCGCAGCCACGCCAGCGCGACCTCGATCGCTTCGGTGGCGATCCCCGGAGATTGGAAGGCGAGATCGATGTAGGGCGTTACATACGCGTCGAAGCCGTCGCTCAGCGCGTCGGTCACATTCGCTTCGTATTCCGGCGACGGGTTGTCGCGCTGCGACTGCACGATGGCCGTCGCCTTCTCGACCGCTCGATCGCGCCGGTCGTAGATCGAATGCTCGAGTTTGGTCAGCTCGGCGGGCTTCGGTCGGCCGACGAAGTACGAGCTGAAATGCATGATCGGCATCGTGAGATCGCCGCGGCTCGGGTCGAGCGGGGTCAAGTGCAAACCGTGACCACTGTCGTCGCCGGTGACCGCGGCTTGGCCGCCTCCCGTCCCAGGGGAGGCCGGCGATATATGGAGGATCGCCGGCTCTTGCAAGAACAGCCCGTCCGGCTCGAGCTTCACACCGGCGATGTAACCGAAGTCGGCATCGATCGCCACCACGCCCACTGGGACGATGCGCACCGGCTGGTCGCTGAGCAGGGCGCCCGGGGGCATCGTCAACGAGTACTCGGTACCGTCGGGACCGGTAACCGACCACGTGTCCTGCGCGCCCTCAGCGAACAGATGCGTAAAGCTGCTCGATCCGGACACCCCCCGCGGGTCGAACCAGGTGGTCAGAGCCGACGCGTCCGCATCGACCGGCGTTGCGTCGTCGGTGCGGGTCGTCAGTCGTGGACCTCCGGTCGATTCGCGACCGTCGGCGTCGACCGCCTCGACGACAAATGTGAGTACTTCGCCGGCCGTCAACCCGTCGAGATGGAGCGAGTTCGCGGTGGGTTGTCCGACTGTCGTCGGTGCGCCGCCACCGGGCGGCACGCGGCGGACGACGTACGAGGTCACTGCGACGTCGTCGGACGCCTTGGACCAGGCCAGGGTCAGCTCGTTGCCGCCGACGCCGATGGCCCTGAGGAACGATCCGGCCGGCCAGGTCGGCGCGAGCGGCCCTGTCGGGAGGGTGGTCGACGTGGTCGTGGTCGACGTCGTGGTCGACGTCGTGGTGGTAGCTGCCCTCGTGGTCGTTGTCGACCGGGGCCGCGTCGTCGAGGTGGGGTGTTGGCGTTCCTGCCGTCTCGCTTGGTGTCGCGCTCGTCTCGCTTGGTGTTGCGCGTGGCGTCGCGCCTGGCGCTCGCGGAGTCGCTGCCGCCGCTGCGCCGCTGCGGCCCTCCGGTGCGCGGCGTTGGCCGAGGACGAGGCCGAGATCGGCCGCGACTGCTGGGCCGCTCCGGCGCTCGTGATCGCGCCGAGTGACATGGCCGCGAGCAACGCTGCAACAACGACACAGACATGCGCAGGTCGCCGACGCTTCCCGAGACAGCCAGCCATGCAGTCCCCCCGATTTGGCCTCTGGCGCGGACTATAGCTACCCGGTGAATTCCTCTATGAGATCGGCGAGATCTCCGATTCCTCGTCGCCCACGGGCAGCGGCGGCGCCACCATCTTGTCTTCGTTCTCGTGGCGAAGAGACAGGTAGACCTTGATACTCAAGCTCTTCATCACTCTGTGCAGGAGCTCCTCGCAGGTTCACTCCCGTCCTTTCGCTATAGCCACCGCGGTTGTGAGAACGGTGGGTGATTGTCCGAATTGCCACCCCGGAGGGGGATGAGAGCTGAGAGGCCGCCGGCAGCCCTCGGGGTCAAGGCCGGGCGGAGGCCGTCACGCAGTGATGCGAGGGTACCGAGCAGCCTTGAGGCCGGCTACGGGTGCCGGTGGCAGCGCGAGCACGAGGTGGAACTGTCCAAGGCCGAGTACGTCGCCGTGGGCCGGCCGCTGCTGAAGCGGCGAGCGAAGCGGTCACGCAGCGGTCGCACCCGAATGCCGAACGGCCTCAACGGGTTATGGGTGCTTTCGGAGGACGGCATCGACACGGGGGTTCGCTTGGTCCGTTGGGCGGGCGGGCTGATGCCACCCGAGAAGCGACTGCATGATCCAGGTCGGAGCCGCGAGCGCGCCTCGTTCGAGTCCAGGTTCGCTCGCGCTCAGGTTTCGGGGGTCCGACTCGGATCGGGCGGAAACCGATCGGCTTCCGGGAAGAACTCCTCGAGCGACGCGCTTGGGTAGTTTTCGAATTCTCGAACCTGGAACACGCCTTGTGTGGCGGATCCGACGAGAAAGCCCTGCGGTGTGGTGACCTGCCAGAGCGGCTGGCCGTTCGGCCGCCCCGCATCAGGATTCTCGATTCTCTGTCCGCCGGGAACGCCTGTGGCCGGGGCCGGCGTCAAGAAGAGCAACGCATCGACGTCACGAGGAGCAACCTTGTCATAGGCAGAGGCGGGTCTTTGATACGACGACTCCATCTCGACGTAGACGCGATTCTCACTCCGGGGGGGAAGTGCGCCCTTCTTCACCTCACGCACATCAACCGCAACGACAACGGTGGTACTCCGACTGACGCCGTCGCCGTGAATACGCCCGTCAGTGACCGAGTGGATGCGACCCAACACAACGAGGTCGGACCACTCCGCTAACTGTTGCGGCGACCTTGCGGGCTCGTAGTCGGCAGCGTATCCGGTGAAAAGCTTCACAAACGCATCAAGATCCCCGGGCGCCGAGTCGTTCCCCGAACCGCACCCCGTCAGCGTGAATATGAACGCGAACCAAATACTGCACACGGCCGCGAACCACTTCAGTCGTGAACTCACCAGGATCCCTCCAATCGCCAGATCACGGGACGAACTGACACCGAAGGAACCGGTTCGCGCCAGCCGTCCCGGCAGCATTGATCGCCCAGACACAGACGTTGTTCGGGCCGAGCGTCACTGGCAGCACTGTGTCGAACCCGTGATTCGCCCCCCAATATGGGAACGCCGCACCCACGTCCGGACGGCCGACAGCCGCATTCCCAAGATTGAAGACTGTGACGTCGACAACAACGTGCACCTGATTCGCGTTCAGCCGCAGGTCGGGGTCAATGGACCAGCCGGCCACACGGATCCCGCCCGGGACGCGCGCGATTGAGTCTGCGGTACCGAAGGGCGAGTCCTGTGAGTCGTTCATGTGACTCACGTGGTGTGCGTTGTAGGTCTCGAAACCACCATTCACCGCGCCGTTCCGCATGCAGTCATCGCCGTTATCCACGTGGGTCAGCCCAACCGAGTGTCCTCCCTCGTGGCACGCGGTCTTGCGGCGGTTGTTGTTGTTCGCGAGCTGAGTTGGGTTGAGACGAACACGACTCCGTTCGCACTCGCCCACGGCATTCGTGGCGAGGCAAGTCCAGTCGCCTCGAGCGCCCAGCGCCGGCTCCGACTCCCAAATGACGTCCGTGGCCGACGAGCACGCGACGCCGGTGTCGAAATACAGCGTCTGGGTGTCCAGGTTGCCCATTGCGAAGGTCGCGGCGTCGCGCAGATCCGCGTCGCCAAACGTAAATCCCCAGCAGAAGGTGTGCTCGAAGTTGTCCGGCTTGCCACCCGAATTCGGCGGTCCGCCCACGTACACGTCTGCGCGTGCGCCATCGACGCCGCCGGACGTAGCCAACGCAAGCGAAAGGACGACGACTCCTGACCGCAGGCACAGCCTTCGACGACGTCCCATCCAACCCCAATGATGCCGATGCCCCGAGGGTGCAGCAGCCCGCGCGAAATGTCAACAGAAGCAGTCGCGCGCAGGTGTCTACGACCAGGTGGAGGTCAGCCGGGCGAAGGACGCGGCACCTTCGGCTGGGAAATCGTGGTGGTGGTGGGTCGCTGGCCTCCCGTCGCATCACCCGCGTTCAACCGCCGTTGACCGAGCCTCGTGAACGCCAAACAGTCGTGTGGTCGACTGTGCGCAGGCGCTAGAAGGGAGCGACATGCCAATCGACATTGGCCTGTTGAAGATCGACGGGGCGGTGTTCCACACCGTGCCGGCGCGCGACACAGCTGGCCCAGACGGCAAGCCAGTGCAGCCGCTGCTCAGCACGGTGGAATCGACGCTGGACCCCCGGTTGGAGTTCTTTCTCCGAGACCGCCTTGAGCGCACCCTCGACGAAGCAGCGCAGCCAATTGCGCGCGACGACGAGATCGTCACTCCGGTGCCCGACCTTGTGACGGCTTGCCTGGCGGACGGCGGGACCGCTGACATCGTCAAGCCGTTCCATCCGCTGCCCGCGCTACTCCTAGAGGTTCAAGCACACAACAGCCCACGCGGCCTACTCGCTGTGATTCGTGGTGAGTGCGGAACCACAAGGGTTTTGGCCCTCGTCAAGGTTGAGCAGGAGCGGGGCCTCAGCTTCGACACCTTCACTGAGGATGGCGAGGTGCGCGTCGAAGTCGTCATCGAGGACGGCCTTGTGTTCACCGACAAGACCGACGTCTTCAAGGCCGCCCTGTTCTTCATGGAAGACGGGGAGTTGAGGGGCCTCCTGACCGACGATCAGACAGGGACGATCTACCGCGGGCCATCGTCGCACTACTGGATCGCCGACTTCCTTGGGTGCAGGTACGCCCGAGAGGCCGACGTAATGACGCGCGCGTGGATTCGCGCGACCGAGCGGCTCGTCAAGAGCGATCTCTCCGATCCAGCAGAGAAGGATGCGGTCTTGTCCGCGATGACGACCGAGCTGAAGTCGAACCGCCGGGGCATCGACCCGAAGCGATTCGTCGAGGATCACGTGCCGGAGCACGCACAGGACAGCGCCCGAACGCGGCTCGGGAACGAAGGCGCGCCAATGACACGGTTTCCGAAGAGCCGGGACGTAGCTGTCCAAGCGCCGAAGCGAAAGAAGTTCGTGTTCGACACTGGCTACGAAGTCACGATGCCGGTCGAGGCGAGACCGAACATCACCAAGGAGGACGCCGACGACGGGGAGGTCGACGTCCTCACGATTCGGGGTCACATTCGTCGTGTCGACTACTAGCCACCCGCCCATCAATGAACTCTTCCAAGCGCACTTGGCGGAAGTGGCGTTCTGGCAGTCGGTCGCAGACGCTGTGGCAATCGAGCTGACAAAGATCATTCGTCACGCGCGGATTCCCGGGAAGGTGGAGGCTCGGGCGAAGACGACGGGAAGCGTGATCGGCAAGGCGTACCGACGGCCCGAAACGCACTCAACGCTCCCGGCATTCGGTGACCTCGCTGGTGCGAGAGTGCTGGTGCCGTTTGAAGCCGACGTAGAACCCGTTGCGCATGAGCTGAAAAATCACCCGGACCTAACGGTGATCAAGGACGAAACCAAACGACGAAAGCCCGATGAACTGCGTTACCAAGCGCGCCACCTCGATGTCGTTCTCGGTGCGGGGCTGGGTGTGGAACTGCCCACCAAGTTCAGCGGGGGTGACACCCGATGCGAAGTCCAGATCCAGACGTTCGCTCAAAGCCTATGGGCGAGCGTCAGCCATCTCGTGACGTACAAACGGGAGCTGCCGGACGATGTGCACGCCCGTGTCAATCGGCTGGTCGTCCTGTGTGAAATCTTCGACGATGAAGCTCAACAATCGAGGACGCTCGCGCTCAAGAACGTCGATGCGCTCGGTCTCATCGCGGAGGAACTTCGGAGGTACTTCTTCGGCATTACAGGCGAGGACCAAGACGCCGACCAGGCCATCGCTTTGGTCGGCCGCCTGCTCCCAGCGCTCGACGACGTCGAGCGGTCGACGTACCCGGAGCTGCTCGACAGCTTCGTCAACGAGTACGGCGAGCGACTCGCGACGCTGCTCACCGACCGGCCCGAGGCCCGCGGCCTGCCGTGGCTCCTTAGACCGGAGTCGATCCTGATATTCGAGCGACTCACTCGAAAGCCGGCGCGACTTGCTCAGGTCTGGGCGACTGAATTCCAGCAAGCAGACCTGGATGCGCTGGCAGCGGCATGGGGCCCAACGCACATCGGCTAGAGCCTCCGACCGTGCAAATGCGCGTCAACGACGACGCATCCGCGAGCGGCGCTGCGCGTCGATCTGACGGGCTTTCCTGGCAACGACCGGCCACGTAGGACCGTGCTCCATCAGGGTCTCCCGCGCGGGGCGATCAGCGCGAAGTCGTGGGGGGCCACAGTGTCCGAGAGTTCACGGACCGAAGCCGGCGCAACATGCGATGGCGGTTCGCGTCGATCCCATGGGACGAAGTGGGGCCGGCGCTGGCGATGGTCACGCTCACTTACCCCGCGCAATTTCCGGCGGACGGTCGCAAGGTGAAGCGCGACATGGACGTGTGGCGGTCCCGTTGGCACCGGCGATGGGGCGAGTGGCCGAAGGCGGCGTGGGCGCTGGAGTTTCAGCGACGGGGCGCGCCTCACGTGCACCTCTACATGGGTCGGCCCGCTGCCTCATCGGTTGCCGAGTTTCGAGCGTGGTGCCTCTCGTCGTGGTTCGAAGTCGTCGGCTCGGACGACATCAGGCACCTGACACGCGGCGTGCATGTCCAGCCATGCCGGTTCGACACGGCCGAGAAGAACGCCATGCGGGTGGCGGACTATTTCTGGAAGCACCACGCCAAGGCGAGCAAGGAGCACTACCAAAAGCGTGTGCCGGAGGGCTACGAGTACGTCGGCCGCTTCTGGGGGGTCTGGGGCGTCAAGCCGCGCGAGTACGCGGTCGAGCTGTCGAAGGCCGAATACGTAGCTGTGCGCCGCCCACTGCTCAAGCTGCGGGCGAAGCGGTCCAGGAGCGGTCGAGCCCGTATGCCCAACGGGCTGAACGGTCTGTGGGTGTTGTCGGAGGACGGACTCGACACAGGAACGCGACTGATTAGTTGGGCGACCAGCCTGCTGACCGGCAATCCAGCGCCGGTGTGACGAAGCCGATGGCTATGAACGCGTCAGCTTGAGCTCGTCAGCAGGGATCAAGCGATCAAGAAAGTCCTCGACGGCTTTCACTACGAGAAAGTTGATGGAGTAGTGCCGCTCCTCGGCGGCGACCCTGAGCCGCTCGTGGAGGTCATCAGGGAATCGGATCGCAGTCGCCGATCGGTTGCCATTTTCCTTCGTCACAGTGCGGGCCATAAAGCACATCGTAGTAATTACACGCCTGAAAGTGGTGCCACCGCGGAGCGGCGTGGCAGCAGCGCGCGCCGTGACAGCAGCACGCGCGCTTGGCAGCAGCGTGGCGCGCGCTGATTGCATCACGCCTACACGACGCAGCCTGGGTATCCGCGGTGATGCGACATCCCGTGGGTAGCGTCGGGGCATGTCAGATGGACATTTTTGTCCTCAACGACAGAAGCCCGGACCAAACGGGTCGGCCCGGGCTTCGTCGGGATCGAAGGTGACTCCGATCGCCTTGAGGCCCTCAAGCTACCGCCAGGTGGCCGAGGGTGCGACCTCACCTTCATCCCGACGCTCCGAGACCCGACGACGAACAACCGGGAGGTTGTGGAGTGGCCGTGTACGTGACAAAGCGACACATGGAAGGTGGCAGTAAGCACGAGCACATCGCTCGTGTGAAGTGGGAGAACCGCAGTGACGGCACGACGGGCGACAACAGCCGTGCCGAGATGGTGAAGTGGATTGATGAAGGAGGCGACGCTCGCGTCGCCGACGGGTCGTCCTTCGTCCGGGTCGGTGTGGTCAATGCCACGCCGAAGTACATCCGGACCCACGCGGACGGCAAGTGGACGGACAACCTCCTCGCGTTGCCGACCTATTAGCGGTCGTCCGCCCGTCGTCGCGTTTTGCGGCGGGCGGACACGCTCCCATTCTGGAGATTCGCCGGCCGAGTGGGCTGGGCAATCGTGGTTCGGCGCATGCGACAATTCAGGCAGCGTGGAAAGCACTCAGTCGAGCGACGACGCGACTGCCGGGTCGATCGAGGACGCGGCGGCTGAGCCGCAGCCGATACGCGCTGCGGGAATGGGTTGCTTCCACTTTGAGTTGCAGCGCGGGTCGACGGTGTCGGACGTGGAGACGTACCAAAAGGCGGTTGTCGACGCGCTCGAACGACTCCCAAGTGTGACGAACGTTGAAACCTCGTGCGGCGGGTTGGGTATTCGAGCGTGGGAAGTACCACCGATCGACGACTGGCCAGATCTGGCTGTGGGCGATCTGTACCCGCCGCTCTTTCAGACGCAGCTCACGTTCCGATTCGAGGTTCAGATCCCTGAACGGGTCCAACGAGAGTTAGCAGGGCCGATGACCGCATTTCCGATCGGCGAACGGTTCCGCGTGACGATGCTCTACGGCTTCCACGGACCCGCGGCCCTAGTGGAAGCGCTCGACGGAATCCCGGCTGCCGCGTCACAGGGAGTCTTTTACGTAAGACAGTTCCTCAGACGAGAGTTGGAGACTCGCGGCGCGCCGGTATCCCTCGGATGCCTTGGACCGAGCCCCATGCATGTCGACCTGACGTTCCGCACCTTGGGGGCGGGGACACCGGGCAACCGGAAGTTGCTACGGAGGACGCGCGAGGCGCAGATGGGTTACGACGCCATCTATGTCGATTTCGAGGGCGACGAGAACGACATGCCGTTCCTCGCGCAGGAGCTTTGCGAGGATGCGGCCGCCGTCTACTTCGTCGTCGCGCAGGAGCGGCTGGTGCGGGCGAAAGCGACGGAGGCAGAAGACGCTGTGACACCTGTCGCCGAGTTGCTGCGCGGGCGGGGGTTTCGGAACTGGCTCCGGCGGACGTTTCGGGCTGCGGCGGCGCAGACGAGCGCAGTGGTCGCAGTGACGGAGTACGAGATGCTCGAAGCGGCGGAGCATTCGGCTGCTGGCGACCTGTTGAGCAAGATCGAAACAGATGCCGTGCCAAGTTGCTTTCTGAAGGACGTGCAGGAGATTGTTGCTCAAAGCGATCGCGGGCGAGCTCCAACGACGCAGTGGCTGCGCCTTTTAGACCTCGCGGAGACGCGACGGAGCAAGCGCGTCGACGTCGCGGCGGTCGCGCTGTCGTCCTTGCTTGGCGGCGTCGTGGGCGCAGCCCTCACTGCCGTGTTTACGTAGCAGGTCGACCTAGTCGAGGAACGTGCTCGCGCGCTCAATCACGCCGTTGTCCATTGGGTCGAGGTACGCCCGCATGGTGATGACCGGGTCGCTGTGGCCGAGGACCTTCTGGATATCGAGCAGGTCAAAGTCGTGCTTGCCGTTGCCGTCGGTGCTTCGGTGGAGGATGCCGGCAGCCGTGCGGCGCAGGTCGTGCGGCGCCACGTGGCCGAGGCCGGCGTCGGCGCTGCGGGTGCGCACGATCTTGTAAACGGCCTGGTGCGCGTCTGTCGAGGCGGTCCCCCATCGGAGGCGGGGCCGGCCATGAGTGCCGAGTACCTGCGGGCAAACAATCGGGTCCGTTGGCTGCAGCGGCCGGCCGATTGCATCGGCGTAGCGGGCGAGGTACTCGCGGAGGACGGCGATGAGCTGGGCGCCGGGGACGATGCGCCGTGGCTTGTAACGCTTGCCGGTCCAGGTGATCGAGGGCGCGCTGTCGTCGATATGGAGGTTGCCGACTTCGAGGCGGCCGATCTCCGATGCGCGCATCCCGAGAAGGCCGAGTCGGACGACGACCTCGTCACGGAGCCCAAGGTCGGAGCCGTCCTGGCAGGCGGCGACAAGTTCTGTAAACGCCTGCTCCTTGGTGAGCCATCGGCCCGGGTTCGGTGACTGCGCCTTGCCGTAGACGCGCTGGTAGTTGCGTAGCGGGCTGTCAGCGCCGGTGACGTGCTCGGCGATGTTGACAGTGATGTGGCCGGCGCGCATGGCCCAGCGGAAGAACACAGAGACGACGCTGACTCGCGAACGGATCGAGTTGTTTCCCTTCGGCGCGCTGCACCAGGCGACGAGGTCGGCCGGCGTCAGGTCAGCTGGATGGTCCTTGCCGCTGACCCGAAACAGCTCCAACAGATACCGCCGATACGCCCGCCGGGTCTCGAAATTCGGGTAGCGAGTAAGGAAGTCGTCTACGAGTCGGTCGAGGTCGTCAAGTCCTCGATTTCCGATTCTGACAACGGGGGCGAGACGATCTTGTCCTCGTTCTCGTGCCTGAGAGACAGGTATACCTTGATGAGGGTCTGCTTCTGGTCCTCGGTGAGGAAGGGGTCGCGGAGGATCTCTCCTTCGAGGTCGTGCTCGGTGGGACGCTCCTCGAGGATGCCGGCCCGCACGTAGAGGGTCTCGGCCTGGATGCGGAGCGCCTTGGCGATTTGCTGGAGGATCTCGGCCGATGGCTTGCGCAGCCCACGCTCGATCTGGCTGAGGTACGGGTTGGAGATTCCTGCGAGTTGGGAGAGGGAGCGCAGGGACAGGCGGTTGTTGCTCCGCTGCTCGCGGATGAACTCACCGAGGTCGCGCCAACGGTCTCCCAGCTCAGGCATTGCCGCCAGGTTACGCGCTGCTCGCGATAGTCGCGACCGCCGGCATTCTGGGCGGATCTACTTGCGCTCAGCCCACGCGAATCCGCCCAGAACGAGGGCAGTCAGCTTGCTTGCGAAGAGAAGCGCTCGCAGATGGGGAGGAAGGCGCGGACGACGTCGGGGTCGAACTGGGTGCCGGCCATCTTGCTGAGCTCGGCCGCCGCCGCTTCGAGCGGCATGGCGGCGCGGTAGGGGCGATCGCTGGTCATGGCGTCGAAAGCGTCGACGACGGCGAACACACGGGCCGGGAGGATGATCTCCTCCCCCTTGAGGCCGGCGGGATAGCCCGAGCCGTCGAACATCTCGTGGTGGTTGCGGACGATCTCCGCCGCGTTGTGGAGGAACGGGATGCCGGCGACCATCTGGTAGCCGATGAGCGGATGGGTCCGCATGACGCGCCACTCGGCCGCGGTGAGGGGTCCGGGCTTGCAGAGGATGCGCTCGGGGATGCCGACCTTGCCCGAGTCGTGGAGGAGGAAGCCGTACGCGGCGTCGGGGTACTCGTCGTCGATGCCGAGTGCCTGCATGAGGGCGATGCCGTACACGCGACAACGTTCGAGGTGCTGGCCGGTTGTGGCGTCCTTGGCTTCGACGACGAAGGCCAACGACCGGATGGTCTCGAGGTACGCGGTGCGCATCTCGTTGAGTGCGGCCTCGAGTTCGTTGGCCCGGTCCTTGGCCCGGCGGTATGCGCCGACGGCATCGCGGGCGAACTGGTGGAGCTGGGCCTCCATACCGACGACGTCGAGCTTGGGATAGGGCTCGACCGCTGGCTCGGTCATGACGCGGGGACCAACTCGTCGATGAGGTCGAGTAGCTCGATGGACGAGAAGGGCTTGGTGAGGAAGGCGTCGGCGCCCGCCTCGCGGCATTCGTCCTCGAGGACGGGATCGTCGCGGGCGGTGAGGATCACGACTTTGACCTGCGAGTGGTCGACCTGGCGGCACACCTCGACGCCGTTGATGCCGGGCATCATGATGTCGAGCACGACGACGGCGGGGTGCGAGCTGGCGACCATCTCGAGGGCCTTCTCGCCGTTGGCCGCCTCGACGACCTCGAGGTCGTCGGCCTCAAGGACCGTGCGAACGAGGCGGCGAATCATGTCGTCGTCGTCCACGACGAGCACAACGCGTCGCTTGGTTGCGGGGGGGCTCATGGCTGCGGTCGCGTCCACCAGACAAACATCGGCAAAACGGGCACGCGATGTGAGGAGGCCTGGGGCGGAACCATCCGGGTCCCGATCGTATCGGTCCGCGTCCGCTGCACGCCGCTGGTGGTACGTTCCGGACGCGCTCAAGCATTTGCACCCCACTGGAGGCAAGCGTGGCGATCCTGGCTGAAATTGCGATCTTCTCCCGAGGCGGCGGCGAGTTCTTGTCCCGTTGGGGCCACTACCTCTCGGGGGTGACGTGGATCGGACTCCTCTACTACTTCAACTTTGTGCAGGTGCCCGCGTTCGCCGGCTTCGAGGCGGCGGGCCGCACGGAAGCGATCGCCAAGCTGGTGCCACGTGCCCTGTGGTGGTTCCGATGGGGAGCCGTTCTCACGCTGGGATTCGGTATCTCGATCCTCGGTTTCGCCGACGAGTTCAACGCCGACTACTTCA
Organism: Acidimicrobiales bacterium; assembly: GCA_035649535.1. GTDB lineage: Bacteria > Actinomycetota > Acidimicrobiia > Acidimicrobiales > JACDEA01 > JACDEA01. The sequence goes on along the minus strand of DASRJI010000195.1, from coordinate 9,395 downwards.
AGTCGGCCCCTGGGATCAGCATCTCGACCGGCATCCTCATGGCGCTGATCATGTTCCTGAACGTGTGGTTGGTGATCTGGCCCAACCAGAAGATCGTGATCGCCAACGCGCAGGGCAGTCCGATCGAAGGCAAGGATCCCGCCGCCGCCGGACGCAAGGCACTGATGGCGTCGCGCACGAATGCGTTGTTCTCGATCCCGATGCTGTTCTTCATGGCCGCCACGAGCCACTTCGTTGGCCGGGCCGGGTTCGACGCCAGCGAGAGCGGTCACCGGGCCGCGTTCCAGGGGATCAGCTTCGTGATCATCATCCTGCTGGAGCTCAACGCCCTCGGCGTGCTGGGCGGTGTCGGCCCGGCGCCGCAGCGCAAGTACCTCGAGAAGCACCGCGACACGATCATCGCCGGCTTCGTCCTCGCCGCGGTCCTCTACATCCTCTTCGACATCTTCTTCTAGAGCCGACGTGTCGGTGTCAAAGCAACGGAAAACGCAACCTGACACCGACACATAGGTCTTAGAGAAGCAGGTAGGCGGCGGCGGTCCAGAGGGGGCCGAGGAGCAGGAGCGAGTCGAGGCGGCGGACCGCGGGGACGCGGGCGTTGGGTTCGCCGAGGAGCGCTTGGGCGGCGCGGGGGCCGAGGGGCGCCAGGCCGGCGGCGAGGGCGGTGAGGACCCACGGCGAGATGCCGTCGAACGGCGGGACGAAGACCGCGGCGGCGGCCAGGGCCACGGCGAACATGAAGGCGATGCCGGCGACCGGGCCCTCCCACGAGCGGCTGGCGCCGGTGCCGACAAGGAACGCGCTGGCGTCGTAAACGCCGACCAGGCTGAGCAGCACGATGACCTCGACGAGGCCGAGGCGGCGGACGAGGACGGGCGCGGCGGCGGCCATGCCGAGGCCGACGGCGACCAGAACGGTGAGGGCGGGCGCCGAGCGGCGAGGGTCGGGTCGGTAGAAGAGCGCGGTGATCGCAACCGCGCCGGCCGCGCCGACGGCGGCGGGGAGGCTGATGGCGGCGGCGAGGGGAATGAGGGCCGCGCCGCCCATCGCCAGTTGGAGGACAGGCTCGCGTGGGCGCTTGCGCCACGAGCGGCAGGCTTGGAGGGCGGCGAGGGCGGCCACTACCGCGTACCAAACCGCGAGGGCGACGACGCCGGCACCGGCGGCGATGAAGGTGGCGACGGCCCAGACCGCGCCGAGGCGGATGATGGGGCCGTCGGCCTGCGGTGTCGGCAGCGCTTCGAGCGCGGGCGTGGGTGCCGGGATGGGCTCGGCGGATGACGTCGGCGCGGGAGCGGGCCGAGGGGCGAGGCTCGGCGCGGCGGCGGACGCGCCGGTCGGCGGGAGAAGGAGGTCGTCGAGTCTCAGTGTCCGCCCGACACTGGGGGCAGGATCGCCACTTCGTCGTTCGGGTGGACCGGGGCGTCGCCGCTGGTTGGATTTCCGTTTAGCCACACGCGACTCGTCTCGAGAACGCCGGCAAAGGTCGGACCGTAGCGAGCGCGGGCCGCGTCGAGGATGGCGTCCACGGTGTCGCCGTCGATGTGGTCACGGTTCGTCCCAGCCGCCTCGCGCGCCGCGGCAAACAGCCGGAGGACAGCTACTGCTCGACCTCGGCCAGACCGTTGGCGATCACCTGGTCGCCGTTGGAGTGGGCTTCGTACGCATAAAGCTTGCGGCCGTCGCGCTCGCCGGCGTCGTAGATGGTCGTGACGACGTCGTTGCCGGGGAAGACGTTCTTGGAGAAGCGGACGGCGAGGCGGCGGAGGCGGCCGGGGTCGCTGTCGGCGACGGTCTTGATGACCGCCTGGCTGGTCATGGCCATCGTGCAGAGGCCGTGGGCGATGATGCCGGGGAGGCCGACGGACTTGGCCATGGCGTCGTCGACGTGGATGGGCATCATGTCGCCCGACGCGTCGCGGTAGCGGAAGGTTTGGTCGTCGTCGACGTGCACGGTGAACTCGCCAACCTTGTTGCCGCGGGCGGCCTCGGGGAAGGTGTGATCGGGCTTGTCGGGACCGCCGTCGTCACCGTCGGCCATGCCGCGGATGAACATGGTCACGTACTCGGTGAGGACCGGCTTGTTGTCGCCGTCGACCGAGTCGACCTGGATCGTGTAGCGGGTGCCGGAACTGCCGACGCGGACGCTGTGCGCGGTGGAGCGGGTCGTGAGGGTCTGGCCCGGGACGAGCGACTGGTGGAAGTGCATGTCCTGCTCGCCGTGCACGATCATCATCAGCACTTCGGTGGGCACGATGTCGGGGATCGCGAGGCCCATCGCCGCCCACGTGGGGACGACGCCGAAGACGGGTGGCGCGTACTTGCCGGACTCGTACGCCGGGTTGTCGTCGTTGGTCGCGGCCGCGTAGGCCTTGGCGCGGTCGGCGTCGATCGTCTCGGTGACGGAGTCGAACGTGGTGCCGAGTTTTTCGATGGGCAACGCCATGCGGATGCTCCTTCAAAAGGTCCTGAGGTCGGGGCGAACGGTAGTTGACTAAGCCGATGGCCCGCACCCTGCTCCTGCGCCACGGGCAGACGACCTGGAACGCAGAGCGGCGGTGGCAGGGGTGGGCCGACGCGCCGCTGTCGGATGTGGGGCGGGAACAGGCGCGCACCGCGGCGGGGAAGTTGCGAGGGGCGGGCATCGACGCGGTGGTGGCGTCGGACCTGAGTCGGGCGCGGGACACGGCCGAGATCGTCGCTCGCGAGTTGGGATTGGGGCCCGTTGGGGTCGAAGCGGGCGTGCGCGAGCGGGACGTCGGCGCGTGGAGCGGCCGCACGAGCGACGAGATCGAGGCGCGGTGGCCGGGTCAGCTGGCGGCCTGGCGCGAGGGAACGCTCGCGATGATTCCCGAGGGCGAGGGCGACATCACCGACCGGGTGGTGGCGGCCGTCGAGCGGATCTTGGTGTCACACCCCGGCGGTACCGTCCTCACCGTGACCCACGGCGGCGTGATTCGGACGGTGGAGCGAGCGGCTGGGCTCGACGCGAACCCGGTGCGGAACCTGGGCGGCCGGTGGGTGTCGCTCGGTCCCGACGGCGAGTTGGTCGCCGGCGAGGCGGTGTTGTTGTTCGATCCCGACGCCCCGGCGCCGACGACCACGGTTCTGTAGGTCGTGCCGGAGGCGCGAATGGAAATGGAGGTCGAGGTCGTTCGGAGTACGCGGCGGCGCAAGACGATCCAGGCGTATGAGGTCGGCGGCGTCCTGCGCGTGGCGATACCGGCGGCGTGCACCGCGGAGGAAGAAGCGCACTGGGTCGGCGTGATGGTGAAGCGGTTCGAGCGGCGGCGGTCGACGGCCACGGTCGACTTGGTGGCGCGGGCCGCGGAGCTGGCGCGGCGGTACGGCTTGCCGGAGGCGACGTCGATCCGCTGGGTCGACAACCAGTCGACGTTGTGGGGGTCGTGCACGATGGTCGACGGCGCGATTCGGATCTCGTCGCGGCTCGCGGAGATGCCGCGGTGGGTGCTCGATTACGTGATCGTGCACGAGCTGACCCACCTGGTCGTGCCGGGGCACGGGCCGGCGTTCAACGAGTTGGTCGACCGGTACCCGAAGGCGGAGCGGGCGCGGGGCTACCTGATCGCGAAGGGGACGAGCGAGCCCGACGACGTGGACTAGCTGAGGCGGCCGGGCGGGTGCTCGGCGACGGCTTGGTGCTTCACGCAGAAGCGGGCGGCGGGGAGCGCTTCGAGGCGCTCCTCCTCGATGGGCTCGCCGCACGCCTCGCAGCGACCGTACGTGCCCTCGTCGAGACGCTGGAGGGCGCGCTCGACATCAGCCAGCTCGGCGGCGACCTGCTCGAGGATGGAGAAGTCGCGTTCGCGGTCGAATGTCTCTGTGCCGGTGTCGGCCTGGTGTTGCGCGGTGTCAGACAGCTCGGAGAGGTTCTCGCTCTCGGACTCGGTGGCGAGGCCGTCGGCCTCGAGGCCGTCCTTCACGTCTTCGAGCCGGCCGCGTTCGGCGGCCAGACGGTCGCGGGCCTCGTCGGCTTCCATCTACCCGATGGTACGCGGCGCCGGCGTGACCTCGATGATGACGGTCGGCACGCGGTTCGTGAGCAGCTTGTTGTAGGCGGTGCGGTACCAGCCGTAGTTCGCCTGGATGAAGCGGTCGGCCGCCGCGTTCTCGCCGGCGTCGATGACGCGGGCGGTGCCGAGGAACGGCGGCGCCGTGGGTTTGCCGCGGCTGTCGGAGGGGGCGACGCGCACCTTGGGGTTGTTGCGGATGCGCTTGGCCTTCCCGCTCTCGCCGGTCTCGGCGTAGACCTTGCCGTTGCCGACGCCGAACCACAGCGGCGTGGGCATCGGTGTCCCATCGCGTTTGTACGTGACGAGCACGCAGTACTTGCGGCCCTTGAGGTCGTCGATCGAACCGGTCGGCTCTGTTGTCGCCGCGTCGGCCGCGTCGGCGCTGCGCCCGCGATCGAGCATGCGGTTCATCCGATTCGCGAGCCGCTCGGCGAAGCTCATCGCGGGATTGTTACACCCCGTCGGTACCGTCGCAGAGCGCAATGGATGAGGCGCCTCGGAGGAAACGGTGTTCGACGTGTCGACAGTGGAAGCCGCTCAACGACTTCAACCGTCGCTCGACCGCCAAGGACGGACGCCAGTGGTCGTGTCGCTCATGCAACAGCGACTATCACCGACGCAACAAGGCGCGTCACAACGCCCAGATCCATGCGCGGACCAAGCGCGAAGTCAGGGCGAACACAGAGCGGCTGTGGGCGTACTTGCTCGGCCATCCGTGCGTCGACTGCGGAGAGGCGGATCCTGTCGTTCTCGAGTTCGATCACCTTCGCGACAAGCGCCGCAACGTTGCGCAGCTAGTGCGCGGGTGGCCGTGGTCGACCGTCCTGGCCGAGATCGCCAAATGCGAGGTGGTCTGTGCGAACTGTCATCGCCGACGGACCTACACGCGCCAAGGCAGCTGGCGTGTCACGCGCAATCAGGTGCGCGACACGCTGTTCTAGGTGCGTAGGGGTGGCAGGAGTCGGACCCGCGTCTATCGGTTAAAAGCCGACAGCTCTACCGTTGAGCTACACCCCCATGGGCGGTGCCGAGGCTACCGCCGACGCGATCCGTTGACGGCGGCCGTGAGTATGGGAACGTTGAGGTCCTGATGGCCTACCGACGGCTCGCCATCACGGCACTGGCCACCGCGGTTGCGTTGGCCCTCCCCGCGTGCCGTTTCTCGCGCAGCGACAAGGACGCCAGCTCGTCGTCGTCGACCACGTCGACCATCGACACCTTCGGCGACCTGACCGACACCAGCCTTGGCGAAGAGACGACAACCTCACTCGACGAGAGCGCGACGACAACCACCGCTCGGGGCACGACGACGAGCCGCAAACCAACGGTGACGACGAAACCCGCTCCGCGCCCGGTCACGACGACACCGGGTTGCCAAGTGTCGGTTTCCGCTCCCGACACCACCGTCGGGCAATCCGAGTTCATATCGGTGAGCTCGACCTTCCCGAACAGAGCGGTCGAGATCAGCCTCTCCGCTCCCGGCTACACGCACAACACGTCGAACGTCACGGACTCGAGCGGCTCGTACGGGTACAGCCAGCACGTCGATGCCGGAACGCGCGGGCAGACCGTCAACGTCAGCGTGAGTGTGGGCGGCCGCAGCTGCAACACGTCGTTCAGGGTGAGCTGACCGCAGGAATCGTCCGCGGCGCTGCGGCGCGACCTTCGGCCAGCGCGACAGCGACGATCACCACGACGGCACCGACGACCATGTGCCACGTCAGCGGCTCGTCGCGAACGACGACGCCGAGCACCACCGCGACCACCGGCACGACGTAGGTCACCATCGACGCCGTCGTCGCCCCCACATCGGCGATCAGCCGGTAGTACAGCAAGTACGCCACGCCGGTTCCGCCCGCGCCCAGCGCGAGCACGGCGGCGACGACCGAGCCGTGCAGGTGCGGCCCGTCGGGCGCGACAACCGGAACCAACACCAACGCCATGGCCGATGCCAGCAGGATCTGACTCGCCGCCAACTCCGACGACCCGTAGCCGCGGCCGGTCACGAACCGCCGCGTGTACGTGAACGACACGCCGTAACACGTCGCCGCGCCGAGACACGCCAGCTTCCCGCTGAGCGCGCCGGCCCCCGCACCCACTTCCCACGGCGCCAGGATCACGACGACGCCCGCGAACCCGGCGACCAACCCAACAAAGCGGACCAACGTGGCCCTTTCTTCCGGCAGCAGGGCGAGCCCAATCAACATCGTCAGCAACGGCGTTGCCGCGTTCAACACACCGGCCAGCGCCGACCCGACCCGCTGCTCGCCCCATGCGAACAGGAAGAACGGCAGCACGTTGCCGACCATGGCCAGCAGCGCCAAGTTCGCCCACATCCGCGGCTCGCGCGGCCACGTTCCGTGACGAACCGCCACCGCAGCAATCAAGACGATCGCGCCCGCGAGCAGTCGCCCGAGCACCACCTGTGCGGGCGCCAACCCCTCCAACGCGACCTTGATGAACAGGAAGCTGCTGCCCCAAATCGCGCCCAGCGCCACGAAACGGGCGGCGCTCGCTCTGTCCATTCCAGATCGTCGCATGTCTGGCGGAGATCTCGGGAAAGTGGGCTACCGTGAACGCCTTGCCCGAGCCCTCCGGCGGATCGCGCGCCGGCAACGACGTGCAGCTCATTGAGTCTTGCAACAGCACATGGCTTTTCGACGCGGCACGAATGCGGTACCGCCGCGTGCCCAAGGGCATCGCCCTCGACGTCCCCGCGCCGGCCGACGAATGGGACCGCTACTACTCCCTCGAAATCGACGCCGGCTCCGGCGCCTTCGTCGTCGCCCTCAACGAGGCGGGCACCCGCCTACTCCGCTCGTACCGTCACCTCTCGCCCTGCCCGCACTGCGACGCCAACGCGACCACCGAGGTTTCCCTCGAAGCCGTCAAGCTCGGCCGCGACGGCGATCACACAATCCGGTAGGTCTGCACGCCGTGGGCCACCACGGCACCGTCCCCATCGGTCGCGGTGATCTCCGTGAAGATCAACTCCCTGCCGCGCCGCACCGTCCGCGCGTGACACACCAAGTCCGACTTCTTGCACGCGCCGACGTACTGCACCGTCATCGACACCGTCGACGCGCGGTTCCCCTTGTCGAAGTCGTGGTTCGACCACGCGGCCGCCGCGCCCGTCGTGTCGATCGCCGCCGCGATCACGCCGCCGTGGTAGTAGGTCCCGTCATTGGTCAGGTCCTCACGGAACGGAATCCGCGTCGACACGTCGTCGGGCTCGTACCGCTCGAACTGCAAGCCGAGGCCGCCGATGTACGGCGTCTTCGGCATCAAGTCCCTGATCGCGAGACGGCGGCGCTGCTGCTCCTCGTCGGTTAGCACCGGGACACGGTAGACAACGCCCGTGGCCAACGACGCTGATCGCCGCCGCCTCCTCGGCATGGTCGGCGAGGACCCCTTCGCACCCCCGGCCCCGATTGCGCCGAGCCCCGGCGACGTCGTGCCCCAACCCCGCTCCTACGACCGCGGCCCCGTCGTCGGGGTGCGCCAGACCTTCGTCTCCCTCGACGGCCCCGCCGCGTCCACGGCCGTCTGCGCGTCCGGCCTCTTCCGGGCCGGCGTGGCGACGGCGACCGACGCCGGCGGCTACCCGATCACCTTCCGCATCGACCCGGCGGCCGGCTCGGGCGAGGGCTACCGGCTGGACGCCACGCCCGACGGCATGACCGTCGCGGCGGCCACCGATGCCGGCCTCGTTCGCGGCGCCACAACCGCGCGCCAACTTGTCTGGCGCGACGGCGACGCCATCACCGTGGCCACCGGCTTGATCCACGACTCGCCGACGGTGCCCCTCCGCATGCTCGCCGGGTGGGGCCTCTACCGCGATCACGACATGGAGTGGGCTCTCGAGGTCGCGCTCGAAGGCAAGTACAACCGCGTCCTCTACAACTGGTGGACCGCCACTGCCGACGAACACCTCACCGCCCGCGACACCGCGCTCGTCCACTCGGCTCGCGACCTCGGCATCGAGCTCGTCCTCGAGCTACGGCGCCAAGCCCTCGGGCCCGGCTTCTCGATCGACGACCCTGCCGCCGTCGAGCGCCTCCTCGCCCACTACGACGACGCCGTCGCCCACGGCTTCCGGGCCTTCGGCTTCCTCTTCGACGACACCGACCACGATGCGTTCGAACTCGAATTCGACCTGCTCGCCCGCATCGTCGACCGCGTGACCGACCGCCTCGGCGAAGAACCCGAGTTCTACTTCTGCCCCCGCTTCTACTGGTTCCCCGGCCAAGCCGACTACTCGTGGTTCGGCGACGCGGTCATGGCGTCCATGCTCGGGACCAGCGGCCCGCGCACGATGAAGCAAGCGGTCAAACGCCAGCGCGAGTACCACCGCCAGATGGCAGGCGTCCTCGCCGAAAAGACCAACGTGTACCTCGCCAACTGGTGGAGCGGCACACCGGCCGACTGGGACACCCAACTCGGCCCCGAGTGGACCGACGTCGTCGGCCGCCCGCCTGTCTTCTGGGACAACCAACAGATGAACGACTACCGCGCCGGCGCGATCATCCCGATCCCCTTCCATCAGCGCCCGCCCGCCTTCGCCGGCGCGCTCGCCGGCTACACCCTCAACTCGAGCCGCCCGCTCTCCGGCTACGCACCGGCGTCCGTCACCGCCGGCGACTGGGCCTGGAACCCCGACGGCTACGACCCGGCCAAATCATTCGGCACCGCCATCGCTCGCTTCTTCGGCCCGGCGGCGGTCGAGCCGCTTGCCGCCTGGTGCCAGCTCTTCGACGATCTGTTCTCACCGCGCGCCGGCATGGAGCAGCACTACCGCGCCGTGCGCCGCCTCGCCGACGAGGGGACCGGCGCCGAACTCCGCGTCCGCCTCGCCGACATCAGCCGCGGGTTCGACGCGGCCGAAGCCGCGCTACTTGCGACCGCCCACCCGATGGCGCGCGACGCCTTTGCCCATCTCCGTCGCGAGATCGACCGCCTGCTGCTCGACCTCCGTCTCGCCGAACTGGTCGCCGGGGAGCCCTCCCCCGCCGCCCTCGCCGAAGCCGACTACCTCGTAGCCGCCATCGAGGAGATCCTCATCTCGCGGCTGCCGCCGGTGCCCGAACTCCACGACGCGGCGCGCCACGGCTTTCCCGATCACCCGATCCCCGGCGTCTCCTGGCACATGCACTTCGTTGCCGGCCCCATGCAAGCCGGTCCTCACCGACTCCTCGCCTCACTTCACAAGCGCGCGGGTCGGTAGCGCGGCCACGACGCCGTAGGCGGCGGCGACCACCAGCACGATCGTGCCGCCCGACGCCAGGCCCCACTGCCGCGCCGCACCCAGCCCGATCACCACCGCGCCGACACCGACCGCGATCGCCCAACCCACCGTGCCGC
>DASRJI010000194.1:0-2150 GCA_035649535.1 Acidimicrobiales bacterium | reverse complement strand
CGCGAACGGCGCGGTGACCGTCCACGACGTGCCGTTGCTCGTCGCGAGCTGACCACACGGCGTCGACGCCTTGAAGGCCTGCGGGTACACGGTCGGCCCCACGATGTCGGGGACCTCGTACGTGTACTTCGCCGCCGCCTTCTGGAAGGACTCGGGCGTGAGGTTCTTGCCCGCCTTCTTCAGCACCTTGACGAAGAAGTCGGCCGCGTACCAACCCGCGAGCGCCGGCTGGCCGATCTGCGTGATGCCGGCGGCGTTCATCGCCGACACGATGTTCTTCATCTCCGGTGCCGTCGACTCCGGCGTCGCGAACTGCGTGAACGCCGACCAACCGCTGGCCAGCTGCGTCAGCTGCGGCGCGTAGCCGACCGCGTTGGTCTGAATGCCCTTGAACCCGGCCTGCGCCAGACCACGACCGAGGCCGATCACGTTCTGGGCCGTGAGGGTGAGGAACACGACGTCGGGCGGCTGCCCACCGTTGGACGTCATGATGTCCTGCACGTAGGGCGAGTAGTCGGTGACCGTCGCGGGCGGCGCCGGCAGCGCCGACTTCGCGTACACGACCTTCATGCCGACCGCTTCGGCGGTGGCCGAGATCACTTCGGAGCCCGACTTGCCGGACGTGCTGTCCTCGGTCACGACGGCCGCCGTCTTGCCCTTGGCGTCGCCCTTGCCCTGGGCCTTCAGCTGCTGGCTGACCAGCTCACCCCAGGTGTTCCCGGCGTAGACGACCGGGTCGGGCACGAGGCAGCCCGAGAACCCGAAGACGTACTTGTTCGTCGCCGCGCAGTATCCGGACGCGATACCCCAGCCGACGGTCGGGACCTTCTGCTGGTTGAAGTAGTCGGCCGCCTGGAGCGTCGGGGTGATCACCGGGACCACCGCGAACACGCGCTCCTGGTCGACGAGACGCCGGCCCTCTTGGAGGTCGATGTCGGCGGTCTGCTTGTCGTCGGCGGTTCCGACCGACACGATCTTCCGGCCGCCTGGGATCTCCTTGTTCTTGGCTGCGAGGTCGAAGCGCGCGACCGCAGCCTTCTGGGCATCCCCGTAGATCGATGCGACCATGAGGCCGCCGACCTTGATCTCCGAGTCGGTGACGCCGCGCACGCTGCCTTGCGCGCCGGCACCGGTGCCGACAGCGCCGATCGACGCCAAACCGACGGTTGCAGCCGCAACGGCGGCAACAACCATCTTGACGGTTCGTTTCACAGGTTCCCCCTTGTGGTTGTGCTCGAACTGGTGTGCATCCTTACTCATCCCTCGCCGAGATACGCCGCGCGCACCGCTTGATTCTGTTGGACCTCGGCGGGCGACCCGGTGGCGAGGACCTGGCCGAGATCCAGCACGACGATGCGGTCGCACTGCTCCATCACGAAACCGACGTCGTGCTCCACGAGCAGCACACCGCACTCGCCTTCGCTGCGCAGCCGCTGGATCTGCTCACCCAGGCGCGCGGCCTCGGCGTGATCGAGACCGGACGTCGGCTCGTCGAGCATGAGGACCTTGGGGTCGGCGATCAGTGCACGCGCAACCTCGACCATGCGTGCGAGACCGATCGGGAGTGAGCCCGCGGAATCCTTGCGCACCTCGGCGAGGCCGCAGCGCTCGAGCACGTCGTCGACGCGCGCGCGGCGCTTCTTCTCGCGGCGACGGCGCGTCGGGAACGCGACGAGGTCCGCCGCGATCCCGCCACCCCCGCCTTCCCACTCCATTGCCGTGAGCACGTTGTCCTCGACGGAGAGCCAGCCGAAGGTCTGGACGCGCTGGAACGTGCGCCGCAGTCCCCAACGCGCCCGTGAGACGGCGCTCGCACGCGTCATGTCCTTGCCGCCGAGGAACACGCGGCCTTCATCCGGGACGCGGACGCCCGAGATCGCGTCGAACAGCGTGGTCTTCCCCGCGCCGTTGGGTCCGATGAGGCCGACGACCTCACCGAGGTCGACGGTCATCGAGACGTCGGCGAGCGCGCGGATGCCCCCGAAGCGCACGCTGACGGAGTCGAGCGCCAGCGTCGCGCTGGTGTCGGGCTCAGGATTCGGCGCGCTCGACGGCGCTTGCTCGACCGTTGACACCCGGTGATCCCCCCAAATGGCTCCGAGTGATCTGACGGTATATCAGATGCCCGCGCGGAAGCGGCATCGCCCCCC
>DASRJI010000193.1:0-4229 GCA_035649535.1 Acidimicrobiales bacterium | reverse complement strand
TGACGAAACAAATGCGCATCCAGAACGAGTTCGCCAGCGCGGCCGAAATCCCTCACAATCTTGTGGTGTCCGCCAACACCGTGTCGATCTCGGCGCCACTCCGTGAAGCGATCGCCGAGACCGGTGGCACGATCCGGGTGTTCGATTCGTCCACGCAGACGTTCAAGGCATGGCTCCCATGAATCTGGCTTTCGACGCGTACACGCTGTCGGCGCTGGAACCGCCCATCGGGCCAGCCTTCTTCGATGCATTGACCGGTTCGCCGTTGGAGCCCGTTCGGTGGGGCCGACAAGAGCCGATACGCGAGCCCTTCGATGGCTACGAGTCGGTCGCCGGCGCGCTCGACGGTCGCTGTCTCCTGTTGAAGTGCACCCGGGGTTCGATGTCCATCTGGTTCCGGCCGCGGTCCTATACGTGGGTCACCAGCACGGTCACGGCAGAACCGGGCGATCTCGGCCAGCTGGCCGACGTGGTCGTGCGAACGCTCAAGGCCGACTTCGCATTCGTGCAGTTACTCACCGAGGAAGCGTTGCAGCGGGCCAGGGCGAGCGGCACCCTGTCGGCGTCTACCCGCGATGGGAGGAACGCCAAGATCATGCTGCCGCCGATCCGGCTGATCCAGGCCGGGCTGCCTGACGTTTTTGACGTCATGTATTTGGGCCCGCGCTTCCGTGAGGCCACGGCAGGCGTTCTCGATGGCGTTCTCGCGAACGGCGACGCGACCGAGGTCGGGCCGCTCCTCCGCGTGAGAGCGGACGGCGACGGGGCTCGCGCACGCGTCAGCGCCGCCTTGGCGCCCTTACTTGGAGCGCCCGACGCGCCAGCGGAGATCCGACTGCCGGCCACCAGCGGCAAATGACAACACCACCGTCGGCCGAGGAGCTGGCGACCGAGATGAGCGAAGAGGCCGTTCGGTTCATCGAGTTTGCACACACGCAAGGCGTCGACTTGCACTTCGATGTCGTTTCGATGTCCCACGCGCAGGCGCTGGCGCAAGACATGCGAGCGGTGCTCGCCGATCGTGAGAAACGGTTGCGGCTCGCGCAGTGGCTCGGCGCGTACTTGGGCGAGGTCATCCGCCAGGCCGTTCCGAACAGTGCGTGGGTGTGGAGTCCAGTGTTCGACACGCCGGCGGTGCAGGCTGCGCGCGGCGCGGTGCACCCGATGGCCCAAGCCGTCCGATTTGTGATCGACGAGGCGGACGAGGGCCTCGAGATCTACGTGGCTACCGCGCTTGCGACACTCGGCGGACGATCGGCATGACTCGTTCCTCGCCGGCTCGTGACCGCCACCGTACGTGGCGCACGCCAATCGGCGTCGCCGGTAACGTCGCTGTCGGCCTACTGCTCATCGCGGTGACCGTCGCCAACGCCACGGCGGGCAAGTGGGGGTACGTCGCACTGGCGATCTTGATCCTGGTGGCCTTCGGCATCCTGCCCGCCTACGCGGCGTGGAAGGCCGGCGCCTTGCTCCGAAGAGGTACAGCGCCGAACCGAGTGATGAGGGGCGGCGCCTAGCCTGCTGGAAGTGAATCGGATCGGCGACTACGCCCTCCTCGGCGACTGCCACTCGGCGGCGCTGGTCGGCACGGACGGGTCGATCGACTGGGCCTGTTTCCCGCGGTTCGACTCGCCGGCGGTGTTCTGCAAGGTGCTGGACGAGAACAGCGGCGGCGCGTTCCGCGTGGCGCCTGTTGCCGCCGCGGATGTAACCCGCGCGTATATCGAAGACACCAACGTGCTCGTCACGACGTTCGCGTGCGCTAGCGGCGTGGTCGAGCTCACCGACTGCATGCCGATCGGTGCCCACGCAATCCTGCGCCGGGTCGTGTGCACGAGCGGTGCCGTCGAGGTCGAGGTCGTCATCGAGCCGCGCTTCGAGTACGGCGCGTTCGTGCCGCGCCTGCGGACCGACGAAGTTGTCGGCGGCGCCGACGCGCTGTGGATCGACGCGTCGAACCCGCTGCCGGTGCAGGGCGAGCGACTGGCGGCGCGGTGGTCACTCGTTGCCGGTGACGAGGCGTGGGTGCGCGCCGGGTGGACGCCGTCGCATGCGCCGCGACCGCCCAAGTCCGACCCGGCGCGCGAGCTCCACCAGACGATCGCGTTCTGGAAGGGCTGGATGAGCGGCTGCCGCTATGACGGCGATCACGCCGCCGCGGTTCGCCGTTCCGCGCTTGTGCTCAAGGCACTCACCTACGCGCCCTCCGGCGCGGTCGTGGCCGCGCCGACGACGTCGCTCCCCGAGGACATTGGTGGCGAGCGCAACTGGGACTACCGCTACACGTGGATCCGCGACGCGACGCTGACGCTGATCTCACTGTTTGCGTTGGGCTTCACGGACGAGGCACTGGCGTTCAAGCACTGGCTCGAGCGCACCGGCGCCGGTCGGCCGCGCGATTTGCAGATCATGTACGGCATTTGCGGCGAGCGGTCGTTGCCCGAGCTCGAACTTGATCACCTCGCCGGCCATCGCGGGTCGCGTCCGGTGCGCGTCGGTAACGGCGCGGTCAAACAACTGCAGCTCGACTGTTACGGCCAGCTCCTCGAAGCCGCGTGGTTGTTCGCCCGCGCCGGTGGCGAGATCACCGCCGACAACTGGACGTTCCTCGCCGGCCTGGCCGACATCGTGTGCGAGCGGTGGGAGAAGCCGGACCAGGGCATCTGGGAGATCCGTGACGAGCCGCGCCACTTCGTGCACTCGAAGCTCAACTGCTGGGTCGCGCTCGACCGCGCCGTCCGTCTCGCTGAAGGCCTCGGTGTCGGCGGCGCCGTCGACCGGTGGGCCGCCGAGCGCGACAACCTCGCCGCCTATCTCGAGAAGGAGGCGGCGGCCGACGGTTGGTTCCCGCAAGCGGTCGGTTACCCGGTGGCCGACGCGTCAACGCTGCTGGTGCCCGCCCTCGGGTTGCTGCCGTCGTCGCACCCGGCGGTCACCGCGACGATCGACGTGGTGAAGCGTGATCTCGAGCGCGACGGCCTCGTCCATCGCTACAACGCGGAGGATGGCCTCGAAGGCGGCGAGGGCGCGTTCCTGCTGTGCTCGTTCTGGTTGCTCGACTGCTTGACCCACGCCGGTCGCATCGACGAAGCCGACGCGTTGCTCGAACGACTGCTCGCCCTGGCCAACGACGTCGGGCTCTTCGCCGAGGAGATCGATGTCGCCAGCGGTGAGGCGCTCGGCAATTTCCCGCAGGCTTTCACGCACATGGCCCTCGTCACGAGCTGCGCGCACCTCTCGGCCGCCAAGCGCGGCCTCCTGCCCCCGGCCGACGAAGCCCACGACTTCGCCGAACTCGCGGTCGAGCGCCTCATAAACCGCCAGCACTAGCGACATCGCCCACTGTGAGGGGGCAGCGGGGTTGGGTCCCCGCCGCCAGAGTTAGAGCAGGCGTTGCATCTCGACGACGTCGAGCCACTTGCCGAACTTGCGCCCGACCTCGCGCTCGACGCCGACGATCTCGAAGCCGCACACCTTGTGCACGTTGATCGATGCCTCATTGCCGCCGACGATGCGGGCGATCATGGCGTGGAACCCGTGGCTCGTCGCCAGCCGCACCAGCTCGTTGACGATCATCTTGCCGACGCCGGCGCCACGGTGGTCCTGATGCACGAACACGGAGTCCTCGACCGTGGTGGCGTAGGCCGGGCGCTCCTTGAAAGGGCTGATCGACCCGAAGCCGGTGACCTGGTCGGCCGCGATCGAGACCACCGCCGGGTGGGCGCCGTCGTGGGCGCGCAGCCATTCGAGCTGGTCTGCCTCGGAGCGGGGGACCATGTCGAACGTGCTCGTCGCCTCGGTCACCTCTCGGTTGTAAATGGCCCGGATCGCCGCCGCGTCGGCAACCCCGGCGAGCCGCACGGTCATGTCACCTATCATCGCTGGTCGCAGTTCCCGCCCTCTTAGCTCAGTCGGTAGAGCACAGCCATGGTAAGGCTGGTGTCGTGGGTTCGATTCCCACAGAGGGCTCGGCGGCGTAGCTCAGTTGGTCAGAGCACTCGGCTCATAATCGAGTTGTCGGCGGTTCAAGTCCGCCCGCCGCTACGAGCGTGACGCGTTCCACCCGGTTCTACGAAGGAAAAGGCAACTACACATGGCCAAAGCAAAATTCGAGCGCAACAAGCCGCACGTCAACATCGGCACGATGGGCCACATCGACCACGGCAAGACCACGCTGACCGCGGCCATCACCAAGGTCATGGCCGAGGCCGACCCGGCGAACAACTCCT
>DASRJI010000192.1:0-2506 GCA_035649535.1 Acidimicrobiales bacterium | reverse complement strand
GCTGACCCAGTCGCCCTCCTCGATCTCCAACCGCGCCGCGCCACGGAGTCCGTAGTGGATGGCCGGCTCATCGATCTGTCCGTAAGCGACCGAACCGTCGGGACGAACGACGTGGATTGCGAGCCGCCCCATCCTGACGTCAAGACCGTCCAGGAGATAGTCGAGAGTCATCATTTGTCGACGACCTCGATGTGATCCGAGCAAGAGCAACGCCATCGGCACCTGGAGGCGACGGTCTAAACCCGTGAGTCAAACTGGTACTACATACGTGCTTAACGCCTCGGAAATGCGCGTCGACTCACCGACTGCAGTAACGGACACGAAAGGTGCGCGGGGACGTGCGCAGCCGCCCTCGGAACGCTTTGTCGAAGTGGGGAAGATCGTAGAAGCCCGCCCGGCCACACTGGGTCGGTGGATGCGCGGAGACGTCTTGCGGACCGCCAGAGACGACCCCCGCGCAATCCTCGGCAGTGGAGCTTACTTACGGCCATGACCGCCGAGTCCCGACTCATTCGCTGCCCGAGCTGCGGCGCGACCAACCGCGTGCCGAACCACAAGGTCGAGGCGGGCCGCCAGGCCGTCTGCGGGCGATGCAAGACGCCGCTGCCCATGGGGGCCACCGGAACGACAGTGCCCGTGACCGTAAGCGACGCGACGTTCGCGGCCGAAGTGGAGCGCTCGGCGCTGCCGGTGCTGCTGGACGCCTGGGCACCATGGTGTGGGCCGTG
Organism: Acidimicrobiales bacterium; assembly: GCA_035649535.1. Lineage (GTDB taxonomy): Bacteria > Actinomycetota > Acidimicrobiia > Acidimicrobiales > JACDEA01 > JACDEA01. The sequence goes on along the minus strand of DASRJI010000192.1, from coordinate 1,778 downwards.
CCGGATGATCGCGCCCGTGGTCGATCAGCTCGCGGCGGAGTTGGCCGGCCGCGCACGCGTTCGCGAAGCTGAACATTGACGACAATCCCATCACTGCGAGTCGCCTCAACGTGCGCAGCATCCCGATGCTGCTCGTCTTCAAGCGCGGCCGCGAGGTCGACCGCATCATCGGCGTGCACTCCAAGTCGGAGATCGCGCGGCGGGTAGAGCGGGCCATCGCCTGACGGCCCCGGGCGGCGTGGGCCGCGCCGGGCGTCACCGCGGTGGACAGCCGCATCGATGATCGCTCTGAGACGTCAGGGCACCGGTTTCGGACGCTCAGACACCTGCCGGGATCGATACTCCGGATTTATACGGCCTTCATACGGATTGAACCAGCCACGAGCGTTCGTGGCGAGGAGGCGGCGGCGATGGAGGTGAGGCTACCATGAGCAAGGTCATCGGCATCGATCTCGGCACCACCAACTCCGTCGTGGCTGTGATGGAAGGCGGCGATTCCACCGTCATTCCCAACCAGGAGGGCAGCCGTCTGACGCCATCCGTCGTGGCGTTCACCAAGGACGGCGAGATCCTGGTCGGGCAGGTTGCCAAGCGGCAGGCCATCACCAACCCCGAAAACACTGTGTTTTCGATCAAGCGGTTCATGGGCCGTCGCTACGACGAGGTCCAGGAGGAGATCAAGAAGGTCCCGTACAAGGTCGTATCAGCCGCCAACGGCGACGTACGCATCGAGATCCGCGGCAAACAGTACTCGCCGCCCGAGATCTCGGCGATGATTCTACGCAAGCTGAAGGAGGCGGCCGAAGCGCACCTCGGCCAGACGGTGACACAGGCGGTCATCACGGTCCCCGCCTACTTCAACGACAGCCAGCGCCAGGCGACGAAGGACGCCGGCAAGATTGCCGGTCTCGAGGTTCAACGCATCATCAACGAGCCCACAGCCGCCGCCCTCGCCTACGGCCTCGACAAGAAGAACGACGAGCAGATCGCCGTCTACGACCTTGGAGGTGGGACGTTCGACATCTCGATCCTCGAGATCGGGCAGGGCGTGTTCGAGGTGAAGGCGACCAACGGTGACACGCATCTGGGCGGCGACGACTTCGACCAGCGGGTCATGGACTGGATTGCCGAGGAGTTCAGAAAAGAGAGCGGCATCGATCTCCGCCGGGACCGCATGGCCCTGCAGCGCCTCAAAGAGGCGGCGGAGAAAGCGAAAGTCGAGCTCAGCTCTGTTCTCGAGACCGAGATCAACCTGCCATTCATCACCGCCGATGCTAGCGGTCCCAAGCACCTGGCGATGAAGCTCACGCGCGCCAGGTTCGAGGCGCTCGTCGATGACCTCATCCAGCGCACGAGACCGCCGTGCCGGCAGGCGATGAGCGACGCCGGTGTCAGCGCGAACGACATCGACGAAGTCGTTCTCGTCGGCGGCCAGACGCGGATGCCGAAGGTCCAGGAGCTCGTCAAACAGCTCTTCGGCAAGGAGGCGCACAAGGGCGTGAACCCGGACGAGGTCGTGGCCGTCGGTGCCGCCATTCAGGCCGGCGTCCTATCGGGCGACGTCAAGGACGTCGTGCTGCTCGATGTCACGCCGCTCTCGCTCGGCGTCGAGACCCAGGGCGGTGCCATGACCGTGTTGATCCCTCGCAACACGACGATCCCGACGAAGAAGAGCGAAATCTTCACCACCGCCGCCGACGACCAGACGGCCGTCGACGTCCACGTGCTCCAGGGCGAGCGGCCGCTGGCGCGCGATAACCGCACGCTGGGCCGGTTCC
>DASRJI010000191.1:0-3318 GCA_035649535.1 Acidimicrobiales bacterium | reverse complement strand
TTTTCGCACGATCTAGTGGAGGTCCGCGGGGTGATCAAGGAACATCATGTGCGGTTCGTCCACATTGACCCACGGGTCAGCTCGGTGTCCGGCGGGCTCAGGTTGCGGAACACTCACAACGCCAGGCGAGCCATCGATCCGCTGCTGTCTATGAGTGCATGGAAACCCGGACGCAGACCTTCGCGTCCCGTTTGGACACATCCATCCCCGCTCAGCGGCTGTGGATGATTCCCATGATCGGCTTCCTCCCGTCGTTGTCGAGCGGTCAACGCTTCGACGCGGGGAGGGCCAAGGCAAATTCGAAGTCTGACGCGCATGCTCGAGGCAACAATCCACGGTTCACGTGGTGACCCTCCGCACCATGTTGACTACAGGCTCACAGGAACCGCAGAGGCAACGGCGACCACCGCGACGAACAGCTAGATTCTCCGCGACACGGAGACTCGAGCCGACCGACCGCGCTCCTCGTTGCGGGAGGTGATGACCACCTGGGCCCCGCGACCGGCGAGCGCCACGGCCGCTTCCTTCCCGATCCCGGTGTTCCCGCCCGTGATCACGACGACTTTGCCGGCCATGTCTGTCATGACCGACAACGCTATCCGTGACCGCACATCCGATGAGACGGTCGCCTGCGAATCAACGTGCGATCATCGAGATACACCTGACCGCGCTGCGGGAAAGGGGAGCAGGGGTCCATGAGCACGGACGGTTATCTCCCGATCGAGAACCACGGCGTCATCGGTGACCTGCACACCGTGGCGCTGGTCGGCACGGACGGGACGATCGACTTCATGTCGTACCCGCACTTCGGATCGGCGACGATCTTCGCTTCCCTGCTCGACGCCGAGAACGGGGGCCGCTTCCAGTTGCGCCCGTGTCACGCCAGCGGCGCCATAAAGCAGATGTACCTCCCCGACACGAACGTGCTCATCACCCGCACCCTCGATCGCGCCGGTGTGGCCGAGGTATCCGACTTCATGCCGGTCGGCACGGACGAGCACGAGCACTGCCACGCCCTGGTCCGTCGGGCGAAAGGGGTCCGGGGGGAATCGACCTTCGAAATCATCTTCGATCCCCGCTTCGACTACGGCCGCGCCGGCCACAAGGTCGACGTGCGCGAAGGCGAGATCCTCTTCCATTCCGAGGGCCCCGACGGCAGGACCGTGCGGCTGCGGTCGCAGGTACCGCTCGAGGTGAAGAACGGCGCGGTCGTCGGGAAGTTCGTGCTCCGTGCCGGCGAGACCGCCGCCTTCGTCATGGAGCAGGCCGAGCCCGGCGTGCCGAGCCCGGCGGAGTCTCCGCACTACGTGGCAGAGGTGTTCAAGGACACCGTGAACTACTGGCGGACCTGGGTCGGCCGCTCGCAGTACCACGGCCGCTGGCGCGAGACGGTGAACCGCTCCGCGCTGGTGCTCAAGCTGCTGGTGTCGGACGCGTACGGCTCGCTCGTCGCCGCCCCGACGTTCGGCCTTCCCGAGGAGCTCGGCGGCGAACGGAACTGGGACTACCGCTACACCTGGATCCGCGACGCGTCCTTCACCCTGTACGCGCTCATCAGGCTCGGCTACACCGCCGAGGCGGGCGCGTTCATGGGATGGATCGAGGACCGCTGCAACGATCTCGAGCCCGACGGGGCGTTGCAGATCATGTATGGCATCGACGGGCACAAGGACCTGACCGAGGAGATCATCCCGAACCTCGAGGGGTACGCCGGCTCGTCACCGGTGCGCGTCGGCAACGGTGCCTACGGCCAGCTCCAGCTCGACATCTACGGCGAGCTCATGGACTCGGTGTATCTCTACAACAAGTACGGCGCGCCAATCTCGCACGACCTGTGGCGCAACCTCGTCCGTCTCGTGGACTGGGTGACCGACCACTGGCAGCTTCCCGACGAAGGCGTGTGGGAGGTGCGCGGCGGGCGGCAGGAGTTCCTGTACTCGCGGCTGATGTGCTGGGTCGCCGTCGACCGGGCGATCCGCCTCGCCGACCGTCGCTCGTTCCCGTACCCGTACGAGCGGTGGCGCGCCACCCGTGACGAGATCTACGAGGACATCTACACGAACTTCTGGGATCCGGAGCAACAGGCATTCGTGCAGCACAAGGGAACGAAGACGCTCGACGCGGCGACGCTGCTGATGCCGTTGGTCAAGTTCATCAGCTCGACCGACCCCCGCTGGCTTTCGACACTGCGGGCGATCGAAGACACACTCGTCAACGACTCGCTAGTGTTCCGGTACCGCATGGGCGACGGCGCCGCCGACGGCCTCATGGGCGAAGAGGGCACGTTCAACATGTGTTCGTTCTGGTACGCGGAGGTGCTGGCGCGTTCGGGCGACGTGCAGAAGGCGCGGCTCGCGTTCGAGAAGATGCTCGGCTACGCGAACCACGTCGGGCTCTACTCCGAGGAGCTCGGCCCCCACGGTGAGCACCTGGGCAACTTCCCCCAGGCCTTCACACATCTCGGGTTGATCAGTGCCGCCTACGCGATCGACCGCAAGCTCTCCGACTCCGGCTGGGTGGCGTAACTAGAGCTCAGAACCCCACGGGCGCGTCTCGATGATGTCGCGCACGCGCGCGAGGAAAGCCGACGCGTAGGCGCCCTCGAAGGCGCGATGGTCGAAGCTGAGGCCGAGCATCCCGGCGGCATGGACGACGATCGCCTCGCCACCGTCGTCGAGCTCGACCACCACCGGGCGTCGCTTGACCCCGTCGGTCGACAGGATCGCGACCTGCGGCTGGTGGATGATCGGAGCCGAGATCATCGTGCCGGACGGGCCCGGGTTCGTGAGCGTGAACGTGCCCCCGGCCACGTCGTCGGGCGTGAGGCGCGTGGGCATGAACTCTCACCTTCCGTTCGGCCTGTCGCGGTCCCCCGGGTGCCGTAGCCCGGCCACTGACGCGAAGATTCCACTAGCTGGTGACGATCCGCTGCCTCCGACTCACCGCCGAAAATGCTCTGACAAGGCGATTCACAGTCGGGGCTGACAGGATTTGAACCTGCGACCCCTTGACCCCCACATCGGGTGTGTCCGCCAATCGGTCGGCGGCGGAGGCCCGGCCTAGAAGGGCGATCCAAGCTGCTCGATCGCGGTCTTTGCCCACTCCTGCGCACCCTGACCGCCGCCCAGACCGGTATGGACTTCATCGTCCGCCCTACGCGATGTCGCCGTCTAACCGGCCACTAGCCGACGCACACGCGCCGACTTTCCGCGGAAGCCGCGGGTCCAGCGGCCGAGTCCCACCTGACCAGGGGTGAACGATGAGCCGCAAAGTAACCGCAGCCTTGTTGATCACTGCTGCCGTCTTGACCAATGCCGC
>DASRJI010000190.1:0-5561 GCA_035649535.1 Acidimicrobiales bacterium | reverse complement strand
AACCCCGTCGGTACGGCGTTCGGCGGCGACGGCGGTGACGGCGGCCCACCAAATGGCATCGGCGGCAGTGGTGGCACCGGCACCGGCGCAACCGGCAGCGCCGATGGCGACCCCGGCTCTAACGCGTGACCCAGGCCTCCGGCGGCCGGGAGAAGGCAGACTGGCACTCGCTTACTAAGGTTGTCGGCTGTGATCACCCGCATGTCCGAGCTGTTCCTGCGCACGCTGCGCGACGACCCGGCCGACGCCGAGGTGCCCAGCCACAAGCTGCTGATCCGGGCCGGCTACGTCCGCCCGGTCGGCCCTGGGCTCCACAGCTGGCTACCGCTAGGCCTGCGGGTGCTGCGCAAGGTCGAGCAGATCGTCCGCGACGAGATGAATGCCATTGGCGGACAAGAGATTCTGTTTCCCGCACTGCTGCCCAAGGGGCCGTATGAGGTGACCAACCGCTGGACCGAGTACGGCGATGGGGTGTTCCGGCTGCAGGACCGCCGCAAGAACGACTACCTGCTCGGCCCCACCCACGAAGAGCTCTTCGCGCTGACGGTCAAGGGGGAGTACAGCAGCTACAAGGACTTCCCGCTGCTGGTGTACCAAATCCAGACCAAGTACCGCGACGAGGCGCGGCCGCGCGCCGGGATCCTGCGCGGCCGCGAGTTCCTCATGAAGGACTCCTATTCGTTCGACGTCGACGACGCGGGCCTGAGAGCGCAGTACCAGGCGCACCGGGACGCGTACCAGCGGATCTTCGCAGAACTCGGAGTCCGCTACGTCATCGTGTCGGCGGTGTCCGGGGCGATGGGTGGCAGCGCATCCGAGGAATTCCTGGCCGAAAGCGACATCGGCGAGGACACGTTCGTGCGGTGCCTGGAGTCGGGATACGCCGCCAATGTCGAGGCCGTCGTCACCGCGGTGCCCGATCCGCTGCCGATCGAGGGTCAGCCGGAGGCCAAGGTGTACGACACGCCCGGCACGCCGACGATCGCCACGCTCGTCGAATGGGCCAACAGCGCCTTGGACCGCGAGGTGACTGCTGCGGACACGCTGAAGAACGTGGCGCTCAAGGTGCGTCAGCCGGGCGGCGACTGGGAATTGCTCGCGGTCGGGGTGCCCGGGGACCGCGAAGTCGACGAGAAACGGCTGGCGGCCGCGCTGGATCCGGCCGAGTACGCGCTGCTCGACGAGGCCGACTTCGCCAAGAATCGGTTCCTGGCGAAGGGCTACATCGGGCCAAAAGGGTTGCTGGCCAACGGTGTTCGGTATCTCGTCGACCCGCGGGTGGTGGACGGTACGTCCTGGATCACCGGCGCCGACGAGCCCGGCAAGCATGTGGTGGGCCTGGTCGCCGGGCGGGACTTTGTCGCAGACGGCACGATCGAGGCCGCAGAGGTGCGCGACGGCGACCCGTCGCCCGACGGCGCCGGCCCATTGGTCTCGGCCCGCGGCATCGAGGTCGGCCACATCTTCCAGCTCGGCCGTAAGTACACCGACGCGTTCGCCGTGGATGTGCTCGGCGAGGACGGCAAGCCCGTCCGGCTGACCATGGGCTCCTACGGCATCGGCGTATCGCGGCTGGTGGCCGTCATCGCCGAACAGCACCACGACGAGCTGGGACTGCGGTGGCCGTCGTCGGTGTCGCCGTTCGACGTCCACGTGGTGATCGCCAACAAGGACGAGGCCGCGCGTGCCGGCGCCGCCGAGCTGGCCGACGCGTTGGACCGGTTGGGCGTCGAGGTGCTTCTCGACGACCGGCAGGCCTCACCCGGCGTGAAGTTCAAGGACGCCGAGTTGCTCGGGGTGCCATGGATCGTGGTGGTCGGCCGCGGCTGGGCCGACGGCGTGGTCGAGTTGCGTAACCGGTTCACCGGCGAGACGCGGGAGATCGCCGTCGACAACGCGGCGGCCGACATCGCCGCGGCGCTCACCAGCTAGCGCCCGCGGGTTATTCGGAACCGCCGGGGAAGGCGACCGTGATCGGCGAGACGCCAAGTACCCGGCTCCATCGGGCCGCCAGCACCGCGCTTTCCGTCAGCGCGGTCACCGCGAACGCGCGGTCCTTCTCATCGGTCGCCTGCTCTAACACTGCCCGCCACGCAACGGCCGCGTCTTCTTCCATCCGCACCGCCAAATTGGCGGCGTCGGTCGGATTGTCGACCTCGATCGGCAGCTGATAACCGGCGGCCGGTAGCGGTGGGTCGACGGACCGGGACTCGAGGGTAGCGATCGCAGCCTCACGTCGCTCGCGGTGTAAGGCCAGCGACGACGACACCAAATCATTGACGTCAGGTGTGGAATGCGCTGACACCAGCCCGTAGCCGTAGATGGTCGCGTATTCGGTCGCGATCGCGTCGAACAACGCGCCGTTCGCCGCGTCGGACGGCCGGCCCGGGGCGGTGGGCTCGGCCGCTCGCGACGACGTGGTCGTCGTGGTCGTGGTGGTCGTGGTGGTCGTGGTGGTTGTTGTCGACGGCGTGGTCGGGCTCGGCTGCGGCGAGGTCATTGCGGCGCCCCCGGCAGCACCAGGGCGACCTTGTACGCAGCTGTGCACGAGGCGGCGATCGAGCCCAGCAGCCCGGCGCGATAGCCCGACTGCTTGGCCGCCAATTGGGTGGCGGCATCCGCTGACTCGCTCAGCGCGGCGATCACATCCTCGGTGGTGGGTGCCTTCGCAGGCTGTGCCGTGGTCGTGGTCGCGGACGCCGTCGGCGCATCCTTTCCGACCATCCGGACAAGCTCGTCGGACAGGGCCTGAGCGTGTGCCGAGCGTTCGGACGCCACTGCGGTCAGCGCCGCCGCAGTCGGCGGCGGAGGCGTTGCCGCCGCGGCGTCTTTGGCGAGCTGGCTGTCGGCACGCGCGCGGTCGAGTTGCGCGGTCAGCTCGTCGACTTCCGGCGGTGGCGGCGGCGATCCGCATGCGGCGGCGAGGCTGCCGAGCAGTGCCAATGCGGCCGCTCCGCACAACATTTGTCGTCTGTTTACGGTCGGCGGCGGGCACGGCACGTGCAACATCCTGCCATTGGCCGGCGCAGGGTGTATCCGCTGGACGCCGCCGCGCGTTTGCCGCGTGCCACGGCGCCCCTGGCGTATCGTTGAAAGTCGGTTCCAAGTTGCGCCGCGGGGAATCGTGTCCGGACAACTCAAGATGAGGAGCTCGCCGTGACGGAGCGGTCTGCGGGATTACCGTCGCAGAAACAGGTGATCGAGCTACTCGACGGCGAGTTCGCGCGCGCAGGCTATGAAATCGAAGACGTGGCGATCGACACTGCCGCGCGCCCACCCCGCATCACTGTCGTCGCCGACGGCGACGAACCCCTTGACCTCGACTCGATCGCGGCGCTGTCCCGGTCTGCATCCGAAGTATTGGACCGCGTCGACAGCCCGCCATATGTCCTCGAGGTCACGTCGCCCGGCGTCGATCGTCCGCTGACGACCGAAAAGCACTACCGGCGGGCTCGCGGCCGCAAGGTCGAACTGACCCTGTCCGATGGCTCGCAGCTGACCGGCCGTCTCGGCGAAACCAGCGGCGGCACCGTGCGACTCGTCGTGCGCGAGGGCGCAAGGGCCAACTTCTCGGTTCGTGAACTGCCTGTCGACGGCATCGCCAAAGCCGTTGTCCAGGTTGAGTTTTCGCCGCCAAACCAGCGTGAGCTGGAGCTGGCAGGCCAATCTGGGAAGGAGGCTTCAGCGTGAATATCGACATGGCCGCACTGCACGCCATCGAGGCCGACAAGGGCATTTCCGTCGACGTGGTCGTCGAGACCATCAAGTCGGCGCTGCTGACCGCCTATCGCCATACCGAGGGCCACGAGGCCGACGCGCGTATCGAGATCGACCGCAAGACCGGCGTCGTCCAGGTGATGGCGCGCGAGACCGACGAAGACGGCAACGTCATCTCCGAATGGGACGACACCCCAGAGGGATTCGGCCGGATCGCGGCCACCACCGCGCGTCAGGTGATCCTGCAGCGGTTGCGCGACGCGGAGAACGAGAAGAACTACGGCGAGTTCTCTGCGCGGGAGGGCGATATCGCCGCCGGGGTCATCCAGCGCGATGCGCGCGCGAACGCCCGCGGGCTTGTCGTTGTCCGAATGGGCAGTGAGACCAAGGGATCCGAGGGCGTCATCCCCGCAGCCGAACAGGTCCCCGGTGAGCGGTACGAGCACGGTGACCGGCTGCGCTGCTACGTCGTCGGCGTGACGCGGGGCGCTCGTGAGCCGCTGATCACGCTGTCGCGCACCCATCCCAACCTGGTGCGCAAGCTGTTCTCCCTGGAGGTGCCCGAGATCGCCGACGGATCGGTGGAGATCGTCGCGGTGGCGCGCGAGGCCGGTCACCGCTCGAAAATCGCCGTCACCTCGCGCGTGCCCGGCCTCAACGCCAAGGGCGCCTGTATCGGGCCGATGGGCCAGCGGGTGCGCAACGTGATGAGCGAATTGTCCGGCGAAAAGATCGACATCATCGACTACGACCCGGATCCGGCCAAGTTCGTGGCCAACGCGCTGTCGCCGGCCAAGGTGGTGTCGGTCAGCGTGATCGACGATTCCGGACGCGCCGCGCGCGTGGTGGTCCCCGATTTCCAGCTCTCGCTGGCGATCGGCAAGGAGGGCCAGAATGCCCGCCTGGCCGCCCGGTTGACCGGCTGGCGGATCGACATTCGAAGCGACGCGGCGCAGCAGCCGAACCCTGACGCGGCGCACGGCGCGGTGCGCGACCGGTAAAGGCGCCAAGACCAGCACTGCCGTTTTAGTTCCCCAGCAGGCAGACGGTAGACTCAGCTGTGATCCAGCGCGAGACTTCGGCTTCGGCGCGCAGACGCCCGGGTGGACCGGTGCGGACGTGTGTTGGCTGCCGGAAGCGAGAGCTGGCCGTCGAACTGCTTCGAGTAGTCGCCGTCGACGGGAATGGTGAACATGCCGTGACCGTTGACCCAGCGAGAAAACTGCCGGGGCGGGGTGCTTGGCTGCATCCCGATCCGCAGTGCCTAGACGCAGCAATTCGGCGGCGAGCGTTCGTACGAGCGTTGCGCATCACCGGTTCACCGGATATCACCGCGGTGTTGGAGCACTTCGAGAAATCGGAGCACTCGACCACCCCGGCCAAGAGAACAGGTAGCGAAGAACATGAGCACACCGTGAAGTCCCGATGACCATGCGTCATAGCTAACCCGAGGCGCGGCGCCTACCACCGCTGACGCCTCTAGAGATGGAGATGTAGTGGCAGGTAAGGCCCGTGTACACGAGTTGGCCAAGGAACTCGGTGTCACCAGCAAGGAAGTTCTCGCCCGACTGAGCGAACAGGGCGAATTCGTCAAATCCGCGTCCTCCACTGTGGAGGCGCCCGTCGCGCGTCGACTCCGCGAGTCATTCGGCGGAGCAAAGCCGGCGGCGGAGAAGGTCAAGACCGACGGGAACGGCTCGCCTGCAAAGGCCGCCGCGACCAAGGCCGCCCCGGAGAAGGCGCCCGCCAAGCCTGCGGCCAAGCCCGCGGCACCCGCGGAACCGCCCGTCGCTCCGCCAGCGGCGGCCGCCGCTCCTCCGCCGGCCGCACCGCCGGCCCGGCCA
>DASRJI010000189.1:0-20644 GCA_035649535.1 Acidimicrobiales bacterium | reverse complement strand
GCCACGGCGACCCGCTTGACCCGGCTACCGCCGGTCGGGGCGACCGCGCCGGCCGTACGGAGGCCGGCTCCGACCAGGCCGCGGCCGGTCGCCTGCTTGAGGTCGCGAAAGATGCCCAACCGCTCGTAGATCGCACCGATCTGGCGGTAGCGGCGCACGATGCGGCCGGTGCCCATGTCGTCGCCATGGGCCACCGCGGCCGCCGGCACGTACGCCAGGGCGTGCCCGCCGTCGAGCAGGCGCTTGGCCACGCCGATGTCCTCGAATGTGGGCAGGTCCTCGGGAAACCGCACCTGGCGGAGGACGTCGGTGCGGAACGCCGACGTCACGTCGGAGAAGTGGAACGTCCGGAGGCCCATCCGGGCGACGTCGGCCTTGGTCTTGATCTCGGGCTGGTCGGGATAGAGGAACGAGAACGTGGCCTCGCGCTCGGCGTCGCCGGGCGGCGCCTGCTGGCGGCCGTAGGCGGCGACCGCCGTGCCCGCGATGAGCGGCTGGACCAGGGCGGCGAGCCAGCCGTCGCCGACCGGGTGGGCGTCCTGGGAGAGGAAGACGACGAAGGGCGTCGTGCAGGCGTCGGCCGCCCGGTTGCGAGTCGTTCCGTGGCCGAACTGGGCCGGTGGGATCGCCTCCCACGTGTCGACCGCGGCCCGGTAGGCGACGTTGGCCGGACGGGACGGGTCGCCGCTGCTGTCGATGGCGGCGATGGTGACCGGCCCGTCGTAGCGCTGGCCGCGCACGAGGGCGGCGGTGGCGACGTCGTGATCCGTCGGCTCGTAGACGAGCAGGACGACGGTTACCGCAGGAGCCAGCTGAGGGTTAGAAGGCGCCGTGGCCGCGGAGCACGGTGGGGATCGTGCGCACGAGGATGCGGACGTCGGTGGTGAGCCGGCAGTCGTTGGCGTAGGCCAGGTCGAGCTTGATCCGCTGGCGGTACGGGAGCAGCGAGCGGCCCGACACCTGCCACACGCCGGTGAGGCCGGGACGGGAGCGGAAGATGAACGGGGCCTGCTCGCCGTAGAAGCGGTCCCACTCGTGGCGGGTGACGGGCCGGGGCCCGACCAGGCTCATCTCGCCCTTGAGGACGTTGAGCAGCTGCGGGAGCTCGTCCAGGCTCGTACGGCGCAGGACGGCGCCGAGGCGGGTGACGCGGGGGTCATTGCGGAGCTTGATCGACTCGGCGTACTCGTGATCGACCTGCGGCTGGGCCTCGCGGAGCTCGGCCAGCTTGGCCTCGCTGCCGCGGATCATCGTGCGGAACTTGATGATGTGGAAGTCGTCGCCGTCGGCGCCGATGCGGGTGGCCCGGTAGAGGATCGGCCCGCCGTCGGTGATCAGGATCGCCAGCGTGATGAGCAAGCCAACGGGTATGGCGATGGGCAGCATGAGCAACACGAGCACCACATCGAGCACGCGCTTGCCCACAGTTGAGTAAGCAGATGCCCCGCCTTTGGCTTCCACGCCCGGGGATACTACGTGGTCCCGGCTGAGGCGCCAGGGACCGTGGCGTTCAGACGGCGTTCAGCGCCAGTCCCAGCTCCGACGCCAGGAAGGCCAGCTCGTCGGCGTAGAGCGCGACGAACCGTGACACCGAGCGCCCGGCGTGACCCACGTCGACCTCGCGGCGCAGCAGTACGGGGCGCGGTGACGTGGTGGCCGCTTGGAGGGCGGCGCACATCTTGCGGGCGTGGTTTGGGTCGACCCGGCTGTCGGACTCGAACACGGTGAACAAAACGGCCGGATAGGCCGTTTCGGGCGTGACCCGGTGGTACGGCGAGTAGCCGAGGAGCCAGAAGAACTCGTTGGACTCGGCAACGGTGCCGTACTCGTCGTTCCACGACTCCCCCAGTCCGAACTGCTCGTAGCGGATCATGTCGAGGAGGGGCGCACTGCACACGACGGCGCTGAACAGGTCGGGGCGCTGGGTGAGCGTGGCCCCGACGAGGAGGCCGCCGTTGCTGCCGCCCATGATCCCGAGGTGGTCCGGGCTGGTCCACCCGTTGGCGACGAGCCACTCGCCGGCGGCGATGAAGTCGTCGAACACGTTTTGCTTCTGGCCGCGCATGCCGGCCCGGTGCCATGCCTCGCCTTCCTCGCTTCCGCCGCGCAGGTTGGCGACCGCGTAGACCCCACCCGCCTCGACCCACGCCAGGATCGTGCTGCTGTACGCCGGCGTGAGCGGGATGTTGAACCCGCCGTACCCGTAGAGAACCGTCGGGCGGGCCCCGTTGGCCGTCGTGTCCTCCTTGTGCAGGACGAAGAGCCGGACGTCGGTGCCGTCTTTGGACTGGTACGTGATCTGATCGGCGACGACGCCCTTCACGTCGACCGCGCCGGGCGGGTCGGCCCACGGTTCGAGCGCGCGCGTCGTGAGGTCGTAGTGGAACACGCGATACGGCGTGACGAAGTCGGTGTAGCCGATCCACACGTCGTCGCCGCCCTCGGGCCGGCTCGTCACGTCGGCGCTGCCGAGGCTCGGCAACTCGACGCGGTGGCGCGCCGTGCCGGTCGTCTTGTCGTAGACGGTGATCTCGCTCACCGCGTGCCGACTGTGCACGGCGACGACCCCGTCGGTGGTGAGCGCGAAGTCGGCGAGGACCGCGTCGCCCTCCGGGATGAGCGTCTGCCAGTTGTCGCGCGCCGGGTCGGCCGGGTCGGCGACACAGAGGCGACTGCGCGGCGCATCGGCGTTGGTGAACAGGTAGAGGCGCCCGTCGATCGCGCTGACGTACGCGCCGGTTTCGATGTCCTCGCCCTCGTGGATCGTCGCGAACGCGAGCGGCTCACTCGTCAGGTCGGCGATGTAGAGATCGTTGCGCGGCGCGGTCCCTAGCGAGCGACCGACGATCAGCCAGCGTCCGTCGCGCGACGTACGGACGTCGTAATACGCGGTCTTGTCGTCGCCCTCGCCGAAGATGAGGTCGTCGGTCGCCGGATCGGCGCCGACGCGGTGGCGGTACACGCGCCGGTGGTATTGCGACTCGCCCTCGGGCACTTGGTCGGGTGCGAGCCGGCGGACGTAGAAGAACTCCTCGCCGCCCGGCAGCCAGGCGATCGGGCTGTAGCGGCACCGGTCAATAGGCCCGTCGAGCAGTTCACCTGTCGCCACGTCGATGACGCGGACGACGCTCTCCTCGTCGCCGCCCTCACTCAGCTGGTGGGCGAGGCGGTCGCCTTCCTTCGACGGCGACCACCCGTCGAGCGTGGTCGTCGCGTCGTCCGACAGCGTGTTGGGGTCGACGAGGGGGCGCTCGGTGCCATCGCCGTCGCGCAGCCACAGCACGGCGTGCTCCTCTTCGGGCCGGCGGCGGACGAAGAAGCTGCGGTCGCCGATGACATAGGGCGAGCCGACGAGCCCGGGCATCAGCTCGCGCAACCGCTCGGCCAGGGCGTCGCGGCCGGGGAGGTCAGCGAGGCGCGGTAGCGCGAGCGCGTCCTGGGCCGCGGCCCACGCTTTCGTGTCGTCGGCGTCGGGGTCTTCCAGCCACCGATACGGGTCGGCGACCCTCTGCCCGTGGATCACGTCGACGATGTCCAACCGCTTGGCGTCCGGGTAGTTCATGGTGCCGGCGAGGCTACGACCCACGTGTCGGTGTCAGGTTGCGGTTTTCGTTGCTCTGACACCGACACGTGCGGTTGGAGGGTGTGCCCGAGGCGGGAGTCGAACCCGCACGCCTTTCGGCAATGGGACTTGAATCCATCGCGTATGCCAGTTTCGCCACTCGGGCTTGAAACCACAGCCTATAAGCGCAACTAGCCTCTCCCCTATGGGTCGCAGGAAGCGTCGCAAGGAAGCCGCACTCGCCGTCGAAGCGGGCGGGAAGCCGAAGAAGAAGCGCCGCCGGCTTCGCAAGTTGTTGTTCTTCGGTTCGGTCGCTGGCGGCCTCGCCGCGTGGCGGCAACGTCAACTCGCCGAGAACGAGAGCAAGTTCGGCGGGGGCCCCCGCTAGTTCTTCAGCGCGGCGAGCAGGTTCTTCGGTGTGTCCTTCGGGCTCACCTTGTACCAAGCCTCGGCGATCTTGCCCTTCTCGTCGATGAGGAACGCGCTGCGCACGATGCCCATGTACTTGCGTCCGTACATGCTCTTCTCAGCCCACACGTCGTAGGCCTCGGCGACGGCGTGGTCCTCGTCTGACAGCAGCGGGAAGCCGAGCCCGTATTTCTCGTCGAACTTGGCCTGCTTCTTCACCGGATCGGGGCTGACGCCGATGATCGCGGTGTCGCCCACGTCGCCGGCAATGTCGCGCAACCCGCAGGACTGCTGCGTGCAGCCGGGCGTGTCGGCCTTGGGATAGAAGTAGATCAAGACCTTGCGGCCCTTGAAGTCGGCCAACTTCCTCTTGGCGCCCGACTGATCCAACAGCGCGATCGCGGGCGCCTTGTCACCTGGCTTGAGCGGCATGCGCGTGACGATACGTCAGAGCTGGGCGAGGTCACGCTCGGCGTAGAGCCGGTGTTCCCACTCCTCGTTGAGGACGATGCGGAGACACTGCTTCAGCGCGAAGTTCTCCAGCCGCGGCCAGCCGGGCTCGGTGCGCGTCACGTCGGAGGCGAGCTGCTCGTCGGTGAGTGAGCCGACGACGCCGCGTACCATCGCCTGGCGCTCAGCCCGGACCGCCAGCACCTCGTCGAGCGAGGGGCGGGCCTCGCGGTCCCACGGAATGTCGTCCCATCCGGGCGCCTCGTCCCACGGAAGATCGAGCGGGTGCCACGGCGACGCGGTGCCAAGAACCATGCGACCCACCCACGCGGCGCTGGCGAAGTTGAGGTGGCGCAACGTCTGGATGAATGACCACTCGTTGTTGACGCTGCGGTGGAGGTCCGCCTCCGCGAACGTCCTCGCGTGAGCGACGGTTTCCGCCCACAACTTCTCCAGTAACGCCCACCCCTCGCGAAACCCGTCGGCGTCGTCGGGCCGCATCTTCACCCGATCTGGCAGCCGTCGATCCAGTTCCGCTTCGACGAGCGGCGCGATGTCCACGCCATTGACGACGAGGTTGTGCAGGTCGCCGCTGATCTCAACGTCGATCAGATCGACGTTGACGAGCCGCGCCCCGGTGAGGTCAACGGACTTCAACTGCACGTCGCTGAGGCGCACGCGCGTGAAGGTGGCGCCGCGCAGGTTCACGTTCTCGAATCGCGCGCCGGCGAGGTCCTGATCACGGAACTCGGTCATGCGAGCGGCCACCGTAGCGGGCTGGCCTCCACCTTGTTGGGGAGGCGAAATCGACCAACGGCGGATATCCAACCCGAAGTCGGCTCGTTAGCGTGCCTCCCTATGGCGCAACTCGGTGAAACACACGCGCCGCCGCGGCCGGCAGTCGTTTGGCTCGCCCCTTTCCTAGACATCGTCGCCGGCTCACTCCTCGGCTGGCTGATGGCCCGCAGCGCTGCGGTGGTTCCGCGCTCGCGCGACCAGTGGCTCGTCGTCCTCGGCCTCTTCGTCGGCTGCCTCGTTCACCGCGTCCTCGTGCCCGCCAACGACGTCCCGAGCCCGTCAACCCGCAAGTACGTGATCAAGATCGCGGCGGCGTGCGTGTGTGCCGCCGTGCTGATCGTCGCCGCGGCCAACGGCGTGCCTCCGGTCGCCGCCGCCGGCGTGATGGCCATCCGCTTCAGCGTCATCTCGCGCTACGCGGAACGACGAGCATTCGTCGCCTGGATCGTCCTCGCCGCCGCCATCGGCGCGGTGCCAGTCGTCATCCACGCGCCGCAGATGGTGCTCAACGCCGGGCCGGCAACCGCGCGCCATGGGATCGAGGACGCGCTGCGCCTCCTCGCAGTCAGTGGGCTGTTCGCCGTCCTGACCCAGCTCGGCCGCCGCTCGGCCGAGCACCAGAAGGAGCGCGACGAGGCGCTGGCCGCCGAACGCAGCCGGATCGCTCGTGAGCTACACGACGTCGTCGCCCACCAAATGACGAGCGTCGTCCTCCTCTCGCAAGGCGCCAGCGCCGTGCTCCCGTCGGATCCAGACCAGGTCCGCGGTGCGCTGGACGACATCGAGCGCACATCACGCGAGGCGCTGGTCGAGCTACGGCGCATGCTCGGACTGCTCCGCGACGACGCCGGCGACACCCTCGGCGGACCGCAACCAACGCTCGACGAGCTGCCCGCGCTCGTGCGCTCGATCGACGCGTTCGACGCCGCCGCCGTCAACCTCGACCTAACCGAAACGGTGCCGGCCGGCGTGCAGCTGTCCGCCTACCGAATCGTGCAGGAGGCGGTCACCAACGCGGCGCGTTACGCGCCGGGCAGCCGGGTCGATGTCGCCCTCAAGACCGTCGATCACCGCCTGGACGTGACGGTCAGCGACAGCGGCGCCCGCGCCGGCGCGCGGTACGCCGGCGTCGCCGGCTCGGGCCTCGGTCTCACGGGTATGCGGGAACGGGCCGAGCTGCTCGGAGGCCACCTTCACGCCGGGAAGAACGGGCGAGGCTGGACCGTGACCGCCTCGCTGCCGCTGGGCGACGACGCCTCAGTTTGAGCTTTCCCGCGAAGGCGGCGACCCTATGGCGGTGACGGATCTCGCAATTGGCGCGTTCACCGATGTCGGCCCGTGGACCGTCGACCCCGACGGGATGTCCTGGCGCCGGGGTCTGGACCGGGTCCGCGTCGCCACCGCGGCCGAAGTTCCCAGCCTCACCCGCCGCCGGCGGCTGCCGCCGGGAGGACGGGTTCTCACCGTCGGCTGGCGCCTCGGCACGGCGATGGGCGCCTGGTACCTGAAGGAGCGCCGATCGGGCGACCAGTCGGTTTCGAGAACCGGATTGTCCCGCCGGCTCCAGCAGGCTTTCGAGAAGAACGGGCCCACGTACATCAAGCTCGGCCAGATCCTCTCCTCCGGCGAAGGCATCTTCCCCGAGGAGCTGGTCAGCGAGTTCAAGAAGCTGCGCGACAAGGTGCGCCCGGAGACGTTCGACACGGTGCGCGCCGTTGTCGAGGCCGATCTCGGCCAAACGATCGAAGCGGTGTTCTCGAGCTTTGATCGCCAGCCCCTTGCCGCGGCATCGATCGCGCAGGTGCACGCCGCCACCCTCAAGACCGGCGAGTCGGTCGTCGTCAAAGTGCAGCGCCCGCAGGTGGCCTCGCTCGTCCGCCGTGACCTTGCCGCGATGAGCTGGATCGCTCCCGTGCTGGTCGGGCGCATCCCGATCTCAGCTCTCGCAAACCCGCCCGCGCTCGTCGAGCTGTTCGCCGAGACCATCGTCGAGGAACTCGACTTCCGCCTCGAAGCCGAGAACATGCTCGATATCGCAGCCATCCTCGCCAAGAGCGACGCCCGCGCCATCGTCGTTCCTCGGCCGCATCCGACGTTGGTGACGCGCCGCGTGCTGGTGATGCAGCGACTCGACGGGTTCAGCTTCGACGACGTCGCCGGCATGAAGGCAGCGGGGATCGATACGTCGGCCGTCGTTCGGGCCAGCATGGTCGCCTTCCTCGAAGGTGCGGTCCTCTACGGCGTGTTCCACGGTGACCTGCACGGCGGGAACCTCTTCGTCATGGAAGACGGACGCGTCGCGCTGCTGGACTACGGCATTACCGGCCGGCTGTCGGAGGAGCGTCGCCTCGCCTTCCTGCGTCTCCTCATGGGCGGCACGACCAACGACGTCAAGACGCAGCTCGCCGCCCTCCGCGACCTCGGCGCGCTGCCGCCCGACGCCGATCTCGATCAGCTCATCATCGACCTCAACCTCGAGAACCCCGAGGTGATCGACCCGACCGAGATGTCACCCGACGAACTAATGGCGCAGATCCGCGAGATAACCAAGTCGCTTCTCGGCATCGGCGCGCGCATGCCCAAGGAACTCATGCTTTTTGTAAAAGACATGCTGTTCCTCGACGGGGCGCTTGGCACACTCGCACCCGACGTCGACCTGTTTGCGGAGATCACGCACATCGCAACCCACTTCGCGACCCAGCACGGCGAGCGCATTGCCAAAGACATCGGCATCGATCCGCGCCTCGACAAGATCGACCTCGACGGCATGCGTGCGTCGTTCGGCCTCAAGGAGGACGTCACGACGATCACCCACCGCGAGCTGCAAGAGCGCCGCGCCACCATCCGCAAACGGATGGAAGAGCGCCGCCGCAAGCGCTAGAGGGCGGGCCGGCTCAGAAGTTCGCCGGCACGGCGCACTGCGACAGGCGGCGGCCGGTGACGGAGTTCGGCTTGCCGTCGTTGGTCGGCGGCGGCGTGTTCCCGGTGCAGTTGAGGTTGCCGCCGATCGTGTTGCCCTCGATCTCCATCGCGGCGTCCTGCCCTGCGGGCGTCCCGGCGTTGTCCGTCACGGTGGCGGTCCCGGTGATGCGGTTGCCGCCCAATTCGAGCCCTCCCGCGTTGTTCCCGAGCGAGACCGAACCCCGGAGCTGGTTCCCCGCGCACAGGAATGCGTCGTCGCTCGGCGTGACATCGCCGACGAACACGAAACCCGTGGTGCGCGTAATTACGACGTTGCCGGCCACCGTCGTGCCGCACATCGTCACCTCGGCGGCGCGGTCAGCCGTGACATTGCCGCCCACCGACGCGCCGAGGAACGCCCACGACTGTCCGGCGGGGACGATGACATTGCCGGGAACCGAGCCGCGGATGATTCGATCGAACACGCGCTGGATCAGCGTCGGCGACGTACTGGCGGCGAACCCCGGGCCTCCCGAATACGCCGCCACCACGGTGTGAGACCCAACCGTGAGACCGCTCACGGTCAGCGACGCCTGTCCGCCGGTCAGCGCGACGGGTGAGCCCGCCGGGTTGCCATCGATCGAGAACTGCACGGTTCCCGTTGGCACACCGGTACCGACCGTCGGCGCGACGGTCGCGGTGAAGATGACTGCCTGGGCGGCTTCCGACGGGTTGGCCGAGGACGTGATGGTTGTCGTGGTCGGCACCGCCGCGTTCTCGACGATGACGCCGCGGAAGTCGAACTCCATCGTGCTGAGTTGTGTGCGGACACCCGCGGTGGTGGTCCTCCAGATCCTGGCGCCGATATCCGTCAGAATCAGCGTTCCGTCCGTCGGGTCGAACCCCATGCCGAAGATCTCGCTGTTGAACGTGGTGATGGGCGTGACGGCGAAGGCGTTGGCCGGGTCGATCTTCTCGAACATCGCGGCGCCGTTGCCCGACGCGTGATACAGCATCCCGTCGTTCGGATCGAACACGATGACCTCGCCGTCGGCACCGTTTCCGAGGGTGCGCACGAACGTGCCCGCCGCCGTCGTCTTGTTGATGGTGTAGAGGCACTCGGGACACGTGCCGTCACCGTCGCCGCGGACGCCGTACA
This sequence comes from Acidimicrobiales bacterium, assembly GCA_035649535.1. Lineage (GTDB taxonomy): Bacteria > Actinomycetota > Acidimicrobiia > Acidimicrobiales > JACDEA01 > JACDEA01. The sequence continues at coordinate 11,366 of DASRJI010000189.1, read as the reverse complement.
GCGTGCCGTTGGTCGCGAACGTGATCGACGAAAACTTCCCGCCGAGGTTGCCAATCGTCGTGGCCTGACCGTTGGCGAGGTTGATCGTGGCCAGGACCCGATTGGGTACAACGGCCACCTGGAGGACCACGTACACGGAGCTCGACGTCGGGTCTTTAGCTATGGCCTGCGCAGCTTGAACCGTTCCCGTAATCGGACCAGCGACGATCGTGATCACGCTGCTGCTCGCGGCGAGCCCAGTGGAGGCGTCCACCTTGGCGAGGCCGGGCTCGGCGACCGTGTTCCCGAACGGGTCGACCGCGAAGATGTTCGGCCCGGCGGCCACGGCACCGGGGAGTGAGGGACTCATCCAGCACGCCGCGGCCAGCAGTGCGACCACCACGCAAGGGGTCAGTCGGCGTCGCGTCATTTCGGACTCCCTTTGCTCCCCAGGCTCGAAAGACTACTCCGTGAGCTTGTGAATGGCGTCGCCCGCGGTGATCGTCCCCGGAACGACGACCTTGGTGTTGATGCCGCGCAAGTTGAGCTCCCGACCAACCGGCGAGTTCACGAACCGCCAGGCCTCGCCGCCAAATCGGGCCGAGAACTTCTTGCACCCGGTATGCGGCTTAGCCGTCACCTCGACGACCGCCGACCCGATCGCCAGGCGGGTGCCCGGCGGCACGTTCTCTGCACTCAAATCGAGGTCGACGTAGAACTGGTCGCCAGCCAACGGCCACCGCTCGCGATCGCCGGCGATCAGTGCGGCGGCGCGTGAGTTCATCAATGTGATCTGCGCCTCGGGGTTGGACGTGCCGTCCGGCGTGGACGGGCTGCCCTTCACCGACCAGTTGTCGCCCACCAAGCCCTCGACGAGGTCGAGGTCGCCGGCAACGAGGACTTCGCGCTCGTCGATCGTCGGCCGGCGAACGATCAGTTCGACCCGTCCGTTGTCCTTCGGCGACTCGCGAACTTCGTCGACGCGGGACTCGAGCGCAGCGGTGTCGAGATGAAGAGAGGTCACAGCACACTTTATTCAGCCGACATAGCGAACCCTGGTTGCTTTACTGGAGGGCGTGGACGACTTCGCCCGCGCCATCGAATCGCACTACCCCGACGAGCTGCGACGTCGGACCGGAACCGGTCTGACCCTGCTCGAGGCGCACCGCGCCGCGATGGCGGCCGCGGTGACGGCGGTCGATCCCGAGAATGGCAAGAGCCGGCTCCGTCGTCTCGGCGCCGGCGAACGAGCCGAACTCGAAGAACGCCTGCTGCGCGCCGTCGCCTAGCGGCTGACCGCGCCGAGTTGCAGCTGCGTCGGCTCGGCGCAGCAGAACCACGGTTCGCTCAGATGCGGCGGCGCGTCGCGATCATTGACGGCGCGGGGCGGCGCGCCCGTCGCGGCGCGTATGCGGTGATACGTCTCGATGGCCGGCTCACCCCGTGTTGCCGCGTCTTCCACCAGCGCGGCCAAGTCGGCTTGGAGGGCATCGAGCGCTGACGTCCACGGGTACGCGAGGCGCTCGCTGTCGAACGGCCCCACCTCCACGTCGTCGAGCAACAGCGAGCCGCGCGGCAACAGCAACCTGATCGTGTACTGCACCGGATCGACACTGGCGACGAGGTCGTGATCGGCGACGAAGTCGAGGATGGCGACGATGTCCTCGACTGTCGTCCACGGCGTGAACGGCAGCCACGACGGGCGAACGTCGATGCCGTGGGCCCGCACGATGTCGAGCGCACGCGCCGCGTCGGCCGCGGTGTGGCCCTTATCGAGCCGGCGAAGGAGTTCGTCGTTCACCGATTCGAACGCCGACACGACGAACAGGCAGCCCGAGGCCGCGAACAACTCCCACAGCTCAGCGTGCCGCAGGATGTGCTCGACCTTCACGGTGCAGTCGAAGGTCAGCGCGGGGAACGCGTCGTGGACTGCGGCGACAACCCGCCGCGCATGGTGCGGCCCGTTGAGGAAGTCGGGATCGCCGAACGTGACGTGTTGCGCGCCCGACTCCACCTGTTGGGCGACGTCGGCCACCACCGCGTCGACATCGACGATGCGGATGCGACCGTCGTAGACGACGGGAACCGGGCAATGACGGCACCGGTGCACGCAGCCGCGGCTGGCCTCGACGTACCCGGCGAGCCGCTCCTCCCCATCGACTTCAAGACGGCCGTAGCGCGTCAGGTCAGGAAGTGACGTGCGCCACGGGAGCGACGTCGCCGCCGTCGCGGCCGGCGAGCGGCCTACCCACTCGATGAGCGCGTCGTCGTACTCCCCCGCAATGAGTTCGTCGGCGACGCCGTCGCCCATCGCCGCGTAGAGGCCGTAAAAGCAGACGGGCAGATCGGCCCGGCGATCCTTGACGGCGCGCGCCGCGGCGACGGCCAGGCGGGTCGCGGTGTGCATCGGCACCGAAAACGCCACCGCGTCCATGTCGTCGACGACTCGCGGATCCCACTCGTCGACCGACGTGTCGAGGACGGTTACGTCGTGCCCGTGGTGCCGCAGGCGCGCCGCCGGCCCGGCGACGTGCAGCGGCTGGTGACCCAGTTCGTAGGTCGACACCAAGAGGACGCGCACGCGCCCAACGCTAAGTGATCACGACGTCTAGACACGCATGGGCGGCGCGCAACGCCGATTCAACGTCGGCCGGCGTGGCACCCCGAGCGAACACGAACCCGAGGTAGCGACTGCCCTCAGGCAGAGGAACGACCTTGCGACCGCGCGCCACAGTGATCTCGAGGCCGACGACGCCTGGAACTCGGCGCGCCGCGTCCTGACCATCAACGCGATCCAGCATCCCCGCGCGGGCAATCGGCAGCATCATCACGCCCGACGCCGCCCGCTCGCGCGACAAGTCCGCCAACGGCCGTCCTAACGCGTGGCGAACGATGACCTCCTCCAAGCTGATGCCGGCGCCGAACGAGAGGGCGCGCGAACACAGTCCACCGATAGACCGGGCCGCCACTTCGATCAGCCAGGCCTCTCCGCTCGCGCCGAGCCGGACTTCGGCGTGAACGGGACCTTCGCGCAGGCCGAGGGCGTCACAGCCCCGCTGCACGAGATCGGCGGCCGCACCCACGTCGTGCCGCGACGGCGTGACGTAAAGCGTCTCCTCGAAGTACGGGCCCTCGAGCGGGTCGGGCTTGTCGAACACCGCGAGAACGTGAAGCTTCCCGTCCTCCAGCAGCCCTTCGATCGCGATCTCGTCGCCGCTGACGTAGGTCTCGACGATGACCGGTGCGTTGTGATCGCCGCAGATCGCGCGCACGCGGGCGATGGTGGCCGCCAAGTCGGTGGGGTCGTCGACGCGGATCACGCCCTGGCTCGCCGACAACCCCGTCGGCTTGACCACGCACGGGTACGCCGGCGCGGCCGCACCATCACCGGCGCCAAGGACCACGAAGTCAGGCTGCGAAACCAAGTCGGCTCGCAGTGCCGCCCGCATCGCCGACTTGTCGCGCGTTCGCGCCACGGCGTCCGGCGGGTTGTGCGGGAACCCCAGCGCGTCGGCCGCCGTGGCGGCAACGAGGATGCCCTGATCGTCGACGGCCACGACGGCGTGAATCGGCGCGCGCCCATGCAACTCTTCAATGGCGGCCACACCCGCGGCGACGTTCTCCAGCGGGACCACCACGGCGCGATCCCCCATGGCCTTGGCCAGGGCTTGGCGGCGATCCGAACCGACGACGACTTCGGCGCCCAGGCGGCCGGCAGCGGCGACGAAGTCGGCGGCCCGATACGTGAAGCTGGGCACCAGCAGGAGAACGCGCGGCACGGGCGTATCATCGTGGCATGGAGCAGCTCGAACCGATTCTTCGCGTGACCGAGAATGCCCGAGCGCAGGTGATCGAAGTGCGGGCCAGCGAGGCCGAGCCGGAAACGCTCGCGCTGTGGCTCGATGTCGTGGGCCAGAGCAACCGTGAGTACACGTACGACATGTGGTTCCAGGCCAAGGCCGACGCCGGGCCCGACGACGTCGTGCAGCACACCGACGACATCTCGATCGTCATCCCCGCCGCAAGCGTCGACAAGGTGCGCGGCGCCACGCTCGACCTGTCCGGCGATCCGGCCCAGGGCGGGATGGTCATCGTCAACCCGAACCGGCCCGAACCGGCCCGGGCGCCCGGCGACGGCGCCCCGGCCGGCGACGTCAGCAGCGACCTGGCCCAGCGCGTTATCGCCGTGCTCGACGAGCAGATCAACCCGTCGATCGCGTCACACGGCGGTCACGCCGAGTTGGTGTCCGTCGACGACGACACCGCCTTCCTCCGGCTCTCCGGCGGCTGCCAGGGTTGCGGCATGGCCGCGGTCACGTTGAGCCAGGGCATCGAAGTCGCCATTCGCGACGCGATCCCCGAGATCGTGCGCGTCGTCGATGTCACCGACCACGCCAGCGGCGAGAACCCCTACTTCGAAGCGGCCAAGAAGTAAGTCGGTGAGTTAGCCGAAGCGCAGCGCGTCTTGCGCCGCATAGGCCGACACGCCGGCGTCGACTGCTGCGGTCTTCTCGACGCGATCGACGATGTCCACCAACGCGGGACCCGGTAGCGCGCACGTCGACTCGGTGCTCGGCATCGCGGTGCGGGTGCGGCTGAGAATGCAACCCACGCTGGCGGCCGGCGCGCCTTGCTCCTTGGCGACGGCGATGATGTGGCACTGCGGCTTGCCTTCGATGCGAAGGCCGGGCAGCGCGTCTGAGAGCACCATCAGCTGCTTCGGGTTGACGCGCAGGAGCACGACGTCGGGATCGACCGGCGAGTCCTCGAGCGGCCCGTAGGTCACGAACTCCGGTCGTTCCATAACCGCCGGGATCACCGGGAACATCTCCGGCGTCACCCACCCGGCCTCGACCAGGGCGCCCACGTCGGCGTGGGTCGCCGCTTCCTCGAGCGGAATCATGCCGTGCGTGTAGCTGCCGACCGAACAGTTGCCGTGATCCTCCGGCACCGTTGTGAACGTGCGGCTGGCGCCGTGGACCCAGAACGCGCAACCGGCGGGCACGCGTCCGGTGCGACCGTCGGGTGTCGGGTCCGGCATCGGCGCGCTGAACGCTTCAACACCGTCGGGCGCCGAGGCGCTGAACGTGATCGCGACCGGCGGCGTCGTTAGATGCAGCGCCGCGGTTAGACGCTGGGAGAGGTCAGCCCACATACCGCGGGACTCTAGGGCAACAGCTCCGCGTACTTATCCAGCAGCGGCAGCACGACGTCGGCCGGCGCGGAGGGCAGGCCGAACACGGTGCGCGTGACGCCCATCTCCCGGTAGTACTCGACCTTCCCCTTGTCGGGGATCGAGAAGAAGATGAGCAAGTCGAGTGTCGAGGGGTCGCGGCCCGCCTCCTCCAGCGCACCGTGCAGGGCAGGAAGGCTGTCGCGCACGCCGGCGCCGCCGATCGGCATCCATCCGTCGGCGTACTCGGCGATGTGGCGGAACAGCGTGGGGCCCGGCGCGCCGCCGATGAATACCGGCGGGCGCGGCTGCTGCACGGGCTTGGGCCACGCCCAGCTCGACGGCAACTTCACGTACTTGCCGTCGAAGCTCGCCTCCTCGTCCCGCCACAACGACTGCATGGCGAGCATTTGTTCGCGGACCAACTCGCGGCGTTGCTTGGGCTCGACGCCGTGGTCCTGCATCTCGTCGACGTTCCATCCGTAGCCGATGCCGAACACGAAACGCCCGTTCGACATGGCGTCGACCGAGGCCACCGCCTTGGCCAGCGCGATCGTGTCGTGCTGGGCGACGAGGCAGATGCCGGTGCCGAGCTTGAGGTTCGTCGTCACCGCGGCGGCGGCGCCCAGCATCACGAACGGGTCATGGGTGCGGCGGTACTCATCCGGCAACTCGCCGCCGCCGGGATACGGCGTCGTGCGGGAGGTCGGGATGTGTGTGTGCTCCGGAACGAAGAGCGACTCGAAGCCCCGCTCCTCGAGGGCCTGGGCCAGCTCGACCACGCCGATCGACTTGTCGGTGAGAAAGATCGTGACGCCGATGTCCATCGGCGCACGTTACGAAACGGGGGCGGTGGCCGCCTCATTGACGGTGCCGCTGTCCTCGAACACGAGGAAGCGGTCGAAGCTGCGCATGAACCAGCGGTCGTGCGTAACGGCGATCACGGTGCCGTCAAACGCCTCCAGCGCGTCCTGCAAGGCCTCGGCCGACGCCAGGTCGAGGTTGTCGGTCGGCTCGTCGAGCAACAGCAGCGTGGCGCCACCCAGCTCGAGCAGCAGGACCTGTACCCGCGCCTGCTGGCCCCCGGACAGCGTCGAGAACGGCTGCTCGGCGCAGCCCTGCACCTCGTAGCGCTTGAGTGCCGCCATAGCCGGCCCGCGCTGCAGACCGTGCTTCTCGACGATCTCCCGCACGGTGAGGCTGGCCAGCTCCGGATGGTCGTGGGTCTGCGAGAAGTGGCCGGGAACGACGCGCGCGCCGAGACGGGCCTCGCCTTCGTGCAATACGTCCTCGCCGGCGAGCAGCTTGAGGAAGTGGCTCTTGCCGGTGCCGTTCGGCCCGACGACCGCGATGCGCTCGCCGTAGAAGATCTCACTGTCGAACGGATCGGTCAGGCCAACCAGCTCGAGCCGCTCGCACCTCACGGCCCGCTTGCCGGTGCGGCCGCCGGCCAGCTGCATCCGCAGCGCCTGGTCGCGCGGCGGCTCGGGCGGCGGGCCGGCGTCCTCGAACCGGCGCAGGCGCGTCTCGGCCGCCTTGGCCCGCGCCGCGTTGGCGTCGCTGATCGCAGCGCGGCGCTTCATCTCCTTCATCAGCGCGAAGAGCCGGTCCCGTTCGTTCTTCCAGCGCTCGAAGTCGGCGTCCAGCCGGTCGACGTGGGCGCGGCGCGCCTCGTGGTACGTCGTGAACGAGCCGCCGTGCGTCCAGCTGCGGCCGCCTTCGATCGTGACGATCTTGTGGGCGGTGGCAGCGAGCAGCTCGCGGTCGTGGCTGACGTAGAGCACCGTCTTGTTCGACTTGTTGAGCTCCCGCTCGAGCCAGCGCTTGCCGGGGATGTCGAGGAAGTTGTCGGGCTCGTCGAGGAGCAGGACGTCGCCCTCGTCCTGGAGCAGCACCTGGAGGGCGAGCTTCTTCTGCTCGCCGCCGGACAGTGTCGTCACCGGGCGATCGCCCAGTTCGTCGAGGCCGACGCCGGTCGCTCGCGTCGCGCAGGCGTCCCAGAAGACCTCGACGTCGTACCCACCGGCGTCGCTCCACGCGGCGTAGGCGTTGGCCAGGGCGACGCCGTCGTCCGGCTTGGCCTCCGCCGCCCTCAGCCGGGCCGCCGCGGCCTGGACGAGCGGTGTGGCCAGGGCGAGCAACAGGTCCCGCACGGTGGTGCCGTCGCCCATCATCCCGATCATCTGCGGCATCACCGAGTAGCGGCCGTCGATCCGGAGCCCCCCGTCCGCCTGGCCCTCCTCGTCGCCGACGAGCAGGCGCAGGAGCGTGGACTTGCCCGCCCCGTTCGGCCCCACCAGCGCGACGTGTTGCCCGTCGCCGACATGGAACCCCACGTCCTCGAGGATCTGCCGCCCCCCAGGGCGCGTGTACGAGAGATGCGTTACCTCGATCGCGCCCATCCCGTCATTCTGGGCGGATTCGCGCGGGCTGACCGCGCATTAATCCGCCCAGAACGAGTTGTTCAGCGGCTGAAGCGGCGGGACCACCAGTGGGGATCGCGGGCGTGGGCGTGGAAGTGGTCGGGGATCTGGCGCATGACGCCGTCGATCGAGAAGCCGTCGTCGCCGAAGCGGGCGGCGGCGACCCGCGTCAACTGCTCGATCATGTACGCACGGACGTCGTCGGGCGGCTCGGGGCTATGCGACTTCCACACGACCATCGGTACGTCGCACACCTCGCAGTCGGCGACCCAGCACACGTCGTCCTCGTAGTGCCACGGCGTGATGCGCGCCGCCTCACACAACTCGCACTTCGTGTCGGTCACGCGTCGGGATCCCACGTGGTGAGATCAGCGAGCCGTTTGTCGTTCGAGAACATCTCGACGATCGGCTGACGGATGCCGAGCCGCTTCTGCAGCTTCTCGGCGTCCATGTGCTGATCCCACAACACGAGGGTGACGGCCAAGCCGGTGGCGCCCGCACGGGCCGTGCGCCCCGATCGGTGGAGGTAGTTCTTATGGTCCTCCGCCGGGTCGTAGTGGATGACAGCGTCGATGGCCTCGATGTGCAGACCCCGCGCTGCGACATCGGTGGCGACGAGAACCGCGAGCTTGCCGTCGGTGAAGTCGTGCAGGGCCCGCTCGCGCTGGGCTTGGCGGAGGTCGCCGTGGATCGCGCCGGCCTTCACGCCCTCCTTGCGAAGCTGCAACGTGAGCCGGTCAGCGCCGCGCTTCGTCCGGGTGAAGACCAACGTGCGGAAATTGGCGGCGGCGATGGCGGCGGCGACCTTGGGCTTGTCGAGTTGGTGCACGGCGATGAAGCGGTGCGTCATCTCGTCCACGGTGACGGTGTCCGACGCCACCTCGTGGCGCACCGGGTCCTTCAGGTACAGGCGGATGAGGTGGTCGACGTCGCGGTCGAGCGTGGCCGAGAACAACATCGTCTGGTGGTCGCCCTTGATCCGCCGCAGGAACCACTCGACCTGCGGCAGGAAGCCCATGTCGGCCATGCGGTCGGCCTCGTCGAGCACGACGGCCTGGACGCCCTCCACCGACAACTCCTTGCGCTCGCCGAGGTCGATCAGCCGGCCGGGTGTGGCAACGACGATGTCGACGCCGGTGCGCAACGCCTTGATCTGCGGCTCCATCGGCGCGCCGCCGTAGAACGCACGCAACCGCAAGCCGACGACATCGGCGAGCGGCCGCAGGACATCGTTGACCTGGACCGCGAGCTCCCGCGTCGGCACCAGGACGAGGGCGAGCGGCTTGCGCGGCTCGGCCGTGCCCGTTCGCATGAGCAGCGGCAAGCCAAACGCCAGCGTCTTGCCCGACCCGGTCTTGGCCTTGCCGCACACGTCGCGACCAGCCAGGGCGTCGCGGATCGTCAGCTCCTGGATCGGGAACGGCGTGACGACACCGCCCGCGGCGAGAGCGGCGACCAAGTCGGGAGCGACACCGAGGTCTTCGAACGTCACCACCGGCTCACTCATGCGGCGTCCAAGGCGGTTCGCATGCCGGCGACGATCTCGCCCACGTCCTCAGGGCCGCCGCCGTCGAGGAGTCGCCGCATGAGCACCGACGCGGTGACCACGCCATCGGCGTCGGCGGCCAGGTCAACCGCGTGCTGCGGCGTCGAGACCCCGAAGCCGATGAGAACCGGGCGGTCGGTGACCGCCTTCATGCGCTTGCCGAGGATCGACGCGGACGCGGCGAGCGACTCGCGCTCGCCGGTGACCCCCATGACGCTCACGCCGTAGACGAAACCGCGCGACCGCTCGCAGATGCGAACGAGGCGTTCGTCGGGGGTGATCGGCGCGGCGAGCAGCACGGTGGCGATGCCGGCGTCGTCCGCCGCGCGCGACCACTCGGGTAATTCTTCGAGGGGCACGTCAGGGATGATGGCACCGCTGAAGCCGTTGTCGGCGAGCAGCCGGGCGAAACGGCGATGGCCGGTGCGGAAAACGATGTTGTAGTAGGTCATGGCGACCAGCGGCACGCCCACGTCCAGGCTGCCCAGCGCGCTGATGATGCCGCTGGGCGTGGCGCCTCCATCGAGGGCGCGTTGCGACGCCTCCTGGATCGTCGGCCCGTCCATCACCGGATCGGAGAACGGAATGCCGATCTCACACGCGTCGGCGCCGGCGGCGACCACGGCCTCGACGACGTCGGTCCATCGCTCCCCCAGCCCCCCGGTGACATAGGGCACGAGCAGCTTGTTCCCCGCCTCGCGACGCGCTCGGAGGTGAGCCTCGAGATCGATCACGCGCGCGTCTTCAGACGGTCGAGCACCTGGGCCACGTCCTTGTCGCCGCGACCGGAGAGCGTGACGAGCACGGTCGACCCGGACGGCAACTCGGGCGTGCCGGCGGCGCGGGCCACCCACGCCAGCGCGTGCGCCGGTTCGAGGGCGGGGAGGATGCCCTCGGTCGCCGACAACAGCTTCACGGCGTCGAGGACCTCTTCATCGCCGGCAGACGGGTACGTGGCCCGGCCGATCGCCGCCAGCTGGGCGTGCTCGGGACCGACGCCCGGGTAGTCGAGGCCGGCCGAGATCGAATGCGCCTCCTCGATCTGCCCGTGCTCGTCCTGCATCAGGAACGACTTCGAGCCGTGGACAACGCCAGGGATGCCGTGGCCGATCGCCGCGCCGCCCGCGGCCTCGACGCCCACGAGACGCGCGTCGGTGTCGACGAAACCGCTAAACGTGCCGGCCGCGTTCGAGCCGCCGCCGACACACGCCACGACGTAGTCGGGAACGCCGCCATCGAGTATCGCCTCGCACTGACCGCGTGCCTCCTGCCCCACGATGCGCTGGAACTCGCGCACCATCCAGGGGTACGGGTGCGGACCCATCACCGAACCGAGGCAGTAATGAGTGGTCTCGACCGACGCCACCCAGTCGCGCATCGCCTCGTTGATCGCGTCCTTCAGCGTGCGGCTCCCGGACGAGACGGGACGGACCTCGGCGCCCAGCAACTCCATGCGGAACACGTTGAGCGCCTGGCGCTCGACGTCGACCTCGCCCATGTACACGACGCACTCGAGATCGAACAGCGCGGCCGCGGTCGCCGTCGCCACGCCGTGCTGGCCGGCGCCGGTCTCGGCGATGACGCGCGACTTGCCCATCCGCCGCGTCAGCAGCGCCTGGCCGATCACGTTGTTGATCTTGTGGGAGCCGGTGTGGGTCAGGTCCTCGCGCTTGAGCAGCACGCGCACGCCGAGCCGGGCTGACAGGTTCTTGCACTCGGTGACCGGCGTGGGCCGTCCGGCATAGTCGCGGAGGATCGATGCGTACTCGTTGCGGAACGTATCGTCACTCCACGCCGCGGTGAACGCGCGCTCCAACTCCTGGCACGCCGGGACCAGGGACTCGGGGATGTACTGCCCACCGAAGTCGCCGAATCGACCTCCAGCGTCAGGGGTACCCATCAGCGTCACCGTTTCGGGTCCAATCGCCAGTCGTAGGGACCGTCGTCGGCGTCGGCCTGGTCAGGAACCGGAGCGGCGGCCTTGGCCGCGGCGATGAACGCGTGAAGCTTGCGCGGGTCCTTCTTGCCGGGCGACGACTCCACGCCGGTACACACGTCGACGCCCCAAGGCCGTACGGCTTTGATGGCGTCGGCCACGTTCTCTGCGTTGAGGCCGCCGGCGAGGATGAGCGGGACGCCGGGCGGCGCGCCGTCGGCCAGCTTCCAGTCGAACACCTGGCCCGATCCCGGCGACGGCGCGTCGATGATGATGGCCCGCACGCCGTAGGCCGCGCCGTTGGCGATG
>DASRJI010000188.1:0-14780 GCA_035649535.1 Acidimicrobiales bacterium | reverse complement strand
ACGTGCACCGCGAGCCCACCGACGTCGTCGCCTCGACGTTCGATCTCGCCGGTGTGCACGCCGGCCCGCATCGAGAGGCCCAGCGCGTGGATGTCGGCCTCGAGGTCTTTGGCCGCGTGGATGGCCGAGCCCGGTGTGTTGAACAGGGCGAGCAGACCATCGCCGGTCGACTTCACCAACTCACCACCGTGACGGCGCACGATGCGGCGCGCCGTGCTGTCGTGCACGTCGAGCAACTCGCGCCAGCGACGGTCGCCGAGGCGCGCCGCCGATTCCGTGGACGAGACCAAGTCGGTGAACAGCACCGTCGCCAGTGAACGCTGGGCGGCCCCGGCCACCGCGCCGGTGAGGAACGATTCGATGGCGTCGAGGATCGGGTCGACGTTGCCCACGTAGACGAGGTGGTCCTCGCCCGGCGTCTCCTCCAAGCGTGCGTTGGGCAGCGCCGCCACCAACTCGTGCGCTTCCGACATCGGCACGAACGCATCGTCGGTGCGATGCACAACGAGTGTCGGGGCGGTGGCGGCAGTCGCCAACTCGGTGATGTCCCAACTGAACATCGCCCGCGTGAACGTCAGTGCGGTCGATGGGCTGGCGCCGCGGCGACCGGCGGCGTCGAACCAGGCGCGGAAGCGGGCGTCACCCGCGACGGATGGGGCGATGATCGGAAGGATGTCGAGGTCGGGGGCGGCGTCTTGGAAGCCGTCGTCGAGCGCCGCCTCGTAGCGGGACAGCGCCTCGAGCCGGGCGGCGACGCGCGGGCCGCTGGCGAAGCTGTTGAGCAGGCAGAGCCGCTCGACACGGTCGGCGTACTGCGCGGCCAGCGCTATAGCGGCGTGCCCGGCTTCGAAGCCGGCGACGACGGCGACCCGCTCGATCCCGGCGTGGTCGAGCACGGCGACGATGTCGGCGGCCCAGCTCTCGGGCCCGACGTCGTCGCTATCGATCGGGTCGGAATGCCCGATGCCGCGCCGGTCGATAAGGACGAGACGCCCCAGGCCTTGGATACGGGCGACGAAGCGGGCCATCAGCGGGTGTTCGTCGTACGCGTCCATCGGGATGAACGTGCCGGGCAAGTACAAGATCGCCGGCCCGTCGCCCTGCACGCAGTAGGCGAGGTGGACGCGATCGCGTCGGGCGTAGCGGGTCTCGGCGTCCACCACCCGATGATGGCACCGGGCGGTCCGATAGTCCTACGAACCGCCCATGGCGGCGGCGCGCTTCTCCATCTCCTCGGGCGAAACGTCCTCGACGTGACTGGCGACGAACCAGATGTGACCGAACGGATCAGCGAAGCTGCCGGCGCGGTCGCCGTAGAACTGGTCCTCGACGGGCCGCTGCTCGGTGGCGCCGGCGGCGATGGCGGTCTTGAACACGTTGTCGACGTCCTCCACGTAGACCATCACCGTGACCGGCGTGCCGCCGATCGACTTCGGGTCGGGCTGGCCCATGCCGTCCATGGCGTCGGCCAGCATCACCACCGAGTCGCCGATGTCCAGCTCGGCGTGGCCGATCTTGCCGTCCGGGCCGCCCATCCGCATCCGTTCCTTGGCGCCGAGCACCTTGGTATAGAAGTCAATGGCCGCCGCGGCACCGTCGACCGAGAGGTAAGGGATTACGCGCGGGTAGTCCGCAGGAATTGGGTTCACCGTCATGGGTATGTCTTACCCTCTGCCAATCGATCCCATCGACTTGTTCGCTCTCCCGCTCGAGGAGTTCACCGCCGCTCGCAACGCGTTGGCCAAAGAGCTCACCGCGGCGGGCGACAAGGCGGGCGCGGCGCAGGTCAAGGCACTGAAGAAGCCGAGCCGCGCCGCGTGGGTGCTCAACCAACTGGCGCGGGAACATCCGGGCGACGTCAGCGATCTGCGCGAGGCGGGTGGGCGGTTGCGGGCGGCCCAGGACGCCGCCCTGCGGGGCGACGCGTCGACGATGCGCGACGCGAACCGCGCCGTGGCCGACCTTGTCGAGTCCCTCGCCGAGCGGGCCGGCTCGGTGACGACTGCCGTCCGCGACGCGATCGTGTCGACGTTGCGCGCCGCCGCAGTCGACGAGGCTGCGGGGGAGTTGTTGGCGCGAGGGACGTTGGTTGCCGAAGTCGACCCGACCGGCTTCGGACTCGAGGGCGTCGAGCTGCCGCCCGAGATCGAGCGCAAGACCCGTGAGCCCGAAGGCCCCGACCCGCACCTCGTCGCCGAGGCCGAGCGGGCCGAGGCGCGGGCCAACCGACTGCTCGAAGCGGCCGCCGCGGCCGAGACGCGCGCCCAAGAGGCGCGGCTTGCTGCCGATCAGGCGGTGGCCGATGCCGGGGCGGCGCGCCAGGCCGTCAGTCGACGATCCACTGGACGCGCTGCGCGCCCTTGAGGCGGCGGCTCACGTCCTCCCAGTTCACGACGTTCCAGATCGCTTGGAAGAAGTCGTCCTTCAGGTTCTTGTACTGCAGGTAATACGCGTGCTCCCACGCATCGATGGCGAGCAGCGGCATCGTTCCTTGGCCGTGGTTGCCCTGATGGTCGTGGACCTGCTGGATCACGATGCGCTGGGCGACCGGTTCCCAACTGGCGAGGGCCCACCCCGATCCCTGGATCGTGGTGGCCGCCTCGACCATCTGGTCTCTGAAAGCGGCGAAGTCGCCGAAGCCGGTCCCGATCTGCTCGGCCAGCTCTCCGGTCGGCTCGCCGCCGCCATCGGGCGACAGGTTGGTCCAGAACACTGAGTGGAGGATGTGGCCCGAGATGTGGAAGGCCAGGTTTTTCTCGAGCATCGAGATCGTCGAGAAGTCGTGTTTGCCCCGTGCCGCGCTCAGCTTCTCCAGCGCCGTGTTGGCGCCTTTCACATACGCGGCGTGATGTTTGTCGTGGTGTAGCTCCATGATCTCGCCGTTGATGTGCGGGGCGAGGGCGCCGTAGTCGTAGTCGAGTTCTGGAAGGGTGTACGTCTCCATGGGCATAGCCGTACCCGCCTGCGGCAGACTTGACCCCATGTCCATTTACGACGCCCCCGTCGAGAGCCTCGCCGGTGAGCCGGCCAATCTCGCCGATTACAAGGGCAAGGCCCTCCTCATCGTCAATGTCGCCTCCCAGTGCGGGCTCACGCCGCAGTACAGCGGCCTCCAGCAACTGCACGACACCTACGGCGAGCGCGGCTTCGCGGTGCTCGGCTTTCCGTGCAACCAATTCGGCGCGCAGGAGCCCGGCACCGCCGACGAGATCAAGACGTTCTGCGAGACGAGCTACGGCGTGAGCTTCCCGATGTTCGCCAAGATCGAGGTCAACGGCGACGCTCGTCATCCGCTCTACGACGAGTTGACCGCCAAGGAGGACGCCGACGGCAAGGCGGGCGACATCCAGTGGAACTTCGAGAAGTTCCTCGTGTCGGCCGATGGTGAAGTCGTCGGCCGCTTCCGGCCCCTCGTCACGCCCGAGGACCCCGCCCTCACCGAAGCCATCGAAGGCGCACTCCCGACCTGACAGAGCCGGCTCGGCAGCGACTGATGCCTATGTCGGTAGGTCGGTGACGTTGGCGAGGGGAAGCTGCATTGCTGGCAGGGTGAGCACGATGGCGTGGTCGGGATTGAGCATGCTCATAGCGAAAGACAAGAAGGCACCCTCGGGCCAGCTGGGCCGGCCGCCAAACCACGCGAGGCACTGGCCCGACAACGCGGCGGCAACACTGGCGGTCGTCACGCCGCGCGTGCTGCCGGGCGCCAGGCTCACCGACGGCGCCAAGCCGATCGGCGTCAGCACCGCCGAGTCGGCGAACACGAAGAACCCGTACGACGCCGAGAGCGTGCAGTCGAACACGCTCGCCACGGGTGCGCTGGCGAAGATCGCATCGAGCAGCGCGACGAGGTACTCGGCGAGCGAGGCTTGTGAGAGCCCGGTGACGGCGACGACATCGAGGGTCGTGTCGGCGTTCTGGAGGTACGGCGACACCGCGAGCGGGAACTGCGCAGGGGATGTGCGGTACTGGAAGCCTGGGGCCGTCTGCATGCTCATCAGCATCTCGTTGCGCGTGACAACAACCGCCGACGTGCCGCCTTGCCACTGCGTGACGAACAAGCCGCCGCGCTCGATGTCATAACGCCGCCAGCCACCCAGGGCATCCGGCGTGTAGTCCACCGAGATGCAGGCGGTGCCCGGGACGTAGGGATGGCGCACGATCCCGTCGCACGGGGTGCCGTCCAGCTTGAGCGGCGTGATCGTGAGGTGCTCCATCAATGGCGACGGATTGTCGGTGGCGGTGGTGCACACCGTCACCGTCTCGTGGCCGTCTCCCGGCGTCACCTGGACCGAGTAGGTCTCGGTGGTCGTCGGGGTCGACGCGGCGGACATCGACCCGCCGGCGCGCGCCCACGTCGCGTTGTAGGCGATGGTCTCGGCGAGCCCCGCGAGATATGTAACCGCCGCGTTGACTGCGTTCGCGGCCGGCGCATCGGGCGGCGTCGTTGGCAACTGGGCGATGTACGGCGCGATCTGTTCGTAGCCCACGCGGAACAGCGCGAGGGAGTCGGCCAGGCTGAGCGGCGGCGACGGTTGTTGCCGACCACGTGAGAACCCCGTCGCGGGCGCCGCGGTGTCGACATAGGTGATTGCCGCGTAAACGGCATCTTGCGGAGCGAACTCAGCCTGCATCTGGAAGCCGTACGCCCACACGAGCATGGCGGTGAGATCGGCACCGGCCGCGTCGGCCGATGCCACTTGCGAAACCAACGTGGGCGGCGTTGGGAACCTGCGCAGGACGATCGGCACGGGCATGCCCGAGGGGACCGAGCCGATCATGACTTGGATCGGATTCACGAAGCGATACCACGCCGGGCGGGCCCCGCCGGCGACCGACGAGTCGCCGATCTCGACGTGGGTCACCTCCAAGGCGACGCGGATCGTCACGAACGCGCCCTCGGGCGGCACGGTGGGCGCGAACGGGAACGTGAGCGTGCCGGTCGGGCGGTCGGACTCTTCCTCGGTGGCATCAAGGTGGACCTTGACCGGCTGCGCACCGAACGGCGCGAACGACGCGCCGCCGCCGCCGGTGGGCGGCGTGTAGTCCGCCAGCGTGCCGTAGATCGAAACGTCGCCCGCCCCCGCACCGGCGTCGCGCTTGTTCCACTCGACGGGTAGCTGCACAACCGCGTCGATGGCGTAAGCGGCGTCGAGCGAGTCCTGCATGTCGTTAGCGAGGACGTCGATGGCCGACTGCAGATCGGTGGCGGCAACGCTCTCCCGGGGCGGCACTTGCGCGGGGAACAGCCATGTGAGTTGGTTGGCCGCGTAGCCGGACGCGACTTGCTCGCGGGCGGCGACGACGCGCTGAAGGGCGGCGGCGTTCACCCGAGCTGCCGGTCCCGCGAACGCGGGACCGAGGAAGGCGTCGATGGTCTGGAATGCATAGGCGCCTAGTTGGTCGAGGTCGACATCGCTGTAGGTCTGCGTGGTGGTACTCGGCGCGCCCGTCGGATCGAACGTGTCCACGACGACCGACCCTGACTGGAGCTGGTTCGACAGCGGCTTTGGCGCGAAGTAGCGCGGTCCGTCGCCCGGCGTCGGGATCGTGACGTCGACGAGCGTGTGCGAGATCGCGTACAGCGTGGAGCCGGACAGACCTTCCACGCCGGTCGCCAAGTGGTAGTTGGGGAACGCGGCCGCGAATTGGGTGGCCAGCTCCAGCAGCGCCGCGCCTGCCGTTGCCACCGGCGCCACGGAGATCGACACGGAGGCGGACGCGGGATGCTGCCGGGCCACGGTGGGGTCGACGTGGTCGGTCCGGCTGATCGCGAAGAACACCGCGATCTCAGTGGGCGCTTGCGTAGAAATCGGATCGTCCAGCGCGAGGAGAATCGCCGCCGCGGGCGGTAGCGGCGGCGGTGTGGTGCCCGCCTGGCGCGCCTCGAGGTACGCGAGGATGCCGGCCGCGAGCTGTTCCACCGTGGACGCGCCCGGGCCGTACATGTCGGGCGTGACCACGTGCAGCGGCGGCGGGCCCGACGCCGCCTCCAGGGTCGTCGACACCTCGAGCTGCACGCTCGGGCCGGCGAGCTGATCGACGGCGGTCTGGATCGCGGCGACGGCGTTTGTCAGCGCGTCGCCGCTCAGGCCGTCGAGCGTGGCTTGGACCGCGTCGAGCGTGATGACCGTCGCTGACGCCGCGCCGTCGAAGCCGAAGGTCGTCGCGGTCCCGGGCCACTGCTGCGGGCTCAGCAGGCCGTCGAAGTAGGCGACGGGATATGTGGCTTGGGTCGTATATGGGACCAGGGCGTCGCCGAATGCATCGCGAGCCTCGAACGAGATCGCAACGGTCTCTCCGACCCCGGCGTAAGGACTGACGTGAGCAATCGGCGTCGGTGGGATTGTGGGTTGCGGGTTCTGGGTCGAGTAGCGCGCCGTCGGCACGGTCAGCACATACGTCCACGGGTTGCTGGGATCGTCGTTGTCGGCGGATTGCGGTCCGGTCGGCAGCGACGGGACGCTGGGCCAGAAGGCGGTCGTGCCCGTCAATTCGAAGGCGACGAGGTTGTACAGCGTGTCGAGCTGCTGCTGCGCGCCCGTCTTGCCGGCGGGATTGACGCGGCTCATGGTGAGTGGCAGCGTGCCCGGCTCGACGGCCACGCTGTAGGTCTGAATGTCCGTTGCCGAGGCGTAATAGACGTCGGCCGCGTCGTCGGTCGACACGCCGGTGAACACGATCGAGCCGAACCAGGGTTGCAACACCGCGGGCGTTGCGAGGGGCGTGGCGGATTGGACGAGCAGGGTGATAGTCGCCTGTCCCTGACTGTCGAAGATCGTGGCCGGGAGCCCGGCCCCCGGGAACAGCAGGTAATACCCCGACGCCTGCGTGATGCTGTACTCGCGAACGACTTGGAGAACGCCGAGCGGGTCATCGAGCGCGGCGTCGATCGGAACGGCCGCCGCCGCCACTCTCGCGGCCATGGCCGTCGGGGGCGCCGCTTCGATTGTCAGGTTGGTGCGCAGGAACTGCGTACCGCTCGGCGTCGAGCCTTCGTCGGCCAAGCCGCCCGCGGCCGCCGGGTACAGCACCGACGCGGTGACCGATGCTGGTGCGTCGCCGACCTGCGCGACCAGCGCGTCGAGCAATGCGTATTGGGTCTGGTCGAAGGCGACCAGTTGGTAGACGCCGGTCACTCCAGTGCCGCCGCTGGCGACTTCCTTCACGACGATGTCGAAGCGGGCCGCCTGGTTCGCGACGAGCGTAACGGGCACGTCGTCGACGACCGTCGCATCGGCGGACCGCTCGCGCAGTTCGACGGCTACGCCGGCCGCGCCGGCGGCGGCTAGCTGGGCGATCAGCGGGGGTGGGAGGTCGCGGATGCCGCGGAGCGGCGTCGACCGCCACATCGTCGGCGGCGTCAACGTCCACGTCGCCGGAGCCGACTCGAGGTACGGCGCCGGCACGGGGGGGGTGGCGAACGGTGGGGTCACGGTCAACCGGGCCAACGCGTCGAGGGCGGCCTTATCGAGGGTCGCGCTCGCGCCGGCCGAGATCCAGCCCCCGTTCGGTCCTGGGGCGAGCCTCAGCTGGTAGGCCTGTGACGCCGCGTCGACGTCGGCGGCAAACGCCTGGCCGGTGAGCCGGTACAACGCATCGATCGGGGCCGGCTCCTCGCTGACGGGGATGCGCAGCCCATTGCGGAAGTACAGCCCGACGCTGCCGGCCAATTCGACGAAGTCGGTCGCCTCCAAGTCGGCGACAGTCATGCCGACCGCGCCCCGGTCCGTCATTGCCCGCTCAAGGGTGGCCACGGCTCCCTGGATCAGCAGCTGGAAGTAGTCGGCGATCACGTAGGCCGCCAACGACTGGTCGGCAGCGTCGTCCGCCGCCAGCGTTTCCGGTGCCGCACCTTGGTTGAACGAGGCGACCGCGGCGAGGAACGCCTGCACGTACGTTGCGTACGACGGCGGTTGGCCACCGGAGGCGAAGTCGACGAACGGTTTGGTCGGGTCGGTGCCGACGCGGCCGGTAACGAACAACTGCAGGTCAGGCAACATCGGGAACACCACCGCACCCGGCGTCGTGTTGGGCGCCGGAGGTGGCGGTGATGAGATCGAGACCTCGAAGTTGGCCTGGAGCCATGTCCGGATCCATGGCCAGTCGACCACGCTGCCGTCGGCGCCGTCAGTTGCCGCGAAACACTCGTAGCGCCGGGCCAACGAGCCTTTGAGCGAGAGCCGCGCCCGCAGTGTTCCAACCGCGTCGACGTCGACTCCAGCGGTGCTTGCCCACGTCGCCGTACCCTCGGCGAGCGCGACGGACACGAGCCGGCGCACGAGGGTGTTGAACGGGTTGTCTGGCTCGCCGGCCTCGTATGGAATCGCGAGGCCGGCGACAATCAAGGGCGTGCCGAGCGTGCTCGGCGACGTGGTGTCGAACGCCATGGTCGTCTCGGGTGCGAACCACAACGTGAGGGGCACCTTGGTATCGCCGAGCGCGGCCGTCGCCCGCGGGCCCTGGCCGGGAAGCCGGTGGCGAACAGCGGGCCCCAGAGCGAGCGGCGTGAGGCTCCCGGCTGGCGCGACCAGCGCCGTGCCGGGCCACGGGACGGAAAGGGAGAACCGGTAGTCGGCATGGAAGCTGAACGAGATGCGGATCGTGAACAGGAACGCGTCGATCTTCACCGTAACGCTCACCGAGATGCGCGCCGAGAAGGCGATCCGAATCGGCTCACCGGTCCGAATCTGCACGGCGACGGCGGCGGACACCGACAGGTTCACCGACGCGCTGACGATCCCGAAGTCGACCTTGCCGTAGATGGTCGCCGAGATCGAGAACTGGCCGTTGAGCGCCACGGCCGCGGGATTCCTGAGGAAGTCGACGACGCCTTCAGCCGGCTCGGCGCCAACGCTTCCGGGCGCGGTGAACCCGATCGCGCCCTGGACGATCCCCATGACCGTGGCGCTCATCCCGCCGCTGAGCAACCCGAGGTCGACCGACTCGCTTATCGACACGCGCATCGCCAGTCCGGCGGCGATGATCGGGTTGTAGACGCCGCCCGCGAACACATCGCTCGTGGCCGACGACAGCTTGGCGACGTAGAACCCACCCTGACCGGTCAGCGACCCGAGCTCGAGCCGCGCCGTTCGACTCCAGTCGTTGCCGCGCGGGAAGCCGACGTCGATCTTGAAGTCGCCGTTCGTGTACACCGAGACGCTGAACGTCGGGAACGTGATCCCAACCGGGCCGAACTGCTGCGACAACCAGCCGCTGGGCGGCGGCACTTCGGCGGTGAAGACGCCCAGCGTGTCGGACAACCGGTGGTAGGTGATCTCGATTGTCCACCCGAGGCCGGCGATCGTGATCTTCAGCGAGTACAGCGAGGGGTCGTAGAACACGAGCCCGAAGTCGAGGACGGCGAGGTACGTGCCGGACACGAGTGTGAGCCAGCCCGCCGGTGCCGCGTATAGCTCGGGGTACTTGCCCTGCGCGGCCAAGGGCGCGGCCGTCTTGACCAGCCACTCGTAGATGGTGTCGAAGTCGGCATCAGCGGGTAGTTCGGCCGGGCCGATGCGCTGGCCCAACGCCGCGTACGCGATGTTGAGACCGAACACTTCGTCGATCGTTTGCATCAGGCCGGTCAAGTCGCCGGTGAAGACGTCCTTGAGGATGGTGTACGTGATCTCGGCGGTCTTGTACAGCGCCTTGAACACTTGAACCGCCAACTTGATATCAGCGCCAAGGGCCTTCAATGCCTCACCGAGCGCCTTCTCTGCGAACTCGATCGCGCCGCTGAGCAACAGGGCGAGCCACCGCGGCAAGCCCAACTTGTCGAGCAGGAAGTTCAACAGCCACTCGCCCGCCTCGAGGAGACTCTTCACCGCGTCGGCAATTGCGGCCAAGGCCGACGCCGGGAGTTCGACGTCGAAGCCGATGTCGAGCCCGAAGAAGTCGAACTTGAGCGCAAGCCGGAACTGCTGGTTCCCGATGCGATCGGAAATGTCGATCGCGCAGATGATGGCGATGCCGTCGTCGGGCGCCCAGTCCGTCTGCGGAAAGATGATCGTGCCGTCCTGCTCTTGCGAGGAGATGCTGAGCGAGGTGAAGTTCACGATGAACTCGGCGCCGATCTCGAACTCAATGTCGTCGCCGTTCTTGTCGAACACGCCCACGAACGCCACCTCGAGCACCCCGCCCAGGTTGAACATCACCTTCATGGCGAACCCGCTTGTGCCCAGGCTCACGTACCCCTCGGCGGTGATGATGTCGAAGAGCGAGATCGCGCCGGTCAGCAGAAAGTGTGGGGATCGTTTGGCTGGATCCGGGTTGGTCTGGTCCGAGTACGTGGCAACCGAAAGTTCGGGACCGCCGGGCGACACTGCGCTGGGCCGCGAGCCTGCGGTGATCTTGATGAACCCAAGATCGATCGGGCTCATCTGGGCGGTGATGTCGATACCCGGGATCAGGCCGCCGGTCTTGACCGCGGCGTACAGATACACCTCGACGCCCAAGATCTTGATCTGCCCCTGCGCGCCATAGCCCTTCGGCAACACGAGCGTCGGCGTGAACTGGACCCCGTTCGGCGCGATGTAGAACTGCGCGTCCAGCGCGATGTGAACGGTCGTCCGGTCGGGTTGCAGGGTCAGCTGATACGTCGCGATCCGCTTCGGGTCGAAGACGAACCACTGGTGTCCAGCGCTGGCCGGCGCCACCGTGGGCATGGTCGCCGGCTCGTTGGAAAACGGACGCCCGTTGGCGGCGAAGGCCTGCGCCACCGTCGCGGGCATGGTGCCGTCGTCGAGACGCGCGACGTCGTCAGCGCTCACGCCGGAGATGTCGAACAGGTCGATGCCTTCGACCTCGAAGCGGCCGAGAACGTCGACGAGCCACGACGGCACCACCGAGGAGCTGACGAACAGCGCGACCAGATCGGCCAGGTTGAACGGCGAGACGCTGCCGGCGAACGCGGTTTGATTCGTCGTTGGGTCCAGGTCGTTCGCGTCGAGGTAGGCGAGCACCATCCCGCTGAACGACTTGTACGACAGTTCGCCGTAGATGCCGAACGAGGGCAACGCATCGACGCCGCTGATGCCGATCATGAACGCCAGGGCACCGATGGTGAGGCCCTCGATGCCAAGCGCGTTGTGCCAGCCGGTAGCGACGACCTCGTTGCCGTCGTGCACCTGCGCCGTCATCGCGAGCGCCGCGATGAAGCCTGTAGCTTCACCGACCTCCACGGTGCCCTGCCCGGCGAAGATCAACGACTGCGAGGAGTCGACTTCGACACGAAGGATGAAACCGAGGCCGGCGTAGAACGAGTCGGTGGTCGCGCCGAACGTCAGGTAGAGCCGGTCGATCTGGACGCTCGCGCTGATCACCAACCCGCCTGTGATCGACGCGGTGAACTGTGCGAGCCACTGCTGCTGCGTGTTCTTTCCGATCGATGCCCATACCTGAACACGCGTATCGGTGGACTTGGCGTAGGCCAGGGCGGCTTGCACCGTCGAATTCGTTTGGGCGTCGAGCTGGGCGTAGAAGTTGAAGCCCTCCGTAATGCTGGCGACGCCGCCCACCGAGAACCCGGCGGGGAAGGTGTACTGCGTGCTGGCGAACGTCGAAACCGCGGCCGCGATCGTCGTGAACCGCAAGTCGGCCGGGAGGTCGAGCTGGATGCCCAGGCTTTCGAACAACCACGATGGGTCGAGACTGGCGCCCGCGGCGAACCCCCACGACCCGGAAACGGGATCGCGCCGCGCCTCGATGAAGCCGGCTCCGTGGGCGGCCACGCCGACCATCGTCACGTCCTTCTTCGTGACGTCGACCGTCAGTGTGAGTGACTTCAGGCCGAAATCGGGGAGATCGAGGCCGGCGAGCAGTTGCTCGAGGGGACCGGTGTCGATGGAGAGGTCGTCGGCCGCCGCCTTCCAGTCGAGGTCGGGGCCGCCGCCGGCGACCCAGGACCCAGTCAGCAGTTGGTCGCCCTTGCCGAACTTGTAGGTAACGGTGAAGGTGGCGCCGATCACGAGGGAGCCGGACACGGTGCCGTAGTAAACGCGGCTGCCGGACGGTGGCTTGTCCGCGTTGAGGTCGGCGCGCAGCGAGAGCGAGAGTGGTTGCCCGCCGCCGACAGGCAGGCGCCACACCGCTGTCAACGCGCCCTTGATCTCGTCATGGCCCGACACCGTGTCGAGCGTCCAACCGAGCGCATCGATGTAGACGTGTTGTGGCGCCCACGACGGCAGCGTCGTGCCCGCGGGCAGCAATCGACCAATGAGTGTCATCAGGTCCAGGGGGGCCGGCGACGCCAATGCCCCGGTGAAGACGATTCCCTGGCCGTTGACGCTGGCGGAGACGGCGAACGGGATCTGCGCCACCCTGACCGTCCCGGCGAACGTCGCCGCCGTCGTCGCCGCCCGTACCGGGTAGGCGACATCAACGGTGAGGTAGCCGTTCTCGATCTGGAAAACGTTGTCGCCGAGGATGTCGAGTTCGGCGTCGACCATGGTCGAGAACGTCAACGACGCCGGTTGGTTCGCCACGATGATGCCTGGGTTCGTGAACGAGGCACTCAGGAGGAACCTGCTCGTGTCGGCCGGCGGCAACTGCACGCTGCCGCCGAGGAACACGTCGTTTACGTCGCCGAGCCGCATCGTGAGCGTGCCTACGAACTCGCCGGATACCGTCCAGTTGCCGGCAGCGTCGAAGGTGAACCCGACGTCGAAGACGTAGTCCTGAGCGGCTTCGCCGTGGAATACCAGCTGTCCGGCCACCTCGGCTGCCCATGCGGGTCCCGTCGAGGCGAAGATCGTCATCAACGAGATCGTGAGCGTCCGCACCGTCATCGGGATCGCCGGGAGGTCCCAAGCCGTGGTCATCGCCAGGTCGGCGCTGGCCGAGGCGATGCTGATCCCACCTGACGGTGGGATCAAGAACTCGACGCCGGCCTCGACGAGCCCGATCGACGTCAGGGGTTGGAAGTTCGCGGGGATGAGATCGCGTGCGCCGTCTCCGAGGAGGGACAACAGCTGGGCGATGTTCGTGATCGTCGAACTCGGATCGGGGGAGCTGAAGGTGAGCCGCAGCGCCGAGAAGTCGCCGAGCAGCTCGGTTTCGAACAGGACGGGTGTTCCGAACACCGAGGAGAGCCCACCGAAGCCGTAACGGGCGTCGAGGTCTTCGAGTGGCGGCGGCGGGTCCGTTGCGGTGTCGGGCGGTGCGCCGCCGCCGTCCGCGTCCAGATGGGCGTAAGGGTCGGGCGGCTCGGGCGGAGACGGCGTGTAGATGTTGGACGCGGCGACGAATATCGCGTCGAGCTGCAACGGCCCGAATGTCAAGGGGGTCGACCACGCCAACACGCCACGCAGCGAGATGTCGTTCCCGGTGTAGGTCCCACCGGGCGTCGGCGGTTCAGCCGGTACGGTCACCTCGACGCGTTGGATGTTGGCGACCACCGCCGCCGATGTCGGAGTCTCGTCCGTCGTCGCGTCAGCCGCCGCGGCCGCGTTCAGGATGCGAGTGACGAGTTCGTATGGCCCGTCCCCGAAACCCACGGTGGCGGTGAAGTTCAGCCCGGTCTTCAGTGTGAGGGACGGCGGAGCGGCGGGCGCGTGGTCATAGGTCGAGAACACGAAGGCCCGATCGCTGAGCACGAGATCGATCGCTGACCATGGGGCGGCTTGCGCGTCGGCAAAGCTCGTCCCGAACTTCCACTCGTCCGGCAGCGGCATCGTGAGGTCGAAGACGACGTTCGGCTCCGTTCGTGTGCCGATGTCCGTGAACAGGATGCTGACGGGCTGGGCAGTGAGGCCGAGGAACGACGCGGTGCCGGCAAGGGTCAGCGTGTTGCCGACCGGGTTCGGGACCGTCGTCGTCGTGACCACGAGCGGTATCGGGATCGGCCCGAGCACCTCGTCAACCAGCTCGTCGAGGTCGTAGATGCCCGTCGACACCGTCCCGACGGTGACGCGTCCTTGATTCTGGCGAGCGTCGGCCTGAAACGTGATTGCGATCGCGAGGAGCGTCTTGGTCACGCCGCCGCCCTCACAAGTTGACTACGACCGGGAGGTGGTCACTCGTCTCGCGAATGTGCCGGAAGTTGTTGGCGGCGCGGAACACGGTGTACCGCGCCACGTTCGGCGGTGGATACAAGAAGTTGATCGCTGGGATCGGGGTGGCCATCGCGGTCACGAATGGTGGTGTCGGCGTGCCGTCGACCCGATCGATCACCTGCGGCGCGGGGACGACGGCACCACCATCGCGGACCAGGATGTTGTCGAGCGACAACACGCGCTTGTACCGGGGCCGGTTCGGCCACACGGTCGCGGCAAGGGGCGGTTGCGCGCTCTTGCGACGCTGCAGCATGGTTGACGGAGACGCCGCCGCTGACGGGATGAGTGGCACGTAACCCTGGCCCATCAACGGGCCGTACGCAGCCAGGAAGTTGGCGCCGCCGATCGCGTCGATGTTGAAGTCGCCGGCGACCACGTCGACCTGACCGGCAACCGGCGGCGCGGTGATCTCGGGGATGTTCCAGAGCGCCTGCACGCCGGCCACGCAATTGGCCACCGGAAACGGCGACGTGTGCACGAAGAACAGGTTGAACGTCCGCGCCGGTGGTGCGACCTCCTGGAACCGTACGAACCACGGTCGGCGATGCAGCGCGGTGGGAAACGAGATCGGGTTGTTGTTGACGTCGTTGAACTGACACCGTCCGGCGAACGTGTTGGCGCCCGCCACCGTCGGGCCGCCCCAAATCCCGCCGTACGGCGCCGCGGGCGCGGCGCCGATGGGCACCGACCCCAACGCCGGACCCGCCCACACGTTCGGCCCGATCA
>DASRJI010000187.1:0-8121 GCA_035649535.1 Acidimicrobiales bacterium | reverse complement strand
GTGGTCGGCGGGCAGGTCGGCGTCGCGCTCGGCCGCGTAACGCGCGTGGGCGGCGCGCAGCGACTCCGGGTCGACAGCGGCTTCGGCGGCGCGGACCCCGCCCGCCGCTTCGAGGCGACCAACCGCTTCGCGCTCGCTCGCGCCGACCAGCCAGTAAAGCGTCGGCATCGGCGTGCCGTCGTCGAGCAATGGTGCGTTGCGGATGACGACGGGACTGCCCGCGGTGTCGCGGACCACAACGGTGAACGCACCCCGGGGCGGCCGTCCGAGCAACGCGGCCACCACGTCGTGGTCGGCCTGCGTCAGACCTGCCACACGACCGGGTACACCGTTTGCGGTTGCGACACCCCCTTGAGGCTTACCTCGCGGGGCACGTCGAACATGAACTCGCCGCTGCCGTCGGCCAGGGCCTTGACGACCGAGGACGTGAGGATCTCGCCGCTCCGCGCCTCGCCGGCGATCCGCGACGCGAGGATGACGGTACGGCCAAGGAAGTCGTCGCCGTCCTTGAGCACCTCGCCGGTGTTGAGGCCGATGTGCACCTGGATGGGCTCGTCGGGCCGGGCCCGGCAATGGTCGGCGAAGGCCCGCTGCAACGCGATCGCGCACCGGAGGGCGCGGCTCGCGCCGGCGAAGGCCACCATGAAGCCGTCGCCCTGCGACTTGACCTCATAGCCCTCGTGGGCGACGAGCTGCTTCCGCAGGATGTCGTTGTGGGTGGTGAGGCGCTCATGGGCGCGGAGGTCGCCCAGCGTCTCGGTCATCTCGGTGTAGCCGACGATGTCGCTGAACAGAATGGTGACGGTGCCGTCGGGCGCCGCTTTGCCCGCGAGCTGCTGGGTCCAGCTCGTGCCGGCCGGCGGGGCGGGCGGCGCCGGTGGCGCGGGTAGCGAGATGCCGTGGCGCTCGAGCTTCTCCTCGATACGGCGGGCGTGATGTTCGAGGCTGCGTTCGACGCCGGCCCGGCGACGATCCAGCTGCTGCTGGCGGCGTTGCGACCGGTCGGCTTCGCGATCGGCGCGCGTGCGCTTGGTGCGGACGATCACGCTGCCCATCAGCGCGAAGGCGACGACACGGACCACGGGCGCGCCCGGGATGCGCGGCACTTCTTTGATCCGCGTCTCCTTGCTGCCCATGAACGCGAAGCCGTCCAGATCGACCTCGATGCCCTCGGGCACGATGATGTCGATGCTGCCCATGATCGCCGAGGCATTGATCGTGACCATGGAGCCGTCGATCTCGGCCTGGCGCAGGTCGAGCTCGCAACTACCCATCAGCGCGAACGAGTTCAGCTCCTCGCCGGGCCGCCAACGACCCGTGCGCCGCGTGCCGCTCATGATGGCGACGACGGAATGCGACGTCTTGCGGCGCTCGGTCTCGGGGACGGGTGAGCCGCGCAAGACCGGCAGGTCAGCCACGACGAGGTCGAGATCGGCCTGGGTGTTGGCGTCGAATACGAGGGCGACGCGGTCGGAGAACTCGTCGAGGGTGAGCACGCCTTCGCCGCAGTACGTGCGGAGGACTTCGACCATGCGATTGCGCTCGACATCGTCGATGCGTACCGACGGCGCGCGCGGCGGGGCCTTCTCAGGCAGGTCGCGCTTCGGGCGCGGCTTGTCGCCGGACCGGTCGGTCATCTCCCTCAGTCTTGCCTACTGCCGCGGTGTCCGCGCGCGGGGCCCTAGGACCAGAAGCTGATCTTGTCGGCGATGCGCTCGAGGAGGTTCTGCTTGTGCGTCGGCGCCGCCTTGGGCTTAGGCGCCTCGGGCCCGGCCGGCCCGGGCAGGATCGCGTAGGCCTCCTCGCCGGGGCGCACGAGGTTGTACTGCTCGCGTGCGAGGCGTTCGACCGCCGCGTCGCTGTGCAGCTCATCGGCGCGAGCGGCCAGCGATTTATTGCCCTTCTTCAGCACCTCGAGCCGTTCGCTCGTCGAGGCCAGCGCCCGACGCTGATCGATGTAGGTGCGGGCCGGGAAGCCGGCCAGGAACAGGACGGCAAGCAGGACGAGCATGGCGACCCCAAGGCGGGCCAGGCGCTTCATCGACGGACCGCCGCCGCGCCCGGGAAGGCCGCCGCCTCACCGAGATCCTCTTCGATGCGCAGCAGCTGGTTGTACTTGGCCACGCGATCGGAGCGACACGGCGCCCCGGCCTTGATCTGGCCGCAATTCGTCGCCACCGCCAGGTCCGCGATGGTCGTGTCCTCGGTGTCTCCGGAGCGGTGCGACATGACGACCCCATAGCGGCTGCTGGTGGCCCGGCCGACGGTGTCGAGCGTCTCGGTGAGGCTGCCGATCTGGTTGACCTTGATGAGGATGGCGTTGGCCACGCCTAGCTCGATGCCGCGGTCGAGGCGCTCGACGTTGGTGACGAACAGGTCGTCACCGACGAGCTGCACTCGGTCGCCCAGGGCCGCGGTGAGCGCGGCCCAGCCGTCCCAGTCCTCCTCGGCCATGCCGTCCTCGATCGAAACGATCGGGTACTTGCCGCAGAGGTCCACGAAGTAATCGACCATCTCGGCCGAACGCAGCTGGCGCTTCTCCGACGCCAGGTCGTACTTGCCGTCATGGAAGATCTCGGTGGTGGCCGGGTCCATGGCGATCGCAATGTCGTCGCCGGCGCGGTAGCCGGCCCGGTTGATGGCCTCGACGAGGATCTCGAGGGCGGCCTCGTTGGACGGCAAGTCGGGGGCGAACCCACCTTCGTCGCCAACGGCGGTGGAGAGCCCACGATCGTGCAGGATCGCTTTCAGCGAGTGGTACGTCTCGGAACTCCACCGCAGGCATTCGGCGTAGGACGCGGCGCCCACCGGCATGATCATGAACTCTTGGAGGTCGACGTTGTTGTCGGCGTGGGCCCCGCCGTTGATCACGTTCATCATGGGCACCGGAAGCCGGTGGGCGTTGGGACCGCCGAGGTAGCGGTACAGCGGCAACTCGAGTTCGTCGGCCGCCGCCTTGGCCGCCGCGAGCGACACGCCGAGAATGGCGTTGGCGCCGAGCCGGCTCTTGTTGTCGGTGCCGTCGAGGTCGATGAGGGCGGTGTCGAGGCCGCGCTGGTCGAGCGCGTCGAAGCCAACGATGAGGTCGGCGATCGGGCCGTTCACGTTGCCGACCGCGTTCTGCACGCCCTTGCCATGGAACCGATCGCCGCCGTCGCGCAGCTCGGTGGCCTCGAACGTCCCGGTCGACGCGCCCGACGGCACGATGGCGCGCCCGCGGGCGCCCGTCTCGAGGACGAGCTCAACCTCCACCGTGGGGTTGCCGCGGGAGTCCAGGACTTCCCGCCCCGCGACGTGCTCAATTGCGCTCAACGTAGGTGTGACTCCTGTGATTGGTGGGGGCAACGTTACAACTGAGTTAACGCTGCTCCAAGGACGGCGCCCAACGTAGGCTCGGCGCCATGTCCGACGCAGTGGTCTACACAGTCATCGACGGGGTGGCCGACGTCCGCCTGAACCGGCCCGACAAGCTCAACGCCGTCAACCAGGCGATGTTTGCCGGGCTGGGCGACACGGCCGACGCGCTGGCCGCCGACCCGTCCGTTCGCGCCGTCGTGCTGTCGGGTGAGGGCGGCGGCTTCTGCGCCGGGCTCGACTTCAGTTCGTTCCAATCGATGGCGGGCGGCGACGGCTTACGCGACGACAGCGGCGAGCAGTTCGTCCCGTCGCGCAAGGGCGAGGGCGGCCTGGCGAACAGCGGCCAGTGGGCCGCCTACGCGTGGACGGCGCTTCCGGTGCCGGTCATCGCCGCGGTGCACGGCCCCGCGGTCGGCGCCGGCTTCCAGATCGCGATCGCGTGCGACATCCGAATCGTCGCGCCCGACGCCAAGTTGTCGGTGCTCGAGATCCGGTGGGGCCTGATCCCCGACATGAGCGGGACGCAGATGCTCCCGCGGTTGGTCGGCCTCGATGTCGCCAAGGAGCTGACGTACACCGGCCGCATGGTGTCCGGCGTCGAGGCCAAGGAGCTAGGCCTGGCGACGCGCGTGAGCGACAACCCGCGCGAAGACGCGCTCGAGCTGGCCCGCCAGATCGCGTCCAAGAACCCCCACGCCATCCGCGGGGCCAAGAAACTGCTGAACATGGCCGGCCAGGTGCCGCTGGCCGACGGGCTCAAGGCCGAGGAGCGCACGATGGGCTCGCTGATCGGCTCGCCCAACAACGTCGAGGCCGTCACCGCCTACTTCGAGAAGCGCGACCCCAAGTTCACCGACGTCGAGAAGTAATTCGCCGCGCGATCCGCCTACGGCGGCGGTCGGCCTGACCAATCGATCGGAGGGCCGGCGTGCGCGCCGCGTTGCTTTACGCACATCCGCTCGACTTCCAACCCGCTATAGGGCAGGTACAGCTTCGTCGCAGGGCTCTTTGAGCCGCTCGACAGCATCTCGACTGGCTGGCCACAGTGTGGACACGTCCACGTCTCGTGACGCGGTGTCCACTCCTCTCGACTCCACATCCATCGCCACACTCGTCGGAGCACTGCACGATCCTGCCCTCAACGGTGCGCGAGAGCGCGGGATTTCCCGGGTATCGCGATCCTCTCCAAAACGTGAATCCGGCGTCGGAGAACTCGGGCAAATCGCTCGTCGACGCGATCTTGGAGAGGTTTGGTGCGCCCTTAGGCGGCCTTGGTCAGGCGGGCGGTGCAGAACGCGCAGCGCTTGGCGGCGACGGGGATGGAGCTCAGGCACTCGGGGCAGTCACGCGTCGTGGCCTCGACGTCGGGCTCGGTGCGACGGCGCGACATCAGGTGGTTGACCGGCCGCACGACAAAGAAGAACAAGACGGCGGCGATCAGCACCAACGAGATGACGTCATCGATAACGACGCCGTATCGGAACACCGAACCGCCAAGCGTGAGCGTGCGGTCCGCGAAGCTCGCCTTGTCGCCCGGTATCGCGAGCAACGGCGTAATCAGGTTCTTCGTGAACGAGGCGACGACCGTGCCGAACGCGGCCCCGATAGCGACGCCGATGGCCAGGTCGATGACGTTCCCCCGAAGGATGAACGCTCTGAAGTCCTTCAACATCTGACTACCTCCCTGTTCGTTTGACTTCGTCCCACAACGAGTCGCTCACCGCCACGCCACGCGCCTCGGCCAACGTCTCCATCGCCTGGAACCGAGCGCGGAATTTGTCGGTCGCGGCGCGGAGCGCGAATTCGGGATCCATCTCGAGATGGCGGGCGACGTTCACGACCGCGAAGAGAAGATCGCCCAACTCCTCGAGCGAGGAGTCGGCGCGCAGCTCGTCGAGCTCCTCGGTCACCTTGGCCATGGGCCCCTCGATGTCGCCGGCGTCCCAGTCGAAGCCGACCGCCGCCGCCTTGCGCCCCACCTTGAGCGCGTAAAGCAGCGCGGGCAGGGCGACGGGGATGCCGTCCATGATGCTGTCGCGGCCCTTCTCCGCCTTCTTGATCTGCTCCCAGTTGGCGACGACCTCGGACCGGCTGGTGGCGTCGACGTCGCCGAACACGTGCGGGTGGCGGCCGACGAGCTTGTCGTGGATCCCGCGGGCGACGTCGGCCATCGTGAACTCGCCCTCCTCGGCGGCCAGCGTGGCGTGGAACACGACCTGGAACAGCAGGTCGCCCAACTCCTCTTCGAGGTGCGGGTAGCTATCCGGCAGGCCGGCGATGGCATCGAGCGTCTCGTACGTCTCCTCGACCAGATGCCGGGTCAAGGTCGCGTGCGTCTGCTCCCGGTCCCACGGACACCGGTCGCGCAGAGTGCGCACGAGTTCGACGAACCGCGCCACCTCACCGGCGACCGGCGCCGCCAGCGCGGGCACGTACACGCTGGTCAGGTGATCGGCGGCGACGGCGCGGTCCAACTCGTCCCACGTCACGGTCTCGACGCGCTGATCGGGCAGACCGAGGTGATGCAACACCGTCACGTCGGGACCGTCGTCGACGGCCAGCTTCACATCGGAAAGGACCGCGGCGCTGTCGCATTGCGCGACGAGAAACGGGCCGGCGCGTCCGGCCGCGTCGACCGCGAAACGCTGGCCGTCGACGATGACGACGCCCTCGGCCACCGGGTCGATCGCCAACGCAGCCCACGCCAAATCGAGGAACGACAGACCGGGTAGCACCTCGACGACGACGTCGGTGCGGCCGCGCAACAGTTCGACGGTGCGCTCGGCGACAAGCGGCGAGCCAGGGACCAGGTACAGCACCTCGCCGTTGGCGGCCGCGGCAACGATCCGCTCGACGATCGACGCGTAGACGTCCTCGAGCGAGTCGGCGGCGTCGTACACGTCGTCGAAACTCGCGACGCCGTTAAGCGCGCCGGGGTGACGGGCCGTGCGCTGGAACGTCTGCGTGCTGCGGTCGATGGCGGCGTTGGTCTGCGCCGTCCGCAGCTCGGGGCCGGCGGGGCCGAGTCCGGCCACCACCACGCGCGGCATTAGCCCCCGGGCGCGGGCGTGAAGCCGGGAAGTCCCGCCGTCGTCGCCGTGCCAGCAGCCGGCGGCGCGGTGGGCGGAATGATCGTGAGCTGGTCGCTGTCGAACCGGCCGTAGCGCGGGTTGACGCGCACCTTGGCCTTACGCGCCGAGTCGGAGATCAGCTGCTGAAACGCGTCTTGCGTGTCCTGCCCGAGCTTGGCGGTGATGTCCTCGGTGGCGTCGGCCAGCGACTGTTGCCGGCGATCGGTGACTTTGATCAGGTGGTAGCCGAACTGCGTCTTGACCGGGTCGCTGACCTTGCCGACGGCCAGGTCCTTGTAGCCGGCGACGAACTCGGGAACGAAGCCGGCGGCCTGCGCGCCCGTGATGCAGTCGAGACTGCCGCCCTTGGCCGCGCTGCCGCCGGTCGCGCCCTGGTTGTCCTTGGACTCCTTCTTGGCCAGCTCGGCAAAGTCACCGCCCTTGTCGATCTGGGCCTTCAGCTCCTTCGCCTTCTCCTCGGTGTCGACGAGGATGTGGCTGACGCACGTCTCCTGATAGTCGGCCTGGTGGGCGTCGTAGTACTCCTTGATCTTCTCCGGCGTCGCCGCCCCGCGACCGAGGCTCGCTTGGACGGCGCTGATCTCGGCCGTTGTGCGGACCGCGTCATCCACGTAGCCCTTCGGGAACCCGCCCATGATCTCGGCCCCGCCGAACTGCTGCTCGGTGTCACGCCGGGCCGCGGTGAGCTGCGCGGCTGTGATCTTGATCTTGCGCTTCACGAGCTGCTGGTGGATCAGCGTGTAGAAGATCCGCCGCGTGAGGACCCGCGAAACGAACGCCATGTCGAACGTGTTCTTCGCCGTGCCCTGGATGTTGAGGCCGCCCTGCGAGTTGAGCGCCTCGACGAAGGCCTTGTTGCCGCGGATCGCCTTCAGCTCGCGATCGAGGGTGCGCTGCGGCACGCGTTCGCCATTGACGATCACGGCGTACGGGGAGACCGCACCGCACGCGGCCCCGAGCGATACGGCGACCGCGACGAGCACCAGCAGAAGACGTCGCACGGAGGGTGAAACCTAGTCGGCTAGCAACTCGTCGAGGAAGCGCACGAGGGACTCGGCCGGGCTCCGGGCGTCGGCCGCCGCAAGCGGCAGGATCACCTGGGCGAGGTCCTCCTTGTAGATCGCCTTGCCGTGAAGGCGCTGGAGGCGGATCTGCTGGCTCGTGCGCAGCTCGAGCGGGCTCAACCGGGCGACGTCGCGCGCGACCGTGATCTCCCGGACGCCCCAGCGGGCCGCGGCGGCGCGCAGGCGTCCGACCGCCAGCAGGGCGTCGGCCGGCGGGGGGAGCGGCCCATATCGATCGAGCCATTCGGTGCGGATGTCGTCGACCTCGGCGTCGGTGGTGACGGTGGCCAGCCGCCGGTACGCGTCGAGGCGTAGATCGTCACGGTCGACGTACGTCTTGGGCAGATGCGCGTCGACCGGCAGGTCGAGCTTGATCTCGGCCGGCTCCTTGAGCGTCTCGCCCTTCAGCTCGGCGACGGTCTCGGTGACCATCTGCACGTAGAGGTCGTAGCCGACCGCGGCGATGTGGCCGGACTGCGTGGCGCCGAGCAGGTTGCCGGCGCCGCGTATCTCGAGGTCGCGCATGGCGATCTTGAAGCCCGAGCCCAACTCGGTGTGCTCGCCGATGGTGCGCAACCGTTCGTACGCCTCCTCCGACAGAGCGCGGT
>DASRJI010000186.1:0-9070 GCA_035649535.1 Acidimicrobiales bacterium | reverse complement strand
GGCGAAGCCGAGGCCACTCGTGATGTAGGCGACCGGGACACCCGGGCCATAGGACGCCGCGCTGATCGCGACCGCGGTCGCGTAGCGGTCGGCACCGGCGAGCCTCGTGACCGAGCCGACGAGGTCGGCATCCCAGGTGATCGTCCCCGACGCCACGGGCGCGGCCGGACCGAGGTGGCCCGCCAGGTCGGTGACGGCATCGGCCGCGAGCGTCACCTCGACCGTGCCGTCCGTCGGCACCGCCGCCTGAAGCTCCACCGACCAGACACCCGCCGTCCCGGTCAGGCCAGTGATGCTCCAGCCGGTGGACGTCCCGGTCAGGCCCAGGTCGTCCACGGTCAAGTTCGTCACGGGCTCCGAAAACACCATGCCGAACGAGGCCGTGTGGCTACGGGTCGGCGATGCGGATCTCGGTGCGATCGCGATCACGGTTGGTGCGCTTGAGTCAACGGCGGAGCCGGTGGTGGACGCGATCCTCGCGGCGACCGCGTTCCGCACGGCCGGCAGCGTGTTGTAGAAGACCCCGCCCGGGCACGCCGTCAGCGATACGTTCCGGTGCCCGATGATGTTCGGGAGGTAGCGCGAGAGGCCGCTGACCGGATTGACGTACAGGCTGGAGCCGAGGGGATCGAGCCCATGACGTTCCGCGAGCCATGCGACCAGGCTCACGAGCGACGCTCGCGCTGCCGGCGTGATGTCGCGGTCGACGAACGTGCCCATCATCACGATCCCGACGATCCCGGAGTTGTAGTGCTTCGCATGAGCGCCGGTGACCAGGCGGCCGGTCGCGTCCTCGCCGGTCGGGATCTCACCGGGGGCGTAGGCCCGCGAATATCGGCCCTCGTAGATGTGGCCGACGTTGTCGATCAGGAAGTTGTAGCCCATGTCGGACCAGCCCTTCGTGATCGCGTCGTAGTGCATGACCGAGCGCACGGTGGCCGCTGGGTTCGGGTCGTAGTTCGGGCCAGCGGTGTGGTGAATGACGATCTTCTGGACGCGTTCGAAGACCCGCGGCCAGATTTCGAGGCCCTGGCTGGTGAAACGCCACGACTCATTGGCGCCCCACTGGGCCCGGGTGATGATCGGCGGCTGACCCGTGGCGGCGAGGGCCATCGAGGACGGCGGGTCGACGACACCAATCTCTTCGTGCGAATCGAGCGCCACGACGGTGACGTCCTCGAGCGGCCGATCTGAGCTCACCCGTGCGAACCGGGCGCCGTCGGCGAACAGCACGCCGCCGTAGGTCTCGGCCGAGGCCTCCCGGTCGTCCACCTCGTCGTGCTCGACGGCCGTCTCGGGGCCGAACGTCTGGCCGTCGCGGCTGAAGGCGACCGTCAGCGCGGCCTCTTCGTTGCCCGGCCAGTGGAGCGCGACGTGGGATGCCGCGAGCGGCAGCTCGACGACCGTCTCGCCGTCAACAGCGACGTGAACCTCGCCAGAGGCAACCGGGACGGGCCGACCCACCTGGATCGGGACGGCTGGGGCTGCGAAGGTTGCGAGGCCGGCGACCGCGAAGGCGACAAGCAACGCGCCAACGCGGCGGAGGAGGCCGGCTCGAATGTTGTCTCGCCGCACCACCCCATGCTGTCACCGGGCAGTGACGGGGTCGATGGCCTGATCTTCTCAGTGCTGATGCGGGATAGGGGCTATGCGCGGGTTCGCCGCTTCCTGGTCGTGTCCCCGACCGGGGACGCTGCCGGCGTTATCAGCCCCCACCGACAGGCAGCGCGAGCAACGGCGCCTGGACAACGCCGTCGTGCTCGCCCCCGAACGCGTAA
Source organism: Acidimicrobiales bacterium (assembly GCA_035649535.1). Lineage (GTDB taxonomy): Bacteria > Actinomycetota > Acidimicrobiia > Acidimicrobiales > JACDEA01 > JACDEA01. The sequence goes on along the minus strand of DASRJI010000186.1, from coordinate 7,292 downwards.
ATCTGGAAGCCCTGGTCCGGGATCGCCACGACCGGGTCACAGCGGGCCTGGTCGAGCGCGATGTGGAAATGCCAGACCTTGAGCGTCGGGTCGTAGGCATCCACGCGATCGCAACCGAAGACGAAGATGTCGTTCGTCGGGCCGATGGCCGCTGGACCGGACATGCCCTGGCGCAGTGTTTGGGCCCCAGGGGTCCAGGTGTCCTTGGTGATGTCGTAGTGCCAGGCGCGGCCCGGCAGCAGGAGGATGAGCTCGAGGTTCGGGCGCTGCGTCGGGTCCTCGGCGATCAGCGGGCCGCCCGCCAGGACTGAGGTCGCGTCGGTTCGTGCCGGGATCCGACAGGTCGGGCAGCGCTCGGCCGGCAGTCGAGCGGCGGCTCCGGCGACGACGTCTCCGGTCTTGTGCAGGGCGACCGCGGAGAACCGTTCCGCCGTGCCCGGCATCTGTGCAGCGCTGCTCCAGCGAGCGGTCGCCAGCGTGAGGATGTCGACGCGCGGCGTCTGTTCGCCTGCAGCGAGGCCTCCCGAGGGCGCCAGGAGCTGCCCGCCCAGCACGTACAGCTTGCCGTCGCGGACGGCCAAGGCAGGACGGGTCCGCGCCACCGGAAGGTTCGATCGCAGCGACCAGCGGTCGTGATCGATGTCGTAGGCGTAGATCGGCGAGCGCCCGTTCGCGGCGACCCCGCTGAGGTACAGCTTCCGATCGCCGCCATACGTCATCACGGGATCCGAGAGCGCGACGGGGACGTCCGCCCGGCGCTTCCAGGAGCCGTTCCCGTCCGGGTTGAATCGTTCGAGCTGCAGGGCGCCCGACGCCGCGCCCGGCCACAGGACGTAGATGTCCGGGCTCGGACCGCCGGCCGCGGCCGCGGGTGTTCCCGTGCGCGGCGAGACGAGCGGGCTCGGGTACAGCGTCCCCGCCACCGATTGGTCGGTGACCGGATTCGGCTCGGGGATCGCCCGCTCCGTCAGGACGGCCGCGCGCGTTCCGAGGGCAATGACCTCGCCGCCGACCTCGGCGAATGCAGCGGGCCCGACGACCGGCATGTCCGGATCCGGCGCCACTGGCTGGCGCCACGTGTTGCCGTCGTAGAAGTGAAGGTCGGGCCAGCAGCTCGCGCACGGAGAGCTCGACGCCCAGATCTGGTCACCGACGACAAAGGCGCGCTCGGCGTTGCCGACGCTGTCACCCCATTGCTTCGTCCACTCTTCCCACGCCACGCCGTCATTGGACTGCCAGGCTCCGGCGTCGGCGCGCGACTCGCCGCCCGATTCGGTGAGCACCCGGCCAAAGACGTGCCACGTGTCCTCGAGTCGGACCGCGCTGAGGTACCCGCTCGTCGGGATCGTCGCTGTCTTCAGCGTGCCGGAGGCCCAGCTTGTCGCATCGCGAGATGCGTAGCCGCGTAGACCCCCGGATGTCGTGCCGACAACGAGGTAACCGTCTTCACCAGCGCCGGCCACGGCGAGAAGCGACGTGACCTCGCTCGCGATCGTCACGGCGTCCCACGACTGCCCATCGGCGGATCGCCAGGCGATCGGCTTGCCGCCCTTGGTTCCCGCGACGAGGAAGCCAGCAGAGGCTGACACGACACTCGTCAGGGACGCGCCCGCAAAGGTGGCGCCGCCGGTCGCCTGCCACGGCGCCGCGCCGACGTCGCTGCCGGTCCAGGCGCCGCTCGACTCGCACACGCCGCGTGGCGCACGGCAGCCGATCGCCACGAAGTGGACGCCGCTGCCCGCGATGCGCGTCAGCCACACGTCGTCGAGTGCCGGGCTGTCCGGACCGCTCCGCCAGGAGACACCGTCGCTGGTCGAATAGACCTGGCTGCCGTGGGGCGTTCGGGCGAGGCCGATGACACTCGAGCCTGCCGTTGTCACGTCGACGAACGTCGCGTCGCGCGGGCTCCCCAGGAGGTGCCAGGCCGGCGAAGGCCTCGGCGTGGGCCTTGGCCCGCTGCTCGGAGCCGCGGACTCGGCCGGCGGGCTCGCCTCGGAGCTCGCCGACGGCGAGATCGATGGGCTCGGGTTGACGCTCTGGCAGCCGAGGACCGCGACGAGCGCGACAAAGGCCAGCCGATACACCGCTGCTGGCGACCGACGCGGGAACCGCGGTGAAGGAACGGACCCGACCATCGAGTGCGCCTTCTCGAGACCCCTCCGCGAAGCGGGCCGTCCGACCCGCTGATTCGAAGACGCCGTCTCAGGCCGTGATCGTACGCCCGCGGACACGGGATTCAAGGGCTTGGCATCCCGCCGGGTGTGCTGAATGGCGTCGTCCTGCTTCGGTCTCAACGTCGCTGAGACGCCCAAACGGGCGGGCTGTTACGGGGCTGTCTGCCGATCGCCGGCGATGCTGAGAACCACTTGACACCCCCTCCCGTGGTGGCATACTGCCGCAAACGCCTCCACGCTGAGTGGTGTCACTGGTCGCGCCAAGGGAGAAGCCGAGGAAATGCGTACCTCTACCGTCCGCTCGATCGCCGCGCCGCGATCGCGTGCAAAGGTTCCGACCGTGATGGTCGCGGCGACCATCGTGCTGTCGACGCTCGCGCTTGTCGGTGGCGTCACGGCTCCACCCGCCGAGGCCGCGCAGGCGTCACTCCACCTGGTCGTCCAGACCGCGCCAGCCGTCGCGCTGTATCGGGGCGGCACGGGCAATCTCGCCGCAACGAACCCCGAGACGCTTGGCGCGGTGAAGCTGGATGCGAGCAGCCCGGCCAGCCAGGCGTACGTCACCTACCTCGGGCAGGTCCGGGCTGAGCTCCTCAGCCGGATCGCGGCGTCACTGGGGCACGCCGTCGCTGCGCAGAACAGCTACGTGTACGCGCTCAATGGCTTCTCCGCGAACCTCACCCCGCAGGAGGCGCAGACCGTCGCGGCGATGCCCGGCGTCGCCTTCGTCAGCAAGAACGAGACGCTCCATACCCTGACCGACGCCGGTCCGGCATGGATGAACGCGGACGACATCTGGGACGGCTCCGCGATCTCAGGGGTCGGGACGAAGGGCGAGCGGATTGTCGCCGGGATCATCGACACCGGCGTCAACATCGGTCACCCGTCCTTCGCCGAGGTTGGCCCGGTCGACGGCTACGTCCATGCGAATCCCCGCGCCCGCTTCTACGGCGAGTGCGCGGCGACCCCGCCGCCGGCGCCCGGTGCGCTCTGCAACAACAAGCTCATCGGGCTCTACGACTTCACCGGCGTTGGCGTGGCCGATGACGTCGGACACGGCAGCCACACCGCCAGCACCGTCGCCGGCAACATCGTGGATGCGACGGTCTATGCGCCGACAACGACCATCGGCCCGCGGCGGATCTCCGGCGTGGCGCCGCACGCGAACATCATTTCCTACAAGGCCTGCATGGCCCCGTCGCTCGTCGTCCCGGTGGCCGAGGTTGTGCTCGGCTCGTGCCCGCTCAATGCCCTGGTTGCCGCGATCGACGCCGCGACGGCCGACGCGGTCGACATCGTCAACTTCTCGATCGGCGGCGGGACGACCGATCCCTGGCAGGATCCGCTCGGCCAGTCCTTCTTCGGCGCCCACGCCGCCGGCGTGTTCGTCGCCGCGTCGGCCGGCAACAGCGGGCCCGGCCCGCAGACGATCGGCCGCCCGTCGAACTCGCCGTGGCTGATGTCCGTCGGCGCGAGCACGCATGACCGCCGGCCAACGGGCCGCGTCACGGCGACGAAGTCGAACGGCACAGCGATCACGTTCACGGGCATGTCGATGACATCCGGCCTTGGCGCGACGGCACTCGTCGACGCGCTTGCGCTCGGCAACAACCTCTGCGACACCTTCACGTCCGCACAGGCGGCGCAGATCGCGGGCAAGATCGTGGTCTGCCACCAGGGCACGATCGGCCGCGTCCAGAAGGGCATCAACGTCAAGGCCGCCGGCGGCTCCGGGATGATCCTCATCGGCCAGGCCGGAACCGGGAACAGCGTCCTCGCCGACACCCACGTGATCCCGACCGTGATGATCGGCGACAACGACGGGACCGCCCTGCGGGCCTGGCTCGCCGGCGCGCTCGGCCCGCAGGCGACGCTGCAGGGCACCCAGATCGAGACCAGCTCGAGCCTTGCGGACCGGATGGCGGGCTTCAGCTCCCGCGGCCCGGACCTCACGAGCCCCGATGTCATCAAGCCGGATCTCACGGCGCCCGGAGTCGCCATCTGGGCGGCCTGGATGGACGACGGTCCGAACGTCGACTACAACGTCATCCAGGGCACGTCGATGTCGAGCCCGCATGCCGCGGGCGCCGGCGCGCTCATCCGGGCGCTCCACCCCGATTGGACCCCGGACCAGATCAAGTCCGCCTTGATGTCGACGGCCTTCACCGTCCCGAACGGCGGCAAGGAAACCGTCCCGGTCACGAAGGAAGATCACACGACGCCCGCCGATCCGTTCGACATGGGCGGCGGTCGCATCGATCTCGCCCGAGCCGCGATCGCCGGATTCACCGTCAGCGAGTCCGTCGCCGCCTACCAGGCCGCCAACCCGGTCGCCGGCGGCAGGGCCTCGAGCCTGAACATCGCGAGCCTCGCCAACTCCGACTGCCGCGTGACCTGCACGTGGACACGCACGCTCGTCAGCACCTCCACGCGTCCGGTCACCTACACCGTCTCCGCGACCGACGGCGCGGGCTTCGACCTCTCGGTCAGCCCGTCGACGTTCACGCTGCAGCCCCTCCAGGCCCCGTCGGTTGCCCCAGGCCTCGGCGCCCCGGGCCTGCCGGGCACGCAGACGATCACGATCACGGCAACGGACACGGGCCTCGTGCCCGGCCGCTGGCAGTTCGGCGAGATCCGCTTCACGGCCACCGGCGCGGCAGTCCCGCAGCAGCACTTCCCGGTCGCCGTGAAGACGGCCGGAGGCTCGCCCGCCCCGGATTGCAATATCCCCTCGACCGTGGTCGCGTCTGCGCCTTCGGCGACCAACGTCCCGGCGTTCAACGACATCCTCGAGGTCACCGCGGCCGGCCTCTACCCGACGTTTGCCGGTGCCCCGAACCCGAACCTCCGCCTCGGCGTGAAGGTCACGGCGCTCGGCGTCGCGGGTGGGCTGCCGCCGAACCAGCACTGGCGCGTGGCCTTCGTCCCGCCCGGCGCTCCAACCGGCACGAGCTACTTCGTCCAGATGGTGACGAACACGACCGGCCAGGCGTCGTTCGTCTACGGCACGCTCGCCGGCGGGTCATTCACGACTCTCGGTGCGCCCGACGCCGGCTCGTACAGCCTCGACGACAACACGATCAGCTGGACCATCGCCGGGAGCAAGATCCTCAACCCAGGCGTCGGCAGCACGCTGACGTCGATCATCGCCGCGTCCGGGGCGGCCCAGCCAGGCACCCTGACGACGAACCTCAAGACGCTGCCCGCCGGCTCGTACACCCTGACGTCGTGCGGCGGCGTCGACCCGACGCCAACGCCGACGCCTTCGCCCACCCCGACACCAACGCCGACCGGGAGCGGCGGCACCGTGACGCTGTACTTCCAGGGCAACCTGGATGAGGGCTGCGTCGGCGACGGCAATGCCGACTTCTACGCCTGTGGCGGCCCGTTCCTGCGTCCGGATTCGACGCTCGACGCCAGCAGCCCGCCGGCGCACTGGGAAACCACCTCGGCGACCGACGACGACTCAGACCGGAGCCTCATCGATCCCAACTGGATCTGGGAGCTCACCGAGCCCACGACGATCGGCGGCCCGATGACCGTCGAGTGGTGGGGCAACTGCAACGTCTGCGCCGGCGACGCGATCGACGCGTCGGAGTGGAACATCCGGATCTACGCGGACGGCGCGAAGAAGTTCGAACGCTTGCGCATCCAGATCCCGATCGAAACGCCCGGCGTCCCCGAGCGGCTGACGACGACCGTCAACCTGCCGAACATCACGGCCAACGAGTCAATCGTCCTGCACGTCGATCCCTACTGGCCGGACCAGCAGGACCCGAACGTGGTCCTGTACGACTCGGAGCTTGGTTGCGGCCCCGACGGCCTGAGCGCATGCGACTCACTGGTGCGCATGCCGGTCGGCGGCGTCGAACCATCGCCCACCCCGACGCCCACGCCCACGCCGACGCCCACGCCCCTCAACTGCAGCCCCGATCACGTCTACTTCCTCGGTGTCGTCAACGACGGCAACGAGCCCGGCCAGCCTCGCGAAGACTTCCGCGCGGACTTGGGGAACATCGAGTTCTACCTCCAGTCCCTGCGCAACACGTATTGCATCCCGGACTCGCAGGCCCAGATCCTGGCCTTCACCGACGGCTGGGTGGACGAGAACGGCGTCCCGCAGTCGCCGCATCCGGAAGCATCCGAGTACAACGTCAAGACCCAGCTCGCCCGCCTCGGCGCGGCGGCGAACCAGCACTCCGACTCGCTGTTCTTCTTCTTCCTGACCAGCCACGGCATCGTCTATACGGCAGCTGGCTGGACCGGCGGCAGCTCCGAGTGTCCGCTCGAGCGCGTCGCTGGGTCGCTGTCCGGCCTCAAGGCCGGCAATGGCGAGACCGGTGACTTCTTCGACTGCGAGCTCGGCACCGCGCTCAATGCCAATTTCGCGCCGACGACCAGGATGTTCGTGCTCGTCGACTGCTCGGTCTGCGGCGGCTTCAGCGACAGCGTGACCGCGGTGAGCGGCACGGTCGTCGACGGCAGCGCGCCGGTATCCGCAGGTGTCGTCGGGCCGAATCGGACCGTGATCACCGGCTGCGCGATGACGACCGAGTGCTTCGGATCGGATACGGCTGCCAACGGCGGCGTCTCGTACTACCACTTGCGCCAGACGATGAGCGCCGCCGCGTGCGACGGCTGGACAGCGCCGGGCTTCCCCACCGTCCAGGGCTTCGATGTGCCGGTGAACGACCGGGCGCTCCGGGTCCTCGATGGCAGGTGCACCGGCAGCGAGTGGTTCTTCGCCGCCGTCAACGACGCGTATGTCACGCAGGACGTCCTTGGCATCCAGCAGCAGTTCCGCATCAAGTACGGCATGACTTCGATCGACGACGACATCGTCATCATCGATCCGAATGTCGATCCGCCCCCCGCGCCGGACCTCCAGGTGACGGCGATGAGCGGCGCCAACCAGAGCCCGAAGGAGGGTGACCGGGTGGTGCTCCGGGCGACCGTCACCAACGCCGGCGACGGCGCGGCCGGCGCCAGCTCCACCGAGCTCCGACTCGAGGACGGAACGTTGATCGGCACGGCCTCGACGGCGGCTCTCGCGGCCGGGGCTTCGGTCGAAGTCTCGGTTCCCTGGGACACCCACGGTGTCAAGGGCGACCACGTCGT